>CACZCM010000281.1 GCA_902779615.1 uncultured Ruminococcus sp. | reverse complement strand
TGTGAAATATCGGTTACATTAATGCTGCCGTCGCCGTTGAGATCGGCAGCAGCCGTGTCGTCCATCTTCTTCACGCCCTTGACGTGTGCCGCCAGCATTGAAACGTCCGTAACATTAACTGTTCCGTCGATGTTGAGGTCGCCCTTCATAGGAGGTTTGTTTCCGAGGGAGACAAACACAAATCCGTTAGCCTTTGCGTACATCTGGGCAGCTGTGCCGTTGTAGCCCTTTATTGTAAAGCCGTTGATCTTTTCATTGTCGAGATAGCCCAGTGCTTTTTCACCGATGTATGTTACTGTGCCTGGAACTAAAACTTCCTTTGCCGTTATGTTCTGGAAAGCGCCGCCGCCGATATATTCCAGACCTTCGTGCAGAACGAGTTCCTTTGCTTTGTAGTTGAACGCCATTTCACCTATTCTGATAACGCCTGCGGGAATCTCCAGCTTGTCGTGCATCTTGCTTTTTTCACGAATTGCATCTGTGACAGCGTATTTGCCGATATATTTAAGGGTATCGGGCAGCTGGAATTCACCCTGTATATATAAATTATCGGCAATTCCTACCACACCTTCGGGGAAAACAGGTTCTGTTGAAGTGGGCATAGAGATCAGCCAGTTATCGATAACTACAGCTTTTTGGGGATCGGTGCTGAGGTCTTTCAGAAGCTGAGTACCCGTAAATGCTCCGTTTCCGAGGTGTTCAAGCGAAGCGGGGAGCGTTATCTCTTTCAGCTTTTCGCAGGCAACGAATGCATTATAGTCAATGTCTCTGACACTGTCCGCGATGGTAACATTTGTAAGTTCGGTGCAGCCGTAAAAGGCATCATGACCTATTTTTTTAACACCGTCAGGGATCGTGATCTCCGTAAGGTTTACATTAGTGCTAAAAGCACTATCGTTTATACTTTTTACATCATCGGGTATCGTAACACTGCCTTCGCATTTTGTGCCGTCAATAAGTATATTATTTACAACTACTAAGGGGTCTTCCTTCTGCTTCTTTTGGAGCCAGGCTGTATTTGAAAACGCACCCGCGCCTATACTTGCGACACTGTCGGGAATGTTGATGGTTTCGAGCTGTTCACAATGGGAAAATGCATTGGTACCTATGCTTGCAATACCGTTAGGTATATTGATCTCCGTAAGTTCGGGACAATAGTAGAACGCACCGTTGCCTATACTTGTCACGCTGCTGGGTATCGAGATCTCCGTAAGGGACATACAGAAGTCTGTTATGCCGTTTTTGATATAGACGCTCTTGATGACCTCATTGTCACCCCAAGGACTTCCGCTGCCGCCGAAATCCATCTTACCCGTACCGCTTATCACCAGCGTTCCGTCTTCGTCGAGCTTCCATGTGATGTTATCACCGAGTTCGCCGCTTTCGGGCACTTCCGAATCTGCGCTCGCAGTTATCGCAGTATCAAACGAGGATACAGCCACAGGCATCGCCGCACCGCCGAACACGAAAGTCAGCGCCAGCAGACCTGCCAATACATATTTACTTTTCATAGTTGACCTCCTGAAATTATTTTGGAGCATATATTTACACTATTGTAATAGTATACAACCGAAAGGTGAATTTGTCAAGTTGTTGTATGGCTGAATAAAAAAGCGGGCAGCAAACGCTGTCCGCCATGATCATTTATGATAACTTCTTGATGCCCTTGACGTGTGCCGCAAGCTGTGAAATATCGGTGACGTTAATGCTGCCGTCGCCGTTGAGATCGGCTTCGGAAGCAAATTCCAGCTTTTTGATGCCCTTGACGTGTGCGGCAAGCAGTGAGATATCCGTAACGTTAACTACGCCGTCGTGGTTAAGGTCGCCCTTGCTCCAGGGAATACTACCCATTGATATAAACTCAAAGCCGTATTTTTTCGCGTATTCCTCCGCAGTGCTGTCGTCATAGCCGGTTATCGTGAAGTCTTCGAGCTTTGATAAATAATCCACATATCCTAAAGACTCAGGATACAGCTCGGCATCGCTTGAATAGATCGTTGCGTTTTTCAGACTTGTACAATTTGAAAAAACATAATTGCCGATCTTTTTCACATTTTTGGGGATGGTAAGTTCTGCCAGACTTGTACAAGTGTAAAAAGCCTGATATTCTAGATTGACAAGGCTGTTCGGCAAAGTTACGGCTGCAAGTTTTTCACAGTAGGAAAATGCCCGACTATCAATGTTCGTGACCCCTTCGGGTATCGTCACGCTTGTAATGGTTT
>CACZCM010000280.1 GCA_902779615.1 uncultured Ruminococcus sp. | reverse complement strand
TGGCAGAACAATAAAATAACAATGAAAAATTTGTCTGAGTTGGATAAGTCGAAAATAGAACAGTACATACAGTATTTAGGGAGTTTGTGTTTAAATAACACAGGCTCCCTTTTTTTCTCACTTATGCATCTTCGGACGGACGAAGTTCAATGTGAGGAATTAGTATGAACAATAGTAGAGAAGCATTAACACTTGAAAAGATTGGAGCGAGAATCAGAAGCAAACGAGAGTCTTTAGGAATGACACAGCAGGAATTAGCTGAGATGGTGAATGTAACACGTAATACCATATCACGCTATGAAAATGGAGAAACTGAAGTAGGAGTAATTACCTTGAATAATATTGCAGATGCTCTTTCGGTGACTGTTTTATGGTTGCTATTTGGATTTGATTATGAAAACGACATTTATAATAATCTGCTAAAGCTAACGGAAAGAGACAGACAGATAGTTGTAGATACTCTAATGGCACAGATAAACTCTATGCTTAATAGATAACAAAATTGTAATCTAAATGCACTATTTCTGTTGCACGCACAGCTAAATTGCCCTATTTCTGTGGCAGACAAAACGAGCCGAATGTAGTATAATATAGACAGTCAAGAAACTCGCACCACATCTTGACAAACAACAAAATAGCCTGATTTGCAATAGGGCGAAATAACTCGATCAAGCAGACGGAAAGCCGTTTATAACCCCAACGGGTGAAGTCTGCCTGTACCGAAGAGCTGCGTCCTGTTGCATCGTTTTCTTAAGGTCTGCGACCGCTTCGGTAGGTCGCAGACCTTTTTCGCATTTTGCACCTGCAGGCTCTCAAAGATACAAAGCTGCAAAAAATCAAAACACAATGAAACAAAGCAAAAATCTACTACGGAAGGGAGGGAGAAAAATTGAATTTATTTGAACATCAGCGTAAAGCTCGTGATTTTGCCGTGTCAATCTTTGCTAAGGGTATCGATAAGCACGACTATGAGGGTGAGCCACTTAACTGCGGTGCTGCCTTGCTCATGGAAATGGGATGTGGAAAGACTGTTACTGCTATTGCCATATCCCAATGGCTCTATGAACACCATCAGCTGAAGCGTATGCTCATTGTAGCCCCGCTGTCAATACTGTCGGTTTGGGAAGAAGAACTGCAGAGATTTGCTGAGTTTCCGTACACCGTTCATCTGCTAGGAACTCTGCCGAAGAAGAAACAGGCTATAATGGAAGCTCGTTTCAAAAGTGACCTGCAAATAATAATCGTGAATTATGAATCTGCATGGCGTTTGGAGAAGGACATAATGGCTTTTAATCCCGACCTAATCATAGCAGACGAGGGGCACAAGCTCAAAGAAGGCAGAACATCACAGTCAAAGTCAATGCATCGTTTAGGTGACAAGGCAAAATTCAAGCTGCTGCTTACAGGTACAGTTATTACCAACAAGGAGATTGATGTGTTTTCGCAGTACCGTTTTCTCGATAAACGCATCTTCGGTACGAGCTTTGTTATCTTCCGCAACCGATATTTTGAAATGACCGGCTACGGAAACCATACGCCCGTTTTCAAAAAGAGTATGATGGACGAGTTCCTCAAAAGGCTGCATTCTGTGGCGTTCAGAGTAACAAAGTCCGAGTGCCTTGATCTGCCGGATATGATTGAAGAAATCAGAACGGTAGATTTAGAGCCGAAGGCAATGAAGCTGTACAAGGAAGTCGAGCGTCAAAGCTACGCAGAGCTTGCAGAGTCCGAGGTGTCGGCAGTCAATGTTCTGACAAAAATGCTGCGCTTATCGCAGCTTACGGGCGGTCATATAACGGACGATGACGGCAAGGTCAACGCGGTCAGCACAGCCAAGCTAAACGCGCTTTCCGATATTCTTGATACCGCAATAGAGGAAAATCAAAAGGTCGTTGTTATGGCAAGATTCACGGCGGAACTGGACGATATACAGAGACTGCTTGAGAAAAAGCAAATCGAATATGCCGTTATCCGTGGCGGCATAACTGACCGTGACGAGCAGATACGCAAATTTCAAAATGACAGTACCTGTCTTGTGTTCGTAGGGCAGATAGCGGCGGCAGGCTTGGGCATTACGCTGACTGCTGCGTCAACGATGATATTTTATTCATTGGACTACAGCATGAGCAACTTCGAGCAGGCAAAAGCAAGGATACACCGAGTATCGCAGAAGAACGACTGTCTGTATATCTATCTCATCGCTAAAGATACGGTAGATGCAAAGATACTGAAATCTCTGCGTGAGAAGGTTGATCTTGCTAGGCTGCTCGTAGATGATTACAGAAACGGTAAGAATCCGTATAAAATAGGAGGCTGATTATATGGTTGAAAAGTCAAAGATCTTTATTCTTGCCGAACAGCTTAAGGCGGCAAAGGATAAGAAAAAAGAGCTGGAGGATATGGTAGATACAATTACTGCAGAGATCGAAAAAATCGATAAACAGTTGTCTGATGAAATGGCAAAGGAAGAGTGT
>CACZCM010000279.1:842-2183 GCA_902779615.1 uncultured Ruminococcus sp. | reverse complement strand
ACGGTGTGCATTCCCATCGGCATAGCCCTGATATCATCGGCGACACCGGCAAGCTCGGCCGCCTCCCAGACTTGTTTCCATGTGGCATCCGGCTTCGTTAAACGTATATTTGAAAGGATATCTCCCTGAAAGAGCTTTGCGTCCTGAAAGACTATGCCGATCTCTTTTCTGAGAGCTTTCTTATCGAGGGTATCTATATCGGCGCCGTTTATATACACAGACCCCTTTTCAGCTTTTTCAAAGCCGACAAGAAGACGCATCAGCGTTGACTTGCCGCAGCCTGTATTTCCAACAATGGCTGCATATTCACCGTTTTTGATCTGCAGGCTGAAATTTTTCAATATATACGGCGCATCCTTCTCATATCTGAAATACACATTTGAAAACTCTATGCCTTCGTTAAATCTCGTTACGGTATTTGTGCCGCTTTGAGCTTCCGTCTCGGTCTCAAGCACGGGACTAAGCAGCTTGAATATCGGCTTTCCCATTGCGGTAGCATAGCTGCACGAGAACATCTCGTTTACGCTTATCATAAACAAAGACAGCCAGACCGAATAAGAAAAGAAGTCCGACGCGTCGAGCATAAAGAAATATATCGAATAATACAGCAGCGCTATAGCTGCGAAATCTATCAGAACGGGGATAACCTTGACCAGCACAAAGCTCTCCGGCGGAGAATAGCTTATCTGCGCAGCTTTAGCGTATGCTTTGCCCCAGCGGGAGAAAAAGCGTTTCTCGGCTCCCGTCAGCTTGATCTTCTGAATTCCTGTGATGATCTCATAAGTAAGCCCGTTCACATTTGATAATGCTTCAAACCTTTCCGTAAATACATCAGACTGCCTTTTGATCGACAGCAAGTAAAAAATGGCAACGAGCACTGTAAAAGCAATATACAAGCCTCGTAGAAACGGACTGTATCTCCCCATGACAAAAATATTGGATACTGCGTATACAAAAAACACGGCTATGCTTGTGACTGTTGATACTACTATTTCACAAAGAAGTGAAAGCAGATCAAGGCGCGATGCGAGATCTCCGGCGCTGTACTTTTTGAAAAATCCAATCGGAAGCGACAGCATTCGCATCATTGACGCCGTCTGAACTCCGATACTCAGTCGTGTGACGAACCGCTGCCGAATCACCATTCTTGATTGCCTGAATATATAGCACGCGGCGGCTATGATAAGGAAGAGTGCGCCGAAGAGGAATATTGTTCTGCCGCCAAAGTATACTGCTTCGTTAAACAGGCTGTTTGTGATATTGGGAAGGATCAGAGACAAAGCTGCCTCAAGCAACACAAAAAATATCCAGAAAAGAGTTTCCGGCAGAGAAACAAAGCTC
>CACZCM010000279.1:0-777 GCA_902779615.1 uncultured Ruminococcus sp. | reverse complement strand
ATCGTTATGTATTTCTTTTTGTCGCTGTCATAATATTTATAACCCTTCAGTCCCTTCGGCACCAAAGCTATCGGGGTATCTCCGCGCTCTGTAAAAGCGATCATCACACCGAAGGCGTCGTTGTACCATTCTCCCTCCAGAATTACCGGGCGGTTCATTATACCGTAGGCACTGACCGCATATTCGAGCTTGCTTTCGAATCCCTTGACATTAAACGGATATTTCACCGCCTTCTTCCTGAAACAGCGCAGCATTTCGTCGATAGCCTTTTCCTGTATAAGGTCGCTGCTTTTGTATTGCAGTCTGCCGTCGGGCGTGAGCGTCTGAACAAGCTCCGTTATGGTATCCGACATTTCCTCGTTGTCGTTTTGCAGCCTAAATTTAAGTTGTGCTTCAAACCAATTCAAAATGCCTCACCGCCTATTCATTCGCAACAAGAGCTTTATATAAGCCCCCCTGTGCTATAAGCTCATCATGTGTACCGCGCTCGGCTATCCTTCCCGAGTCCAGAACGATTATCTCATCACAGTCTCTTATAGTAGAAAGCCTATGGGCAATTATCACACAGGTAACGCCCCTGTTCTTTATAGCGTTTATCACCTTGTACTCTGTATTTGCGTCCAGGGCGCTCGTCGCCTCATCAAGTATCATGACAGTCGGATCACCTGCCAATGCGCGGGCGATCTCTATACATTGCCGCTGACCGCCCGAGAGATTTTCTCCCCTGACCAGGAGCTTGCTGTTGTAGCCCCCGTTTCTGTCCATTATAACCTCGTG
>CACZCM010000278.1 GCA_902779615.1 uncultured Ruminococcus sp. | reverse complement strand
AAAGCGTGACTGTTGGTATTGACGGGAAATTGACATTCCGATTTAAGAACGGTGCGGAGATAAAAGTTTAATAGTGTAAAAAAACGGCACTTAGGTCTAATGACCCGAGTGCCGTTTTTTTGTTTAGGACACTTATTGGCAAATTGATAACTTTTATGATGTTCGGTTAGATTCTCAAAAAGTATTGTGTTAAGTTTTTCAGACTTTCTCGACCGCATTTCTTTTCATAAACTCCATAAATCTCTTCTCCGGCTCACTAAGCTTATCATAATTTTGAAATATAAACGCAACGCTGAATGTCATATCCTTATCTGAAAATGGGACAAAGGTAAGATTATGAAATAAGTTATGCGGCGTGACGGGTATGCAGATTAATATACCCTTGTTATTGTCGGCAAGGCTGCAAAGCTGATGAATATCGGCAGTCTCATAAGCAATATTAGCCTTGAAGCCGTATTCCTCGGATTTTTCCTTTACGATCTGCTGATAAAACGAACGTTTGTCGAGGAGCAGGAATTTTTCGTCCTTTAAGTCGCCGAAGCTGACGCTCTCACACTTTGCAAGCGGGTGATCCTTGTGCAGACAAAGCTGTAATGCATAGGTTTTTACGGTAGAAAAATGCGTGTGTCTGCCGTGCCAATGCTCCGGCTCGGTGATAAGTCCCAGATGTGTCTGATTTTCAAGTACATACTGCAAGACCTCAGTATCGGAGCGGTCGAACAGATCAAGCTCAATATTCGGGTATTTTTCCTTGAACTTGAACAGCAGATCGGGAAACAGCAGCCCGAACAGCCACGGCGAATTGGCGATAGTAACCTTCTGCGGCTGTGTTGAAAGTCT
This sequence comes from uncultured Ruminococcus sp., assembly GCA_902779615.1. Classification (GTDB taxonomy): domain Bacteria; phylum Bacillota; class Clostridia; order Oscillospirales; family Acutalibacteraceae; genus RUG592. The sequence continues at coordinate 1,772 of CACZCM010000278.1, read as the reverse complement.
TGCAAGAGCTTCGTCCTGTGCTTTGTAATAGCTTTCGACAACAGGCAGGAATTTTTCGTAAAGATACCGCCCCTCGTCGGTGAGTGTACTGCCCTTTGATGTGCGTTCAAAAAGCCTGCACCCAAGCTCCGTTTCAAGATTCTGCATACATTTGCCGAGTGCCTGCTGTGAGATATACATTGACTCTGCCGCCTTCGACATTGACTTGAAATGACTTGCCTTGATAAAGTATTCGATGTGCTTGAACTCCATACCATCACCCCCCATAAAAATATTATACGCCACGCTAGTCACAACGTCAAGTTGTATCACCTACAAATTTTCTGTCATTCCCAAAAGCAATAAAATGTATTATACTGTAATCACAGCAAGGGAACCGGAGATACCGAAAAAGCTGCTTCCCTTCTGGCAGAGGGCTACATTCAGCACAACCCCGCATACGGCACGGGCAGAGATGCTTTCGTAGGTTCGGTCAACTACCTCGCTTCCGCACCTGTTAAGACCACGGTTCAGAACATCAGAGTCTTTGAGGACGGCGATAAGGTGTTCCTCCAGACGGTATATAACTTCGCAGGTATGGGCGAGCAGGTGGCGTTCGACATCTTCCGCTTTGACGCAGAGGGCAAGATTGCAGAGCATTGGGACAACCTGACCGCAAAGGCAGCACCGAACCCATCCGGCAGAACACAGATCGACGGAACAACGGAGATCACCGACCTTGACAAGACCGAGGAAAACCGTGTGATCGTCAAGAATTTCCTGTTCGATGTAATGCAGGGAAATAACTCCGCAAGGACTCCCGACTACTTCGACGGCGACACCTATATCCAGCACAACACGGGCATCGCAGACGGACTTTCGGGACTGGGTGCTGCTCTTGAAGCGCTCGGCAAGCAAGGTATCGCAATGGTCTATGACAAGGTTCATCAGGTGCTTGCACAGGGCAACTTCGTCCTTGCAGTATCCGAGGGAACATTCGGCGGTGCGGCTACCTCCTACTATGACCTGTGGAGAATCGAGAACGGCAAGATCGCAGAGCACTGGGACGTTATGGAAACTATCGCTGCCGAGGACACATGGCAGAATACAAACGGAAAGTTCTAAGGAGCCACTGATTAAATCTCGCCCTGCGGGCTGAGCGGCCGCAGGAAGTACCTTTAGGTATACCCATCTCGCTTGTCTCTTTAGTCTCGCCTGCCGGCTCGGTCGGTGCTTCTGCTTACGCAGAGGTCTCCACCGGAGACCCGCACCGTCATCTTGCACTCAACTCCCTTGACATACGTCAGTATGCCTGCGGTCGTTTCGTGCAACCTGACTGAAAACCTGACGGCGCGATATGGGCACTCGATTTAATCAGTGCCTCTCTAATAAAGTTTTGTTATTTAGAAAAAGGGTGTGCCGAGTTTGGTACGCCCTTTACTTACAGCCGTAAATTTGGTAGAATGAAAAGGGTGATATTATGACAGCGGAAAACTATCTGAAATATATTGTAGAGCAAATACACTCAACTGTCGCAGCAACTGTCGATGAGGACGGTCTGCCCGTGACTTGTGTGATTGATATGATGTACTCCGACGAAAACGGACTGTATTTCCTGACCGCAAGGGGCAAGAGCTTCTATAAACGGCTGAAAGATAAGGGCTTTATCGCTCTTTCGGGCAAAAAGGGTGAGGACACCATGAACTGTGTTGCCGTTTCCTTTCGCGGCAAGGTAAAAGAGATCGGCTCTGGTATGCTTCCTGTCCTGTTTGAGAAGAATCCGTATATGTATG
>CACZCM010000277.1 GCA_902779615.1 uncultured Ruminococcus sp. | reverse complement strand
CTTGTTGATATAATGCGGAATACCGCCTGTAATACCGTAAACGAGAGAAAGCTGTTCGGGAGAAAGCGTAGGGCAGAATGCGGCGATCTCCTTGTAGTTCAGCGCTTCGATCTTAAACTGCGCAGTTCTGCGTCCGTAAAGCGGACTTTCGTAGCCCAGCACCTGATACTCCATAAAGCTCATTGACGAGCCGCAAAGAATAAGAAACAGCTGCCCCGACTGCCATGTGTGGTCTATGATATGCTGCAATCTTGACGAGATAGATTTATCGGCTTTTGCGAGGTAGGGGTATTCGTCTATAACAAAGATCAGTCTTTGATCGGTGGACAGCTTTGTTATTTCCGAAAGCGCAGAATCAAAGCTTTGATAAATAGGGGCTTGATCCGGAACTCCGTCGGAGTTCTTGAATTCATATATTGATTTTGACAAGCTCTCTAAGTTTTCCCGAGCAGTGGCATTCAAGGCAGAGAAAAATATCGTGGGCTTATCCTTGCAGAATTCGTTTATGAGTGCAGTTTTCCCGACGCGCCTGCGACCGTAAATGATGACGCACTCAAATTGATCGCTTTGATAGCGTTTATTCAGCTTGCGTAATTCGTTGTCCCGACAATAAAACATACAGCCCACCTCTTTTAGTGAAACACAAGTTAGTAACTTATGAGTTAATAATATCACATGAGCTTGAAAAAGTCAAGCGCCAGGCGCCCGGAAGCGATACGTGTTGCGGCTCTGTTTTATACGTAGTTTTTTCGCCGCGCAGTAAATTGGCTGCCTACTATTATTTTACACATAGCGGTTACTATCTTAAAGAATTGTTTTAAAGATGATGATTATATACGCCTTCCATTTTCAGCAGCGCCGCCTTGCGCTCTAACCCTCCGGCATAACCTGTAAGGCTTCCGTTTGAACCAATTACACGATGGCACGGAACTATAATTGATATCGGATTATGCCCAACCGCACCGCCGACCGCCTGAGCGGAAATTGAAGCAGCACCGCAATTTTGTGCAATTATCTGGGCTATCTCGCCGTAGGTCATCGTTTGTCCATAGGGGATAGTCATCAGTATATCCCATACCTCACGGCGAAAGTCTGTGCCGTGCAAAGCGATATCCGGTGTAAAATCTGGTATTCTGCCGCCAAAGTAAATATCAAGCCACGCCGCTGTTCTGTCAAATACAGGCATCTGATGCTAATGTGATGCTGCCGAGAGGGGAGTTGTAGTGCGAAATGTAGTTCATATTAAACAAGCTTCTATAATTCAGATTGACTCAAGTAACGCTTGAGCAAAAATGTGCAGAAATATGGGAAAGTATATATATCATTTGAAAATCCGATATTTCCGGCGCAGAGTTTTATTCCAAATCTTATATCGGGGTATCTGTCGCTGCCGATCAGTGTTGCGAGAGATTTTGCTCTGTTGTTGTTCGCCTTGACCTCAATCGGAACGAGCGACTTTTTTGTGCGGACAAAGAAGTCCTGTTCAAGAGTTGAATCGTCACGCTTATAGTAATAAAGGCTGTAGCCGGATTTTACGAGCGCTTCTCCGACAATATTTTCATAAAGCGCCCCTTTGTAAACACTGAGATTTCTGTTCACGCGCAGATCCTCCTGTGCTTCATCGTCAAGCATCGCAACAAGTAAGCCCGAATCACGCATATATATTTTAAATTTTGTTTCATCGTAATTTCCTTTAAGCGGCAGCTCGGGAAAGCCCATGCAGTAGCATATATTGATAAGCCCTGCATCGCTCAGCCACTCTACGCAGCCGGCATAATCCTTTGATCTCGCACCCTTTGCGACCTTGGATATCTGGAATTTTTTGTTGTCCTTTGCAAGCTGAACGGGGATATGACGGAATACATTTATGATCTTGCTTTGATCGAGCCCTTCCGCGTATTTTCGTGCGTCCTCCTCGTAGTCAAGCAGAAGCTGCCTTTGCGTATCCAAGCTGCCCTCAAAGGTCTTTTTTTCTATAAAGTCACGTACAACGGCGGGCATACCGCCGAGTATCGAATACTCGATAAAGCAGCGGTGAAATGTGTCAAGCTCAAGCTGAGAGAAGGGCTTAAGCGAAAGCATATGATCAAGCATATCCTCCGTCTGTTCGCAGCCATATCCGAGCGCCCATAGAAATTCCTCGAAGTCGAGCGAGTTCATTTCGTAATTTGTCTTGTAACCAACGCTGTTGCTTTCAATTCGCTTGTAGTGCAGACCAAGCAGTGACCCGCTGCATATCACATCGAATCTGTTATCCTGCATAAAAAATTTAAGCGATGTCGCGATCTCTGGAAGCTCCTGTATCTCATCGAAAAATATCAGTGTGTCTCCTGGTATGAATCGCTTTGAGGGATCTATCACCGAAATGTTTTTTATAATATCGGCAGCGGAATAACCGTCACGAATGATCGCTTTATACTTCGGTTCCTCATAGAAATTGATCTCTATAGTATTATTGTAGTTGAGGCGTGCAAATCTGCGAATGGTCTCTGTCTTTCCAACCTGGCGCGCACCTTGTATGATAAGCGGTTTTCTGTCTGCGTCGGACTTCCATGTATCCAGGAATATATCCGCTGCACCTTGTATGATAAGCGGTTTTCTGTCTGCGTCGGACTTCCATGTATCCAGGAATATATCCGCTTTACGCTTTAAATAGCACATAGATAAAGCCCCCCCTTTTACAATACTATCATAACAAAAAATGAGCGTTAAGTCAATTACTACACAACATTTTCTGAGTGAATAGATAGCTATAAAACGACAAAATCCGAGCGAATACCAAATCGGAGTTACAATAGCGATTTTTGATCGTATATTATAGTACTGTCGAGCCATGTAAGGAGGGGGTGCGGGTCTCCTTTGGAGACCGCTGCGAAGCAGCAGCACCGACCGAGGCGGCAGCCGAGAAAGTGCCAACCGGTTTTTTTGGCAAAAAAAGCGATCATCATACAGTAAAGCCGGATTCCTTTTCTCGTGCATCATGGCAGCAATATCTCATTGAAAACTTTTGCGAGTTTTGGAGTAAGTTTTCAGTCGTACAATGCATTATACAGTGATTTCATGCAGTGATGGAGCTTGAACCAGTCGGTTTTGGTATAATAATGTGAATTATTATCTGTCAAATTGCTCCGAAACGGGAATAAAGTCAATCCCGAAGCTATAGCACACATCTTTCATATAGTTTACAAAATCATAGTGTTCCTTTTTAGACCCGGAATATTTTCTGCCGTCCAGATACGACACCTGATTCATAACAAAGTGGACGTGCAGATGATCTGCATCTTCGTGAATACCGAAAATTATCTGATAGCGGTTTGCATAATATTCTGCTGCTCTCTGTGCTATATAGATGGCATCACAAGGTAATATGCAATCGTTGTCTGCAAAGCTGATTATAAAATGTCTTAGCCGCACTTTATCATAGTTGTTATAAGCCCTTGAAACAAATTCCATCTGCTGTGCGGCGTACTCGATCTGTACACCGTATGCGCCCACTAAATGGCTTTTCGTTTTTTCGGGATTGAGTACATAATTTATCACATTATTTAAAGCGAGGTCATCGAAATACTTCCCGTCCTCGCCCTTGCCGATTACCTTAAAAGTTGCCATGTTTTATTTCCCCATTTCTTTAATTCTTCTCTCATATCTTTATCATTGTCCGAATGATACAGTATATTTGTAAGCTGCGGCAGCAGACGTGCAAGAGATTGTCTGAGTGGTGCTTCACCCTGAACGGTTCGATTCATAA
>CACZCM010000276.1 GCA_902779615.1 uncultured Ruminococcus sp. | reverse complement strand
AAGGTCATCTGGCAGTGCAATCACAAGTTCGACGGTCAGAAATGCTCCACCCCGACACTCACCGAGGATGAAATAAAAGAACTGTTCCTCCGGACCGCCAATCAGGTGATCGACCAGAAGGAACAGTTTATAGCCATATACGAGCAGGTCCTTTCAAGGAGCCTCGATACCACAGCCCTTGAGAGTGAGCTTTCTGATCTGGAAGCTGAGATCAACATCGCTGCCGAGCTCATTGAGGAGTGCATCAAGGAGAACGCTCACGTTGCCCTCGATCAGGCTGAATACCAGAAACGCTACGATGATCTGGTAGCCCGGTTCGACAAGGCCAAGGCCAGACACACCGAGGTCACTGACCTGATTGCCGAGCGCACGGCCAGAAGGCACCAGATCGAAACCTACCTGAAAGAGCTGCAGAGCCGGGAGCCGCTGACGGAGTTCCGGGAAACAGACTGGCTGGCGATGGTGGACTACATCACCGTTCACAGCAAGGACGATATTCGGGGGACCTTTAAGGACGGCACCGAGATTAAAGCATAACCCCATAGACGCAGCAACGCCTCTGAACCACATCGGCTCGGAGGCGTTTTTGTTATCTCTCTTGAGGCGGACAGATCTTTGGCAGGATTTCTAGTAAGTGCTGACCGATCTTCTCGGCGTCATAACCGTTTGCCTCGCAGATGAACCGGACGGTATCCGGCAATCACACATGGGGTGCATACTATCAACTGTAAGGAATTGTTTATGGACGCAAAGGAGGATAACGCCATGACGCAGTACAACAAGATCACCGCGCTATATAATATTTTCGATAAGGCAGATTTTATTGCCAGAAAGCGTATTCGAAATCATCTGCAAATGTCGGGGCGTCAATGCCAATTCCTGCGGTATCATGCATTGACGCGGGCGTGCAGAATATTCAGCAAACCTGAATTAATGACCTAATCATTTTTTCTTTTCTTTCCACATTTTTCAACAAGGGAATTATATTTTATATTCTGTATCGCCTTGGTTATCGGCGTTGACAATGCACCTGCGGCAATTCCGATAATCCAGACGTATTTCCATTTTGTAAGCAGTCCGAAAAGAACAATCAGTGCAGCAGAAGCCAGCCAATACAGAATCTGAATTTTGCCGCTTGACTTATTAAGCTCCTCTAAGATATCAACACCCGCGGATTCGTGCGGTGCGGTTTCAATAAAGGCTGCCGCTCCGGCAGGTCCTGAACACGAGCGAAAATCTTCGCTGCATTCCTTAGCTCCTGCGGCGTAAGTATTATTGTTAAGTATTTCAAGAACCGCAGAACGGATTCCCTGCGCCGAATCGTTTGTAAGCATAACTCCCGCCCCGATTTCTTTTGCCCGTCTTGCAACCGCCTGCTGTTCGCTTGTCTGCGGAGACTTTCGGAAACACTGTTCATACCGCAGTGCGTAATAAATGCATCCGCTCTTGACAAAACATCAAGCTGATCAACATAAGGATATACTTTAATATTTTCGGGCAGTTCTCGAAGAGCGGAAATATCAAGTGCATTTCCGCAGGAGATTATGACATCAACCTTTTCGTCTTTGAGAGCATCAATGCATTTGGCATAAAAATCAGGTCTGTCGTTTATAACCGTTCCCATTGAGATATATACGAGCGGTCTTTCTTTTTTTTTGAACGGCTCAGTCTTGGAAAATACAGACGGACCTACAAAGACATAGTGGTCAGAAAAGCTTTCGGAATACGGTTGAAATCTTTCCGATGTATAAACAACCGAGTCGGTTTTGTTATCACTCTGAACAAGAGACAATGCGTTCCTTACCTTGTACCCGTAAGGTTTAAGCATTTTAAGCTCCTTTGATATTTTCGGCAGCCCGAAAACCATATCCGCAAGTTCCTTGGGGGAGTTTTTCATATACTGCGAAGCCATCTGATTGAATGCAAATGTGCTTGTCGAAACGACCAGCGGAACATTGTGCTTCCATGCGTTCAGCTTGCCCCAAAAACAGACGGAATCGGCATACACGACATCGGGCTGAAAGGTTTTGAATTCCTCATCAAGAAAAGCGTCCATACTAAGAGTGATACGGATATCCTGAATCGTCATTTCCGTTGTGGAAACATTTTTAAGTCCGGCTTCTTCCTTTTCCGTTAATTCGCTGAGGAATGCGTTACACGAAACGAAGTCTGCACCTGTCGCCTTTATTTTGTTCGCAAATTCATCGAACGAATAAAACCTGACAGTATTGCCGCGTTTGACTAATTCAGACGCAACGGGAAGCATAGGATTGGTATGACCGTGAGCGGGAATACAAAAGAATGCTATCTTTTTCATTTGTTATCGCCGTCCTTTTCAAGAAATACCTTGCCAAACAGCTCCGAAAACTCCTCTTTCGGAGGAATTACAATGCCTCGTTTCTCGTCCCCGAAAAGAAATAAGGTGTCGCCGGGCTTTATTCCGAATATCTCGCGTGCCTGCTTGGGTATTACAATCTGTCCCTTTTCACCAACTGTAGCCATCCAAGCATATTGACCTTTCTGTGCAC
>CACZCM010000275.1 GCA_902779615.1 uncultured Ruminococcus sp. | reverse complement strand
TTTCAAATGACTCGTCATCAAACACGGCGGTGTATGTAACAAGCCCGTCCTTCTCACATGTTGGATCTATAACAACTTCGTCCGCAGTTACTGTTTCACACCTTAATACATAACCGTCTTCACCGACAATCTCTCCAATGCAGCAAAGCTCTCCGTCGATGATATCCCAACTGTATCTTGTATTCAAGTCAACGGCCTTAAAGGTGACATTTCTCTCTCCGTATTTTTCTTTGTATAAATCGAGATACTGCGGCAAAACGTGGCATATCGTCTCGTTATTCTCCTTACACCCCGTTTTCTGATCATTTTCCCATCGGAGTGTGGATGGGTCGGCGTAGAGGTAGATATCGGAAATATTATTATCCCTTTCAAAAATATCCCGACCAAGTGCAGTGACGTTCTTCGGGATAGTAATGGCTTCAAGCGACGTACAGAGACCAAAGCACTCGTTTCTAATTGATGTAACGCTGTCGGGCAAAGTGACGGATCTCAGATTTTTACAGTTAAAGAATGCACTGTCGCCAATGGTCTGAACAGCTTCGGGCACGGTGATGCTTTCAAGAGATCGGCAGCCCAAAAAAGCGTTTCTGCCAATCAAGAGATCGGCAGCCCAAAAAAGCGTTTCTGCCAATTGATGTCAAGGTTGAAGGGAAATCGACCGTTTCGAGCTTACTGCAATTATAAAATGTATTCTCATCGATTTTCGCAACTCCATCGGGAATCTTTATTTCCTTGAGTGAACTGCATTCTGCAAACAAGCTGCTGCCGAAGAACGTGACACTGTCGGGAATATCTATCGTTTGAAGACTGCGGCATCTGTAAAAAACGCCTGCTTCGAGCCGTGTGACCGTTGAAGGTATCTTTACATTTTCCAATGCAAGGCAGTCGTTGAAAAGAGCTTGCTCTACAGCTTCAAAGCCATACGGTATCTCGAAATACTTCAGCGACTCGCAGCCCATGAATGCGTCCCGACTTATCACTTTAATGCTTTCCGGCAGCTTTATTGACTCAAAATGCGAGCATGAACAAAAAGCACGCTCGTCTATGTATTCAAGTCCTTCTGAAAGCTCGATACGAGTAAAGGTGCAGTTTGAAAAAGCTTCTCTTCTCAGCCGCTTAACACTTTTTGGCAAAAACACCTCTTGCAGCTTATAAAGTCCCCAAAAGGATTTAATTCCTACTTCTGTTATACCTTCTTCGATGACCACAGTATGAACATTTTTCGCATCATCGAATTGATTGCTTTCAAATGCAAAATCGGGAACAGCCCCCGTACCGGTAACATACAGAAGCCCATTTTCATCGAGCGTCCACGAAATGCCGTTGTCGAACATTCCTGCGTTCACTGTTTTTGCTATGGTATATTCCGCATTATCGCCGTCGTCCTGCGCGGCGGCATTTGTCATCGACAGCTGCGAAAGGAGCATAGATATTGCGAGAAAAAGAGCTAATAGAGGTTTGCTTTGTTGAGACATTTGTCAAAACTCCTTATAATAATTAATGTACACATTGGGATTTCTTTCGAGAACGTGTTTGCAAAAAATCTCGTAATCAGCTTTTGCGGTGTCAGGGTTAATAAATATGGCTTGCTCCATACCGCGACGCTGATAACGCTTGTCGTTGCTCGAAACACGAATCGAAGCTGTATGCTCTCTATCGATGTTCTCACCTACATGAACCTGCAAAGAACCGATAGCACTGTACGGCATCATCATCAACAAACTTCCACCGTTTCTTTCCACGATGAAAAAGTTTCCGAGCATTATGTTGTAGAACAGATTGTTCTTGTTCTTTGCAAAGTCCTGTAAAAACACTTCATACAGTCCGTCTTCTTTGACAACGGCAAGCAGCTTTTTGAGTTCATCTGCCGCCCAGTTGTTGCGTATTTTAATAAAAATCAATATTGCAATTGCGGTTATTACCGACATAAGGTATCCATTTTCTCCACCCCATATAAACTCGGACACTGCCGGAATCATAACGAATATGCCTATCGGTATCCACAACAGCTTGTTCATCGACCTATAACAGAATTTTTTCAGTTCCTTGAGTGTTTCCTGCTC
>CACZCM010000274.1 GCA_902779615.1 uncultured Ruminococcus sp. | reverse complement strand
TCCGGATGCCAAGGGCAGGCAATTCAGCGAACGCAGCACCGAGTGGACGGTAAAGAAAATCAAAGCAAGCTCGTTCGGAATGACGATAGATGCCGTAACGGATAATAACAGAGCGTCCGATGGATTTGACATGAGTAACAGCGCGAATTGGACTCCCGAAGAGATGCACGACTTTATGAACTCGATCAGCTCAGCCGATCTGGATATTGAGATCACTCTGAAGGACGGAACGAAGGTTTATGGCACGGGAGGCTCGGGGGACAGTCACACCGACCCTGACGGAAAAAGCATATCGTCATGGAGCTGCTCATATTTCAAAGAAGGAGAAGAATCCAAGCCGTACACACTTGATCCCGAGGATATAGCTTCGATTAAATGCAACGGTACAGAACTTATCAGATAAACGCGAAGCCTTGCCCTTAGCTGCGGCAGGGCTTCTTTTTCGGTCAGCAAACTATAATAAAACCTGATTTTTAGCATTTGTACATTGTATACAGCCGTAAAATATATTACAATGATAGTATGGCTTGTGGAGGAAGGACAGGAATTTTTATTAAGGCAACACCGCACAATTAACCAATAAAAACAAAAAGACTCCACCACGATGTTAAATCATAGAAGAGCCCGATCACGATTCATTTGCAGGCAGAACAAGTTAAGCCGTCAGAAAATGCTTTCTGTCAGCTATAATCAAGTTGGCTAATGCAAACATCATATTCAATAATGTTTAATTATATGATATAATATAGTACAATATATTTCAGTCTGTCGAAAAAAGCACAGCAAAAAGTTTTTGCCCCGCTTTTTTCAAAAAGCGGGCGGGGTTCGGGGCAGCGGGTCTCGGCTGCCGCCTCGGTCGGTGCTTCGGCTTAGCCGAGGTATCCACTGGAGACCCGCACCGCTCGCCCGGTCAAAATAAATCCTCATCGGCAGAAACTCCGCTCTCCCCGAACTCGCTGCAAAGCTGCTTCGTGGGAATATCGAAATACAGCGGAATATGCACATCACACACGCCGTTGGTGCGGTTCTTGCAAATCTCAATATCGTTGCTTGCGTTGTAAATCGGGTTACTGTCCTTCCAACCGAGCGTTTGTTTAGAATTTCGCTTGAAGTCGTCATTGACACGGTGCATAATAAAGATATTTTCTGCTCTGTTGGCTATGTCGCCGCTTCCCGAGATATCTTCAATTCGGAGAAAACCCTGCGCTTTTCGTGGGTGAGCGACTAACACAATATGCACATTATTTAGCTCCGCAAAATTTACAAGCATACCCACAAACGCGCTCTGTCTTTGGTATGTATCGCTCTCGATCAGCGACAAATTCAAGGTCATAAGGTTATCGAGTATAATCAGATCGGCGTGATTTTCATCAACGAGCTTTTGGAGCGCTTTCAGGATAAAACCGAAGTCGTTGGAATGAACATTGTTGTACACAAGCACAAACTTATTCAGCCACTCTGTAACACTCTTATCGTGAGCGGGCTTGACGAGATATTCATAGCTCCCGTCATCAAAATCGACCTTCTTTACTCCGTACTTGCCCGCTGCTTGTCTTGTCAGCCACTTCTTCACATTCTTCGCCGACATCTCGCCCGAATATATCGCCGTACACAGCTTCTGATTCGCCGCTTCAAGCGCAAGCTGCGAAATAAGGCTCGATTTGCCGCAGGCGCGCAAGCCCGACAATACCGTCACAGCGCCCTTTCTAAGCCCTCTGATACGCGCGTCTATGCCCTTTATGCCCGTTTTGATAAACTCGTCCGTGGTGTCGCCGAGCGCGTCAATATCCCGCATTGTGAGGAACACAGGCTCGTCCTGCTTGCGCTTCTCTCGGTCGGGTATCGGCGGCAATTCTCGGTTTGGAGTTGATACGGGCGACCTCTCCGGTCGTGGTGTGCGGTCGTATTTGTACGCGTCCGGCTCGAATTTCTCACGGAAATCCCGCCAAGTGCGGTGAGCGCAGGAATTATGCAGACACTTGAAGCCTACCGCTCCGCTTGCAAGCTGAAAGACTGCTGCGTCCTTGCCTGTGTGCGATTCGTCAAACGGGCAATTCGACAAGATAAACTTCACGCCGCCTTTATACGGCACTCTTTCCGTTACGCTGATGTTGTATTTGATAAGCCAATCGCACAAATCAAACTTCTCGGCGTTATTTCGGGGGCTTTCCGGTCGGTCGGCACCCACTCTATAAGATAAATTATTTGTATCATCGGGTAGCTGCTCCGTGAGCTTCGATAAGACTTCCGGCGGCGTGGGCGTGATCTCGTTCGGTATTTTCAGAATACGTGCAAGACGGTGCGGACGGTCTGGCGTGTTCGCGCCCTTCGCCGCATAAGTGCCGTATAATTTACAAATGCGGATTGTGAACGGTCGTATCGACCTTTATCTGCGTGTCGCTGAACAGGAAGTCAAGCGTTTCGAGAGTACGCTTCACAAGCTCTCTGCGCTCGTCTGTGACTGCCAAATTGATACGGTACAGTAAATGATACCCATTGCCCGAGATCGCCACCAGCGGCTCGCTAAAGCCGTTCTCGGCGAGGTAGCGATATACTGCTATTGCTTTTAGGTGAGCGTGTTCAAGCTCGTCCGCACTCGATGATGTATCGCTTGGTCGTTCGGGGTCAAAGTCTATCATCAGCCATTGATACCCGACAATATCGTTGTCGCTTGTGCTGCCGTTCGTCTTGATA
>CACZCM010000273.1 GCA_902779615.1 uncultured Ruminococcus sp. | reverse complement strand
AGCCGCTGTCCATTGCCTTAATTGTTGCCATTCTCTGTACCTCACTTAATTGGTTTCAACATTTCCAAAACTATCTGCGCTCCTGTGCGGAATCCTGCGACAAATTCATTGCGATTCGAGAGATTATGCAGCGCGATATTCGCCGTTTGATATTCCTCAAACAAGCTCTTGCATTGTGGAAAACTCTGCATAATTTCGGTTTCCGTTTTGATGAGCTTGTCGAGCATAGACTTGTATTCTTCGCTGACCGTTTCAAGCTCCGTGAGATGAAACAGGTCGCTGTCGTAAAGTTCTTCGATGATGTTTCTGTCCGTTGAAAGCTCCTCCTTATGCTTCAAAAAATAGATCGATCTTATCTATAATTTTAGCATTTTCGAGAGTGTCCGTCCATGCACATTGCGCCGCAACTTTTTTGTCGAATTGCTTTTTCCCCAGTCTAATGCGCACAACTTTTCCAACGCTTTTTTGAAGTCTTATTTATTGTAAAACAAAATAAGAGCCTCGCACTTTTTCGTTCAAAATGCGAAGCTGTGTCAAGGCTCGTATTAATTGTTACTGTAATGGTTGTGTGAAAACTGTGCGCAGTTTATGGCTTAAAAGATTTCAAAAAAGGGTTTCAGGTTCTCCTGACAAGCAAATGATTTTCTTTGAAAATCGCACTTTGTAGTACAATGTGCAGTGCTTGCTATACGGTAACCCCTCAATCCCCCGGCGTCTACCCAAACCGATCCCAAAATGATAGAATAACTCCAAACAGGTCTAAATACCAACATAGAACGGATTGGAGCAGAGCAAAATGGACGAGATAAGCGAAGTCAAAAAAGCGATCAGACACGAAAACTGGAAACGGATGTATGAAGAATACCAAAGCAGCGGTATGACGGTAAAAGATTGGTGTAAAGTACAAGGAATACACGTAAAAACCTTTTACTACCGCCTGAAAGTGCTGCGCAGAAACCTGTTGAAAGAGGCTGAAACGCATGAGATCGTTCCGGTCAAAGCGTGCGGGGATAAGGTGCCGATCATCAGTTCAACTCAGCCCGATGATATAATACACATCAGAGGAAATGGTGTGGATATTGAACTTCCTATGAGTGTATCACCGGAGATGATGAAGGCTATTCTGCAGGGGATACGATCATGCTGAAGGAAATGAAAGGTCCATATTACATCGTTTGCGGGTACACCGACCTTCGGCGAGGTATCGACGGTCTGGCGGGCATCGTTCAGCAAAATTACAAGCTTGACGCTTTCTCCGGCGGACTGTTTCTGTTTTGCGGAAGGAGATGCGACAGGATAAAAGCGCTGCTGTGGGAAGGCGACGGTTTTCTTCTGCTGTACAAGCGGCTGGACAACGGAAGATTTCAATGGCCGAGGAACAAAACGGAAGCGGAGCAAATAACAGCCGAGCAATATACATGGCTGATGCAGGGTCTCGCGATAGAGCAGCCAAAGGCGATAAAACCGGCTTCGAGACGACCGGATATCATATGATCCGCAGCTTGAAGCTATACGAAAAAAATCCTAAAAAACCGCATAAACACTGTACTTTCCGGCACATTTATGGTATAATAAATGTGTCGGAAATTTGTTTTGAAGGAAGTGCGAGAATGAAAATACCCGAGAATATTTCGCCCGAGATCGCAGCGTATATCAAAGCACTTCAGTCTGAAAACAGCAAGCTCCAAAACGAGAACTCTGAAATCAAAGTCAACAGCCGAAAGAAGATGTTCGGAAAATCCAGTGAAAAGAGCAAGTATTTTAACGACGCACAGATGTCGCTGTTTAATGAAGCGGAGGTCTGTGCCGATACATCTGCGCCCGAGCCGGATAAGGAAACTTTTATTGCTGCTCATAAAAGACGTAAAAAGCGCACAAAGGCGGAGCTTACCGAAAACCTCAATCACATAAAGCAGGTCTGCGATCTGGATAAAAAGGAATGCGAGATCTGCGGCGGTGAGCTTACCTGTATCGGAGAAGAATTCGTCCGCAGTGAATTGAACATAATCCCTGCACAAATGTATGTTGTGGACATCTACCGCAAGGTCTACAAGTGCGAGCATTGCTCCGATGATGAGCTGACTAATATTTTCAAGGCTGATACACCTGTATCGGTTATGAAAGGCAGCATGGCAACGCCGGCGACTGTTGCCTATGTTATGCAGCAGAAGTATCAGCTCGGTATACCGCTGACACGGCAATCAAAGTACCTTAAAGAGCTTGGCGCCGAGATCGGCAGCAATACGCTTGCAAATTGGGTGATAAAAAGCTCCCGATGGTTTGAGAAGCTGTGGGAGCGAATGCACGAGCTGCTGCTGAAAGAATCTGTGATCCACGCAGATGAAACGCCTTTGCGTGTTTTGAACAGAGACGGAAAGCCTACCGATTCAGAGTCGAGAATGTGGGTGTTCTGCAGTGGAAAGTACTCCGCGCACAAAATGGCTCTGTACTATCATCATGCCACAAAGGCGGGTCAGGTCGTAACGAAAATGATAGGCGACTATTCGGGATACTTGCAAACCGACGGATATTCAGCGTATAATTCCGCTGTCAATGCGGTGCGCGTCGGCTGTTGGGCGCACGCCAGACGCAAGTTTACAGATTGTCTGCCTAAAGGGATAAAGACAGAAGATGCACGGGCAGGAAAGGCTCTCGAACTGATCGGCAAAATATTTGCCGCAGACGAGGGTTTAATTGAGTTGCCCGCAGAAGAGCGATACGAGAAACGGCAGGAGATCTTAAACCCATTGCTTGATGATTACTGGAAACATATCGAAAGCATATACGCCTCACGCGGTTCAAATCTTGCAAAAGCAGTGACATATTCCGTGAATCAGAAAAAGCAGCTCAACAATGTTCTGCTAAGCGGCGAACTGGAACTGACCAATAACTGCGCCGAACGTGCAGTCAAGCCGTTTGTAATCGGACGGAAGAATTGGCTGTTTTCGGATACCGACAAGGGCGCCGATGCCAGCGCAAGATGCTACAGTATCATCGAGTCGGCAAATCTCAACGATCTGAATGTGTTTGGATATCTGTCTTATCTTCTGACGGAATTACCGAAGCTTGGAGAGGATTCGAGTGACGAACAATTGGACGATCTTTTGCCTTGGTCTGAATCGTTGCCGGATTATTGCAAAAATGTCTGAATTGGTCTAATTTAGTCCATATAGCTTGTTAGAGTAACTCCCATGGTGTTTGATGCCATGGGAGTTTAGTGTTATTATTACGCCGGGGGATTGAGGGGATAC
>CACZCM010000272.1 GCA_902779615.1 uncultured Ruminococcus sp. | reverse complement strand
CATCAGGCTTCTTTGGACGTGCAAATGCTTCGTAGTTACCACTCGAATAATACATAGTCTTTCCTCCTTGTCTGTACTGCTTTGCAGTAAGTTATTGTACCTGTGATGGTTGATTGGACAGATTGGGGCGGACATTGGCAAGTAATTATTGGAATAGATACTTGCGATACAGATGACCCTTATAAAAGAATAAATCAATACATTAATAATTTATATGAAGAATATAATATAATTAATAATCAAACATATAGTAACAATAAACTTATTAACGCAATTATTAGTCGATACGCCTCTACTTGTAATCTTAATATTAGTTGGTCACGCTGTTATCGGGCAAAAATATGATAAAATTTTCTAGGTATTTAAAAAATAATTTTTTAATACTATCTTTCCTGCTCGTGAGACTTTCTGCTTTTCAGTTTTTGTGTTTGCCTGCGCTGCTGATAAGCGTATTCACGGACGGCTCGCATATCAATATCATCATCAAGCTTCATATCTGCGTCACGGACACTGCTGAAAAATGTGCTGCGGGAGAAATGCTCGCCGTATGAATTTGAAATCTGATTGAGAGCGTTTCGCTCTTTATCGGGGCGAATATCCAAACGTGCTTTTCCAAATTCGCCTTCATTAAATTCTTTGGCTTGTTCCTTGTACTCGGCATATTGCTGTAAGGCTTCGTTGAGTTCGGCGGTATATTTTTCTTCTCGTTTGTCTAACTCCGTCAAAGCAGATTTCATTCTGTCAAGGCTGTCATTTACAGTTGCTACATCTTTATCATCGGTACGCTCCATAGCGGTAAGCAAGCGAGCTTTTTCGGATTTCAGTTCTTCAATTTCTTCTGTCAACTCAGCGATGCGGCGAGCTAAATCACGGTGAGTGATAACCTTGATAACGGGAGTGGACTTCTTCTGGTTTTGAAGCTCCTTCTGTTCTTTTTTCTTTGCGGCGATCTGTTTGACAATACCCTTGTAGCTTTCATAGTTCGCCTTCAATTCCTTAACATAATCGGTAATATTGCGCTTGCCGATTTTAGCGTGCAGGATATGATAGCTGATAACGATAACCTTTTCACGCAACGTTTCCATCGCTTCGGCGAGGGTGGGGACGGTATTCTTGACGGCTTGCGAGATTTTCTTAAAGGCAGATTTCAGTTCACGGAGCAAAGCGTTGTCCGCCTTGATTTGTCGGTTGATTTCACAGCGGTCGGCGATCAATCCTCTGCGCTCCATAGCTTGTGCAACATAGCCTTCGTGAATTGTAGGCTGTTCGTCAATCCCTCTGGCGGCGTGACTGCGGTGGTCGATGTGAGCGTCGGAGCGATTTACTTCATCAAGATATTTGTTCGTGATCTGCGCCCAATTTTCTCTCCAAGAGACAAGCTGTTCGTCGCTGTTCCAACGGGCAGTGATCGGATTCTGTCGCCCGAACTTTGTGCTTTTCGGATATTTGTTGGCTCGCTCATAGCCATTTCGCTCCGCTTCGGACGGCGGCATATACACCTTCTTTTTGCCAACATAATACTGATATTGCTTCTCCCAACCCTGTGATTTTGCCAACAGGCGGCGGTGAAGCCTTTTTCTTCTCCGTTACGTTTGCAAAGATATTCCTTTTCGGTCTTGTGCTGCCACTTGCCTTTGTCATCCAGCGGTCTGACAGTTAACATAATATGGGCGTGAGGATTATGACCGTCGGTATCGTGTATGGCGACGTCGGCACACATACCGTCTGCAACAAAGTTGTTTTGGATATAATCGGTCAATAGATTTATCCATTGTTCTTTGCCGAGTTCAACGGGCAAGGCGACAACCAACTCACGGGCGAGTCGGCTGTCCTTTGTCTTTTCTGTGCGTTCAACAGCGTTCCATAATTCACTCCGATCCTGCCACTCCTGCGGAGCATTTTCGGGTAAAAAGATATGCTCCCATACAAGCCCTCGCTTGCGGGTGAAGTCGTGGAGCACGCCGTCATAGTCGTTCAAAATCTTGGAGCAGCTCATATATGCTGAAGCAGCTACAGCACTTCTGCCTGTGCTGCGGCTAATAACTTTTGCTTCTAAATGGTAGATTGCCATAACATATAATCAATCCTTTCGGGTAGTAGTTTTTGTTTCTTTTTTCAAAAAGAAATTGGGTGTCGTCGCAGCGATACCCACGCTGTCAAGGCTGTGGTACAGCGTTGACAATGCGGTTGTCGGATAGGCAACCGCACGGAAGGTGACGGCTCTGCGGCAACTTTCGCAAGGCTCCGACGGAGCCTCAACCCTCGGAGAGCGCACGTCTGCTTTAGCAGTACCACCGCCCATTTTATGGGTGGTGAGTAAGTGCGCCCTTCGGGATAAAAGAAGAAACGCTCCGA
>CACZCM010000271.1 GCA_902779615.1 uncultured Ruminococcus sp. | reverse complement strand
GCCTGCGCTTGCGCGTTTTCATCTTTTCGAGCGTTTCCGCAAGGGCGGCTTCACGCTGCGCGACAACGTCCTCGTTCGCCTTGTTTTCGGCTTCCTCGATATCAACGGGAACGCCGCATTGTTCGGAAAGATTTTCCGTCATTTTGATGGTGTATAATAAAACTTGACACAATCCAGACAACCGAAGTATAGTAAAAGAAAAAGGAGAGTGTCAAAAATGGGAACAGGAAAACAGTATGATGAGGATTTTAAGAAGCAGGCGATCAAGCTCGCAAGAGAGGTCGGAAACACAGCCGCAGCGGAGGAACTTGGAATTCCGAAAGGGACACTGGGAACATGGATGCATAAGGCAAGATTAGGAGAAATAGACACCGGATCGGGAACACGTGATCCCGAGGAGTCACTAAATCTTGCGCAGCAGCTGCAAGCGGCAAACAAGCGAATAAAAGAGCAGGAGAAAAGAATCCGAGAGTTGGAAGAGCTGAACGAGTTTCTTGAGGAAGCATCCGCTTTTTTCGCCGCGAGCCGTCGGAAGTCAGGAAAGAAGAACGGTTAAGGTTCATCGCTATAAAGACTGATGACGGCAAGATTACGGGTAGGATCAGCTTTTACTGCCGTGCTTTGGAGGTTACCAGAGCTGGTTTCTACGACTATCTCGATCGTAAAAACAAGCTATGGAAATACCAGCCTCTTGCGGACGAGATGATGAAAATACATAATGAGGACAAATGCAACGACTGCTACGGCAGAGAGCGCATGTATATGGCATTGACACAAAAGAAAGATTCGGGAGAAATCGACATTGATATTCCCTGCGAAGGCACTGTTCGCAAGGTCATGGAGAGGATCGGACTTCTCCACAAGCCCCGCAGAAAACCGAACGGCATCACAAAAGAAGACCGTAAAGCACGTAAGTCAGATGACCTCTTAAAGCGTGATTTTCACGCAGATAAGCCTCTTGAAAAAGCCATTACCGATATCAGTGAGCTTAAAGCTAAAGACGGTAAAGCATATGTTTCCGTAATATTTGATTGCTTCGATCTGATGCCTCTTGGACTTGCAATTGGAGATAATATGAGAGCATCTCTTTGCTGTCGCACGCTGGAGAACGCAAGGAAAGCATACCCGGACATTACAGGCTGCATAATACACTCCGACCGTGGCAGCCAATACACAAGCGCCGAATACCGTGATATCATAGGACGATATGGCATAATCCAAAGCATGAACAGTGACGGCGGTCGATGTCATGATAATGCTCGCTGCGAGAGTATGTGGGCGAGAATGAAAGATGAACTGTTTTACAGCCGAGGCGATAAATCCGAGAATTACACAATATCCGAACTGACAACTTTGATCTGGAGATACTTCATGAGCTATTGGACAAACAGACGGATATGTACAGCTAACGCAGGGCTGCCACCTGCTGTTAAAAGAGCGCGGTATTACGATGAATTAAACCGTGCTGCGTGAAATTTGTTCGAGATAAATGTGTCAAGTATTATTGACAATTCCAATTTGATGCACATTACCATGTACAAGTAACACGCTAATACACATAAAGGGCAACGGCATATATATCAAATGTTTGTCGTTGCCCTTTGTAATCTCTTTAATGTTCTGTAAATGCTCTAAAAAGTATTAAAATAAAGGTTATACAAAAAAGTATTAAAAGTTATTGACATTCAATTCAAATGGAGTTATTATTGGAATATAAAATAGTATTGAAATAAACGAGCCTTTATAAGCATACAAAAGGAGATGATTTCATGTCAGGGAAGATTTACGGTTACTGCCGAATAAGCACACCACAGCAACGACTTGAACGACAAATAGAAAATATAAAGCGTTCTTTTCCTGATGCCGATATTCGCACAGAAATATATACAGGTACGAAGTCGAACAGACCTGAATGGAAAAAGCTATTGAAAGAGATACAAAGCGGAGATATTATTGTTTTTGATTCAGTATCAAGAATGTCAAGAAATGCAAGAGAAGGTTTTGAAAC
>CACZCM010000270.1 GCA_902779615.1 uncultured Ruminococcus sp. | reverse complement strand
TATACCTAAATAGTTCTCCTTGCATTCGTTGATCAATCTGCACCATACGCTTAACGCAAAACTCGCAGAAACGGAGGAAGATTGGAGCTTGTAAAACCGCTTGACTAACCCGTTTCTCTATGCTATACTCTCAAAAACCGCATGAGACCGGGAATGATTGTCTTTCACCGAACGGGTGTGACCCTCAGGTCCATGTGAAAGCAATTTCATGCAGGTTTAAGTCCTGTTCCTGCACCATAATCCCACTCTAATTCTGATACAATGGTATCGGGTAGAGTGGGATTTTTCTTTTGCATCCCCTACAACCTAAAAATGCCTGTTTTCAAGGGCTTTTTAGACTACAAACACACGATAAAAACGGGATGCTTCTATCCTCAAAGCGACGGTCAAGTTATTTGCTTTTAACACATCAACGGAATACGCGCTCTCAACATCAAACTCACCCTCGGTGTGTTCGATTATCTTCGTGTCGTGGTTGAACACGCTGAATCCCGAATAACCGTCCGCGAGATACTGTTTGCCTGCGGTAACAGCTTCTTCAACGTCAGCGTATTCCTGCTTTTCGTCGTAGCCGCCGTCGTCGCCTGCATTGTTTTTTTCTCCTTTGTTGACAACAGTATATCACGCTTAGAGAATCAATTCCACTGTTTTACGATAAGTGGTCGGTTTTGGGAGATAAGTGGTTATTATACAAAATAATATAGCCGTCCGACGGATTATCCTGCTTGGCGACTTTACTTGTCCCCAGAAACGCTTTGAATATAGACAAAAGTCCGTATCTATGTTATATTTTATACATTGAATAATAAGGCGGTAAGAGAGCATGACTATGAATTCAAATTCAAACAATATAAACTACAACTACGACGAGCAGGCAAAGATCATGCTCGACAGGTTTATCACTCAGCTGGATTCGCAGAGCGGTAAAGCCGATCCTGACGACGCGTCGGCAGATTTGAAGTATACGCGGTCTCTGCAAAGAGAAAGGCTCAACAAAAAGGGCGCTTCCATCTCTCTGGATTACACACATAATCTCGACAAGATGTTCAAGGGGATCGCGTGGAAGATGGACGTCGATACGCGTTACGTGACGAGGATCCCCTTTCACAATGTTGACGCGAGGGTCGGATACTCCGTTCACGGCAAGCTGAAAAAGGAGATCCATGAAAAGGAGAATATCTACGCATTTGCGTTATGGCTCAAGGGTCAGAAGAACTCCGAGATCGACGCAGACGCAAATTATGTGTGCCCTCACTGCGGCGCTCCAACGGTCGTCAGAAAGCTCGCCGAAGGCTGCGAGTTCTGCGGAACGCGGTTCCTGCTAAACGATCTTTATCCGAAGATCACCAATTATTATACGGTTGCGACCTTCAGCTACGCCCGACATGTACTGCCCTATGTGATCCTCGGCGGCATTCTCGGTCCGTCGATCACGTATCTCACGAATATGGATTTGTTTGCACAGGCGTTCCAAAGCGCAGACGTCCTCGGCATCATTCAATGCATATTCTATCTCGCTGTTGCCGCGGCGGTCGGTCTGGCAGGCGGATATATTCTTCTTGCCGTAGCGACAGTAGGCTATGTGCTCTTGAAATCGCTGATAAGTCTGCCGCTGATTCTTCGGTATCGTCGCGTCAGAAAGCATCTCCCGGGCTTTATGCGGAGTTTCGAACCGAACTTTTCCATCGATCATCTGTTAGGGAAGATTCTTTATTTGACAAGCATGATGGTGTACTCGGATAATTACGACGAGCTCTCACTCTATGACGGGGAACCCATGAAAAATACCTTTGATGATATTATCGATCTTCGCTATGGAAGTCTTTTCGATGTGAAGAAATACTATGTCGAAAACGGCTTGGTATATCTGGATGTTGTGGTGCATATGGACGATATCCACTGCAAAGGCAGCAGGATCTTCAGAAAAAAGGATAAATTCAAGCTCCTGCTCTGCAAAAGCACGAGCGCCGAGATCGATTACGGTTTTACGATCCACGCGGTATCCTGCCGCAGCTGCGGCGCAAGCTTCGACG
>CACZCM010000269.1 GCA_902779615.1 uncultured Ruminococcus sp. | reverse complement strand
CGCTGGTCGAGAAGCTGAAGGATGTTGACAACATATATATTATGGGTCATCAGACGTCCGACCTTGACGCTGTCGGCGCAGCGGTCGGAATGTGGAGTGTTATCTCGAAGACCTTTCCGGAGCACGACACGAGGATCGTGATAGACCAGAAGACGTCGCTTGCGGGACAGTTCTTGAAAAGACTGATCGAAAACGGATACAGAAGTGTAATTATGGAGCCCGCGGAAGCGAGAAAGAACGTTAATCCCAACACGATGGTAATTATTGTTGATACACATTCGCCGACATTTGTTGAAGATCCCGAACTGTACAAAATGTGTACAAGTGTGGTGGTGGTGGATCACCACCGAATGATTGTCAATCATATTGACAATGCGTGTGTGTTCTTTCATGAGCCGTTCGCTTCGAGCGCATCGGAAATGGTGACTCAGCTTGTGCAGTATATCAACGAAGACTCGCTTAACAGCTTCGAGGCGGAGGCGCTGCTCGCGGGAATTATGCTCGACACGAAGAACTTTGTTCTGAGAACCGGCGTCAATACATTTGAGGCGGCGGCATTTCTCAAGCGCAAGGGCGCAGATACCGTTGAGGTAAAGCGGCTGTTCTCGGATTCGATCATGACATATCGAACACGCTCAAGGCTCGTTGCCGAAGCAAAGACGTATCGCTCGAGCGCAATTGCGGTTGCCGACGACGACATGAACAGGCAGAGCAATATCAGGCTGACGGCTGCGCAGGCGGCTGACGAGCTGCTGAGCATAAAAGACATTCAGGCATCATATGTGATCTATAAATCACTCGGCTGTACGTGTATCTCTGCGAGGTCGCTCGGAGATCTGAACGTTCAGCTGATAATGGAACATATCGGAGGCGGCGGACACCAGACGATGGCGGGAGCAAATCTCGGAAAGATATCGTCGGAAGAAGCCCGCAGAAAGCTGATCGAGGCGATCGACGAGATGGCGCCGCAGGCTCTCGACAGCACAACAGGGATAAAAAGGAGGAATATTCAGTGAAGGTAGTTTTACTTCAGGACGTTAAAGGCACAGGAAAAAAGGGCGAGCTAGTCACGGTCAGCGACGGGTATGCCAGGAATTTTCTCATGCCGAGGAAGCTTGCGAAGGAAGCTAACGCTCAGGCGATGAACGAGCTTAAGAACGCAGAAGACGCAAAACAGTACAAGATCGACACGCAGATCAAAGAGGCGAAGCTTGCCAAGGAGAAGCTTGAGTCGAAGACGATCGTTATTCACGCGAAAGCGGGCAAGGAAGGAAAGCTTTTCGGCTCGATCACGGCGAAGGAGATCGCAAACGAGATCAAGCAGCGATATGGGATCACCGTTGATAAGCGAAAGATCACTATCACCGGAGAGATCAAGCAGTACGGCACATACGACAGCGAGGTCAAGCTCTACAACGGAATCACGGCAAAGATATTTGTTGAGGTTTGTGAATAATAATGGAGGACGCGATGGCGGAGTACGGAGCCGGCAGCGATAATTCGTCGATGAAGCTTCCCTACAGCCCCGAGGCGGAGCAGGCGCTGCTGGGCGCAATAATTCTCGATGGAGAATATATGTCGAGGGTCGTGGAGCTTCTGCCGAAGCCCGAGTATTTTTACATGGGGCTGAACAAGCTGATATACCGTGTTTTGCTCGACAAATATACTGCGAGCGAAAATATCGATTATGTCAACGTTATTGAGGCGCTGCGAAGAGATCCCGAGTTTGATGAGGCGACAGGCAAGACATACCTGATCGAGATCACTCAGTCGGCGATCGACGCAGAAAATGTGACTGATTATGCGCAGAGTATTCGTGAGTCCTACGACAGACGAATGCTTATAGCCGCATCAAGAAAAACGATCGACGAGGCGCTTTTGGGCTTTGAAAAAACAGATCTGATCGTTGATGCTGCCGAACAGCGAATATTTGACATTCGTCAGGGGAAAAATGTTCAGGGGCTTGTGCATATTTCCGAGGTTATCCAGGAAACCTACGACCGCCTCGATCTGCTGAATTCGGCGGAGAGCGATTCGATGAAGCCTATTTCAACGGGGATCTCGACGCTCG
>CACZCM010000268.1:1568-3703 GCA_902779615.1 uncultured Ruminococcus sp. | reverse complement strand
AACTTGTCCCGATGTGATACTGTTGTTTGACGGCTTATAGGCTTTCACATCGGCTATGGTAGTCGGTTCAATGCCCCACGCATGATCTATCAGCAGCTCTGCATTCTTGCCGAGGAGCTTATACAGCTTGCCGATATGATAGCGGTCAAGGGAATATCTTGCAATATCGTCCATCGTGTAGATACGGAGCGTTTCAAGGCGCTTTGCCGTGCCTGCGCCCACTCTCCAGAAGTCCGTGATCGGCGTATGCGACCACCATTTATCCTTGAAAGTCTGTTCGTCAAGCTCTGCGATACGCACTCCGTCCTTGTCCGCCGGGATATGCTTCGCCACAATATCCATAGCGACCTTGCACAGAAACATATTCGTTCCGACTCCTGCCGTAGCCGTGATGCCCGTTGTGTCAAGCACATCTTGTATCAGCATACGGGCAAAGCCGTGACCGTCCATATGATAGGTGCTGAGATATCCTGTTGCATCTATGAAAACCTCGTCCACCGAGTATGCGAAAATATCTTCGGGAGCAACATATTTCAGGTAAATGCCGTAGATCTGAGCGCTCACTTTCATGTAGTGCGCCATCTGCGGAGTTGCTACCACATAGTCAACGGCAAGGGAATGTTTCTGTACAAGCTCAGAATAAATGAAGCTCTTGTCCGTGAGCTGTCCGTGGGGAGCTTTCTTCTTTCGCTGCTCATTGACCTCTTTCACACGCTGTATGACCTCAAACAGCCTTGCTCTGCCCGAAATACCGTAGCTTTTGAGTGACGGCGAAACGGCAAGGCATATCGTCTTTTCGGTGCGGCTCTGATCTGCTACCACAAGATTTGTATTCAGCGGATCAAGTCCAAGTTCTACGCACTCGCATGATGCATAGAACGATTTGAGATCTATCGCTACATATACCTTGTCCATGTTTCACCGTCCTTTTGTTATGGGAAACTTTGAATCCGGAATCATAGTTGCCTCAAATCTTTTCTTACAACAATTGTTGATCCTATACGCTTATATTCTTTGAAGCCATACTTCTCATATAAACGCAGCGGCCCGGTAAAAGCTAATGAATTGTCATTGACATGATCCATCGGGTATGCTTCGACAAAGGCGTATCCTTCTTCTGCTGCATCTTTGCATATACGTTCAAGCATTCTTCCTGCAATACCCATTCCACGATAATCAGGCGATATTTCAAAGCATACGATCGATTTGACATACCCTTTGCCGGGACAATCAAGCGGCGGTTTATCTTCCGGAATATCGTCCATATTAAACTCACCGACACGATAATAATTCAACCTGTCGTTCGCATTGCACCAACCGATAGATATACCGTCATGATATGCTAAGTATCCTTTGATTTTTCCACTGTTCACCATGTTCCAAGCAGATTCACGGAGAACTCTTTTCCATACATCTGCACCTTCGCCATATTCTTGCCATCTGGCAAATAGCTGTTCTTTGATTTGAAGCAGGCTCATATTGTACGCATTGCAATAACAGGGGTAGAATGGTGAATCATCTGGAAACGCACGATGATCAAAGAAATCGAAATAGTCATTTATCAGTTCAGGAGTAAGTGGCTTTATCATTATTTCCATAATCGTTATCTCCTATATCTGCATAAACTCCGGCTTCGGCTCAGGATAGTCCTTTGCTTTCTCCATAACCATATTCGTCAGAGCCTTCTTCGCTATCCTGCCTGGATCACCGTCGGGACGCACCCACTCCTGCAAGCTGTCTTTGCCGAGGATAAGGGGCATTCGGTCATGGATAGAGCTTACGGGTTCGACCGATTCTGTTGTTATCACGGCAAACATCGGTATCTGGACACCTCTATGCTCCTCAAAACGGTACAGTCCTGCAAGGTATGTGATCTCAGCTCCTTCCGGATGTATCGCATACTTTTCTTTTTTGATGTTCCGCTGTTCATTCGCATTACGGTAGCCGATCACAGAGGGCGGTATGCCCCATTCGTAGTACCACGATACAGGAATCACGCACCGCCGCCTGAACCAAGAGTCCTTCCATACGGGCTTCCGGTCCGCTGTTTCGATACGGCAGTTGATAAGCGGTTTCGATGATTGTTCGACCGTGAAGCCCCATATCATAGGAAACACAGCCATATTGCCTTGCTT
>CACZCM010000268.1:0-1542 GCA_902779615.1 uncultured Ruminococcus sp. | reverse complement strand
GCCATATTTCCTTGCTTATTCGGAGCGAACACCGCTGCCATATCAGTAGGACGGATATTTCCCGACATAGTTGACGGCTTTGACATAGCGTTCATGATAGCACTTGTCAATGGCAGTTGTTGAGCCTTATCAATGATAGTTGACAGAGGCTTATAATCAGCATAGAACCAAGTACACATCGCAATACAACTCCTCTATATTCCGTCCTTATTATTCGCAGCCTGCAAAGCCCTCAAGTTTTCCTCTTTCTCAAAGAAAGCCTTATTCAACTGCTCATATTCCGCATCGGTACATACTTCTCTGCACTTCGGGGCAAAGGATTTCGTTACAGCAAAGCATTCTCTCATATTATCGCAGGGAAACTCCGCACATTCCGAGCAATTCTTGATACCCTTGTCCTCACAGCACTTAACAACACGATATCTGCACCAGTTTTCGGGACGGCAGCCGGCACAAGAGATTTCCTCATTAGAAACGAGCCTGTCTCTATATCCGATTTTCAGCCACAGTTCTGCTGTATGCCTTAGTTCTTCATCTGTCTTTTCATACGGAGGTGCAACATATCTCGGACAAGCCGAGCAGTCATTTCCGCAAGCCGCTATTATCTTCTGCATTGTAATTCTCCCGTTCATTTCATATAAATGATAAGCAAACCGTAGTTGTTACCTAATTTCTTGATCCGTATTCTCCGAAAGCCTGCCTTTTTTCCAAGCTCTATGTATTCGTCCTTAGAGAATTTCTTAAACCCGTTTTTGGTATAGAAATACTTATCTAAGTTTTCCTTTGATATAACAGCATTGTAGAATATACCGCCTTCTTTTAATAACAGCATTGTAGAATATACCGCCTTCTTTTAATACTCTGCTAATCTCAGCTATTCCCTTAGCAGTATCGCTCCAAAAGTATATGGTATTCATCGTTGTGACCACATCAAAGGAACTGTCTTTGAAGGAAAGGTCGCAGCAGTCACCGAGCTGAAATTTCATATTTCCCGAAGCAACATACTTACGATTCGCTTCGGTTGCCTTTCTAACCATATCTTCAGATATATCAATTCCAGTGATAGAACACGGAGATTTCCGAATTATCAGCTTTTCAAGGTATCCGTTTCCAAATCCTACATCAAGTATCTTAGTTTTTGGAGAAATGTTAATTTCTTCTATAATGCCCTTGTACATAACATTATTTGCACGGTTCATTGCCCATGTCATGATTTTTCCTATAACTCCGCGCGGATTTCCACACTGCGAAGCCAAATAATCACCGAGTTTTTCCATTTTTACGCCACCTTTTCTTTTAATCTATACACACCTGGCACCCATGAATACTGATATAGGTATCGTGTATTTTACATTTTGGGAAACCACATCTGGTAGGATCGTTCTCGTCAGCTTCGGACAACCATTCGGTCAGCGATTCTTCGATAATGTCTTCAGCGGTCATACGCTCTATCAGCTTTTGGAATGTATCAAGGTACTCCGCAACAAATTCTTCGTTCGGTTCATAGCCGAGTGTTTCCCAACCAAGTTTCTGTCTTGCACC
>CACZCM010000267.1 GCA_902779615.1 uncultured Ruminococcus sp. | reverse complement strand
TGATCGGTCTGTGGTTTGACGGGCAAAAGCATCTCGGCACAACTTTAGGCGACGAATACCAAGAAAAGCCGCTGCCTGTATTTGATCGGACAGCGGCGTGGCTTGATATTTATTTTGACGGCAGAATACCCGATTTCACACCGAAGATTGCCCTTAATGATACAGACTTTCGCAGAGATGTCTGGGATATCCTGCTGACTATCCCCTACGGTCACACGATCACATACGGCGAGATAGCCGCGATAATAGCGCAGAAGCGCGGTGCTGCCTCAATTTCCGCTCAAGCGGTCGGCGGTGCGGTGGGGCGTAATCCGATCTCAATTATAGTTCCGTGTCATAGGGTGATCGGCGCGAACGGAAGCCTTACCGGGTATGCCGGAGGGATAGAGCGCAAGGCGGCGCTGCTGAGACTTGAGGGCATTGCAATATAATAACACCGCTGTGATTTACTAACTTGTAAGTTACTTGCTTATGTTTTACTAAAAACACCCCTTCTTTTTTCTTAATCCTGTTTGTTCTTCCCTCGCCTGCGATCATCTTGAAATTATGATTCTTCAACTCAGACTTTATATCGGGCAGTTTAATATTATCTCATCGAGTCACTCGATGAGATTCTTGCTTAATGACATTTTTGTCGAGTCACATTTCTCTGTATGATTTTTCAAAGCTGCTCATTTCGCTGCGAAAAAAGGTAGCCATAACAAGTACCGCTATGGTATAATGTACAATAAAGAAAATCGGAATTTGGAGGTAATCATAGTGAATGAATTTAACGAATATGTTCGTGAGGTTTTTTCCGCAGCCGGTGATATTGTCATAAAATCCATGATGGGCGGATATCTCGTATACCTCAATGGTAAGCTGATAGGCGACATTTGCGGTAATGAACTGTTTTTGAAGAGAACGCTGACATCGGACAGGCTGCTTGTAGATTCTGAACTTCGTTATCCGTATGAAGGCTCAAAGATACTGATGTATGTGTTTGATAGATTTGAAGATACGACGCTTGTTCCGGAACTTCTGAATGGTATGTATACAGAGCTTCCGGAAAAGAAACCCGCAAAAGCCAGATGAGAAAGACAAATTCATTTGACACTTCGATCATAAGATAAACGGAGAAGATATCATGTACAGGAATGAAGCATTTACCGAAGCGCTGTATGTCGATCTGTCGGGCGTAAGCCTTGACTCTGTATTCGGCATGACAGAGCTTAAAAAACACCTCAGACAAATATCCGAAAGCGTTGTGTCAGACGAGCTTTCACGCACGCTTGAAATAGCTCCTTCAAAAATAATTCTGATGAAAAGCAGCGAAAGAGACAGCGCTCTGTATTACGCACGCGCGTTGTGCGGCGAGCTTGCGAAAAGATCATTTTCGACTATTATGCTGACACCGCAGAGTTTTCTGACAGGCAGCTACTCTGATTTTGAAACGAAGCTTACAAAGGCACTCAACGAGGTAATAATCTCTTCACCCTGCGCCGTAATATGCAGCGATGTTGATATGTTTTGCCCCGGCAATGACTCCTCCTCGATTGCGGAAAGGCTCAGAACACGGCTTTTTACAGACCTTTTGAGTGAGCTTTGCGGAAGCAGAGCCGAATTTATTTTCATAGCATTGACCTCCGATACAGGCAAGGTTGATCGTGAATTTCTCTCAATGCTTGATGAAACGGTAGATATACCTGCGCCCGATAAAGAAGCCCGAAAGGCGTATATTCTCAATAAACTAAGATGCGTGAACTGTACCGCTGATGCTGCCGAATATTTAGCAGCGCAAAGCGACGGCTTCGGCTTTGCACAAATAGACAAGCTGTGCGATCGTGCCAAGCTCGCTGTTTACAAGAATATGCTTGCAAGCTCAAACGGAAATATCTGCAATGCTGCACAGAACGCCGGAGATGGAAACATTGTTTTGACACTTGAACTTGTGAAAGCCGCTGAATAAACCGCGTATTTGCCCGCGGGCGCTCGCCCGCCGTCTCCGCTTGACTTTTTCAAGCTCATGTGATATTATTAACTCATAAGTTACTAACTCTTGTTTCACGAAAAGAGAGGAATAATATGTTTTATTGTCGGGATAACGAATTACGCAAGCTGAATAAACGCTATCAAAGCGATCAATTTGAGTGCGTCATCATTTACGGTCGCAGGCGCG
>CACZCM010000266.1 GCA_902779615.1 uncultured Ruminococcus sp. | reverse complement strand
CGTCCAGCCGCACGCCGATGACCGGGATGAAAGGAAGACAGTTGATTTCCACGATATCGCCGGGGCGGTAGGGGACGGAAAGATTCAGATGGACGCCGGATAAGGAATACCGAAATCTGTCAAAAAACAGACGGTCTACAAAGCAGCCCGGAGCCGCAGGCTCCGGCAGATCAAAGTAAACGACCTCGTCCCGGATCAGATAATAGGTGTAGGTGCGGCGCATTTCACCGTTTTCGCAGGGGATCCATTTTCAAGTTTCGTCCAGCAAAGTGTATCGTCTGTCCATTCCTCCTCTGCCATTTCATTGCGGACGTACCGCAAAGCGGCGTCAAAAGAAAGAAGAGGGACCGAACCGCCCGGCATACCCTCTTCCATGGTTTCCTCCTCCAGCCATGCTTCATTCAGGCAGAACAGCTCGCCCGGCTGCAGCTCCAATGCGTCGAGCGCGGCGCTTATCGCATGAAAATGCCGCGTAAAGAAATTACGCTCTGCATGTCCGCGCAGAAAGCGCGCTTTGATTTCCGGCGTATCAGCCGCCGATCCGTTGCTTTTTAAATCGGCGGTCGCTTCATCGAGAATTATGACAGGCTTTTTGATACCGCCGGTATTTTTCCCGAGGTTCGTGAGATGATAGAAGCTCTGTCGGGCAGCGGATATAATCAGGGTGTAATATCCGGCTTTGAGAGCGGACGTCTTAAGGAAAGTCTGAAAAAATTCGGACTTGAAGGTTATTTTAGATTTATGTCGGGTTCGGACGATATCGACTGTGGCGACAAGAGCGAGCGTGCGGTCGGGGTTGTGGAGAAATACGGCTTTGAGCCGAAGGATACACTGTTTATCGGAGATATGTATCACGACTATGAAACCGCAAAGAGAGTCGGTGCGGACTGCGTTCTGATCGCAAAGGGGCATCAGGGGGCAGAGGTGCTGCGTTCGTATGGGATCACTGTTCTGGATAGCGCAGAAGAATTGAAGAGCATTTTGTTGATTTGAACAAAAAAGGCATGGATTTAATGTGTATCATAACCATAATGTAAAATTTAATGCTGGGTTTTTGAATAGATTGACATGAATTTACATAATGTGATATAATGTTAGCACTCGAACTGTTAGGTATAGAACGGTTTGTGTGCTAACATTTTTTCATTCATATGTAGATTTGTGCATCAAAAAGGTGGTGAGATCGTGTCGGATAAGGATAGGTTTATAGGAAAAGAAATAAAGATTCTGTCAAACCAGATCAAACGTGCTTCAAGAATGAATTGTAAATTTGACTGCGATGAGGAAATTACCGCTTCAAACGGCTGGCTTATGATGTATCTCTATGATCACAGAGATGAGGACGTGTTCCAGAAGGATATTGAATACGAGTTTTCTATCAGGCGTTCAACATCATCATCGATTATTTCGCTTATGGAGAAAAAGGGATATATCGAGCGTGTTTCAGTGGCGCATGACGCAAGGCTTAAGAAGCTTGTTCTGACGGATAAGGCTTTGAGGTTCTGCGACATTATTCAGGCAAATACGATAGAGTTTGAAGATACTATGAGAAAAGGAATAACCGATGAAGAATTAGAATTCTTTTATTCTATCCTTGACAAAATAGTTAACAATATAAAGTTATATAATAAGGAGTGAACAGAATGATAAAACGACTTCTTGCCAGTGTAAGAGAGTATAAAACCGCTTCTTTTTTGGCTCCGCTGTTTGTTGTATGCGAGGTTATATTGGAAGTTATTATACCTATGCTCATGGCAAATCTCATTGACTACGGCATAAACAAAAGCGATATGCCGTACATTCTCAGAACAGGAATAATTCTTGTTGTCTGCTGTCTTGTTTCGCTCACCTTCGGCGCTCTTGCAGGAAAGTATGCCGCTAAGGCGGCCGCAGGCTTTGCGAAAAATCTGAGAAAGGATATGTACTACAACGTACAGAATTTTTCCTTCTCGAATATCGACAAGTTCTCGACATCAAGCCTTGTGACACGTCTTACGACGGACGTTGCGAACGTTCAGAATGCTTACATGATGGTTGTGAGAACTGCTTTCAGAAGCCCTGCGATGATCATTTTCAGTCTGATAATGGCTTTCAGAATAAACTCCGAAATTGCGCTTATTCTTCTCGGAGTAATTCCCGTTCTCGCTATCGGCTTCGTTCTCATTTTCTCGAAC
>CACZCM010000265.1 GCA_902779615.1 uncultured Ruminococcus sp. | reverse complement strand
TACAACAGAAAACGTTGGCAAAAGCACAAAGAACAAAAACAGAATAATAATTAACGCTGCGGCGGCTTGTGAGAGCAATTTCACAAGCCGCCTTTTTGATTGGAGGTATTAATAATGAGTTTTACAGAGAAAGAATTTTTACAGGCAAAGCACCGACTGGAAGAAGCGCAGGCTCGCAACCGTGTGAAAGAGCGTTCGGCTCGGACACATCGGCTTATCCAAGAGGGCGCTATATTAGAGAAAGCTATTCCGCAGGTACGGCAAATGTCATTGAAACAGTTGGAGGGCTATCTATGCAGTCTAATCAAATAATCATTATCAATGGGACGCTTCGGCGGTGGTACTGCTAAAGCAGACGTGCGCTCTCCGAGGGTTGCGGCTCCGTTGGAGCCTTGCGGAAGCTGCCGCAGAGCCGTCACCTTCCGTGCGGTTGCCTGTCCGACAGCCGCATTGTCAACGCTGTACCGCAGCTTTGACAGCGTGGGTATCGCTGCGGCGACACCCAATTTCTTTTTTATAAAAAGAAACAAAAACCTTATAGAAAGGCTTGATAAAATGTTATGGCAATCTATCATTTAGAAGCAAAAGTGATCGGGCGCAGCTCCGGCAGAAGCGCTGTAGCCGCTTCCGCTTATATGAGCTGCTCCAAGATTTTGAACGATTATGACGGTGTTCTCCACGACTTCACACGCAAGCGAGGGCTTGTGTGGGAGCATATCTTTTTACCCGAAAACGCTCCGCAAGAGTGGCAAGAGCGGAGCGAATTATGGAACGCCGTTGAACGTACCGAAAAGACAAAGGACAGTCGACTCGCCCGTGAGTTGGTGGTCGCTCTGCCCGTTGAACTCGGCAAAGAACAATGGATCAATCTGCTCTCAGAATATATCCAAAACAACTTCGTTGCGGACGGAATGTGCGCCGACGTTGCCATCCACGACACCGACGGACACAATCCCCACGCTCATATTATGCTTACCGTCAGACCGTTAGATGACAAAGGCAAATGGCAGTACAAGACCGAAAAGGAATATCTTTGTAAACGCAACGGAGAAGAAAAAGGCTTCACCGCCGCCGAATTTCTGAAAGCAAAATCACAGGGCTGGGAGAAGCAATATCAGTATTATGTCGGCAAAAAGAAGGTGTATATGCCGCCGTCAGAAGCGGAGCGACACGGCTATGAGCGAGCCAGCAAATATCCGAAAAGCACAAAATACGGACGGCAGAATCCAATCACTGCCCGTTGGAACAGTGACGAGCAGCTTGTCGCTTGGAGAGAAAAGTGGGCGCAGATCACGAATAAATATCTTGATGAAGCCAATCGCTCCGATGCTCACATCGACCACCGCAGTAACGCCGCCAGAGGGATAGACGAACAGCCGACGATACACGAAGGATACGTCGCTCAGGCGATGGAGCGAAGAGGATTGATCGCCGACCGCTGCGAAATCAATCGTCAAATCAAAGCTGACAATGCTCTGCTCCGAGAGCTGAAAGCTGCGTTTGCGAAAATCTCACAGGCGGTCAAAAATACCGTCCCCACCCTCGCAGAAGCGATGGAATCGCTGCGTGAAAAGGTTATCGTTATCAGTTATCATATCCTGCATACAAAAATCGGCAAGCGCAATATTACCGATTATGTTAAGGAATTGAAGGCGAACTATGAAAACTACAAGGGGATCGTCAAACAGATTGCCGCAAAGAAGAAAGAACGTAAGGAGCTTCAAGCCGAGAAGAAATCCACTCCCGTTATCAAGGTCATCACTCACCGTGATTTGGCTCGACGTATCGCCGAGCTGACGGAAGAAATCGAAGAACTGAAATCCGAAAAAGCTCGTCTGCTTACCGCTATGGAACGTACCGACGATAAAGATGTATCTACGGTCAATGACAGTCTTGACCAAATGAAATCTGCTTTGACGGAGTTAGACAGAAGAGAAGTAAAATACACCGCCGAGCTGAACGAAGCTTTACAGCAGTACGACGAATACAAGGAGCAATCCAAAGAATTCAACACAGGCGAATTTGGAAAGGCTCGTTTGGATATTCGTCCAAATAAAGAACGCAATGCACTTAATCAGATTTCAGATTCTTACGGCGAGTATTTCTCCCGCAGCACATTTTTCAGCAGCGTCCGTGACGCAGATATGAAAATCGATGATAATATTGATATGCGAGCCGTCCGTGAATACGCTTACCAACAGCGCAGACAAGTACAACAACAGAGAAATAGAAAGCCTTACGAGCAAGAAAGATAAATACACACTGCCGTCAAGTGTGATATTTCCTGCTTGGCGGCTATTGCTATATCAACATTTTTATGATAAAATTTTATTATGCCCGGTCACAGCACTGATTTTCACTTTCCCGAAAGAGCGGTTATGCTATTTATGGAAACAGAAGTTGAAAACTATGCGGTAGAAAATGATTGTGAAATCATCGGTCAATTCATCACGATAACAAAACTATTTCCTGTATATAAAACGATTCATAACGGTGTTGAGCTTGCCGTTTGTCAGGCTCCCTTAGGCGGTGCGGCGGCAACTCAAATTATGGAACAGTTGATTGCAGGCGGTGTGAAAAAGATTATTGCCACAGGATGTTGCGGTGCTTTATTCGCTGATAATGAAGGTGACTTTTATATACCTGTTTCGGCATTTCGGCAGGAAGGAACATCCTATCATTATTTGCCGCCTTCACGGGAAGTTTCGCTCAATGATAATGCTATTAATGCGATAGCCAAGGTGTTGAATAATCGTGGCTTTCGCTACAAAAAGTGTAAAACGTGGACTACAGACGGCTTTTACCGTGAAACGAAAGAAATGGTAGAGTATCGCAGAGCAGAGGGCTGTTCTGTGGTGGAAATGGAGTGCGCTTCACTTGCCGCCTGTGCGGAATTTCGTAACATTATATTCGGTCAGTTATTATTCACTGCGGATTCATTGGCAAATATCGAATCGCACGACACACGAAATTGGGGTAATCGTCATTTTGCCTTGGCTATGGATTTAGCTATGGACGCAGCAGTGGAGGTTTAGTTATGAGAACGGAAAAAGAAATGTATGATTTAATCATAAGCATTGCTCAAAGCGACGAAAGGATACGAGCCGTTTATCTCAATGGTTCAAGAACAAATCCGAATGTACCAAAAGATATTTTTCAAGATTATGATGTTGTATATGTAGTCACTGAAACAAAGCCATTTATTGCGGATAAAGATTGGATCAACCAATTTGGCGAAATCTTGTTTATGCAATTTCCTGATGAACACCCTGATTATCCAAGCGATAAGGATAATTTCTATGGTTGGTTAATGCAGTTTACAGATGGCAACAGAATTGATTTGCACATTGAAAGCATTGAACACGCAATGGCAAATATAGTAAACGACAGTCTTTGCAAAGTTGTATTGGATAAAGATAATTGCTTGCCCGATATTCCCGAATCCTCCGACAAGACATATTGGGTAGGAGTTTTGGTGGTGCCTAAACAATGTTGCAAAAGGTTTGTGGCGTGAGGAAATCCCTTATGTTCAAGATATGCTGAATTATGTTGTCAGAAAGCAGTTAGAGAAAATGCTGTCTTGGAAGGTTGGCGTAATAACCGATTACTCGGTCAGCGTTGGCAAGTCAGCAAAGTATATGTATAAATGGCTTTCGGATCAAGAATGGAAAATATACCTGAGAACATATTGTGGAGCTGATATAAATGATATTTGGCAGTCGGTAGATGAAATGTGCTCTTTATTCAAAGAAACCGCTGTTTGGGTTGCCGAAGAATTACAATATCCATTTAATGCTAAAGAAGCGGAAAACTGTATGAAATTCCTAAACGCTGTAAAGAATTTGCCTAAAGACGCAAAGGAGATAAATATCTAATGACTGATATATATTTGATTGAAGCTACACCCGAATACG
The DNA here is from genome assembly GCA_902779615.1 of uncultured Ruminococcus sp. Taxonomy (GTDB): domain Bacteria; phylum Bacillota; class Clostridia; order Oscillospirales; family Acutalibacteraceae; genus RUG592. Next base: position 512 of record CACZCM010000265.1, on the reverse strand, counting down.
CAGAACAAGTTTGGCAATTTCGTCAGGAAATTTTTGATTGCGATAAAGACAGCGAAAGTCAATTTGCTGGCTGCTTATCTCTTGATGAAGCAGCTTCTGCCGAAGAATGGATAAGATTGTGTCAGTTGAGAAGGAGTGAAACAACTTGCAAACAAACAGGCGTTGATGTCCCGTCAACCACCTACTTTGCTATACGCAAAAAAGATAATCGGTTGGTTGGTATCATTGATTTGCGCCACCATATCAATCACCCTATCCTCGGAACTTGGGGCGGTCATTGTGGTTATACTGTTCGTCCTTCTGAACGAGGAAACGGCTTTGCAAAGGAAATGCTGCGGCTGAATCTTAGTAACGCAAAAGAACTTGGTATAGAGAAAATATTGATCACCTGTCATTCCGATAATGCGGCAAGCGAGAAAACGATAATCGCCAACGGCGGTATATATGAAAAAATGATTGTTGTTGACGGGATAGAGATAAAACGGTATTGGGTAAAAGTTGAAAAATAAAGA
>CACZCM010000264.1 GCA_902779615.1 uncultured Ruminococcus sp. | reverse complement strand
GCTACGAGCGACTTGCATATGCCATTGTAGCACAGGCTGTGAGAGACTATCGTACTGCGAAGCACATGCTCAAGCTGAATCCGCATGATGACAAGTCGCTTTATACGACAAAAGAGGTCAAGAGGTTTTTTCGCTCAAGCTGGTTCGGAGTGCTGACAGGCGTTGATCCGACTGTTTTGCTTGAGAAGCTGGAAGAAATGGAGGACGAGGAATGACGGTGAAGGAATATTTATCACAGGCGTTTAGTCTTGATCAGCGTATCAACTGCAAATTGGAACAGGTCGCCCGTTTAAGAGAGCTTGCCGAAAAAGCAACGCAAACAATCTCGGATATGCCGGGAAGTGCGACAAGAAATACACATCGTATGGAAGAAACGATTGTGAAGATGATTGATCTGGAGAATGAAATCAATGATGATATTGATAAGCTCATAGATATCAAGCGTGAAATAACGCATATGATCAACGGCTTATCTAACCCGGAGGAACAGACTCTTTTAGAATTGCGATACCTTTGTTTCAAGACTTGGGAGCAGATTTCTGTTGATACGGGATACACTCTAAATAATATATACAAGCTGCACGCTAAGGCTTTAAAAAATTTGCCTTATGCCCCAAAAGTGTAGAGTAAATTATAGTAAATTACAGTAATTTACACTTGTTTACACTGCCAAAGTGTGCTATAATGTATGTGTGGAAGTTTAGATTTTTGATTTTGACTTTCATGTTCATTAGCCGCACATTAAGAATGCGAGGACTTTATATGAACGAAGAAGAAATATATGTTTGCTTGGACGATATAACTGCTTACATCAGAAGCTGTGTTTGTGACAAGCAAACACAAGATAGTATCATAGAACTGCTTGTTAACGCAGCCAACGAAACAAGGGCATTCACCGTTTATGAAATGGATAGCTGCGATGCAACAGCTCTTAAAGAATACATTGACCGAATGTACAAGGGATGTCAGACCGACATATGCATGATGCCTATGGGTGTGTGGAACTTGATTCATGAGAAATCGACAACGAGATATTACATCAGTCAATATTATGAGATGTTAGATGCCGAAACATTTTAGAACATAGTATCATAACTGAATAGCATTTAAGCCTTTGCAGAAGAACCCTTCTGTGAGGGCTTTTTTTATGCCCAAAAACGCAAGGAGTGTAAATTAGTATGAACAATTATCAAGTAATGCCAGATCTGACAGCAGATGAATATGCAGAACTTAAAGCCGACATCAAAGCTCGCGGCGTAATGGTGCCGATAGAGTTTGACGAGCAGGGCAACCCGCTTGACGGTCATCACAGACTCAGAATTTGCGAAGAGCTCGGCATCACAGATTATCCGAAGGTTATCCGAGCCGGTATGACCGAAGAAGAAAAGCGAACACACGCCCGAAAGCTCAATATGGCAAGACGGCAATTATCGCAGGAACAGCGTCGTGATCTTATCCGAGAGCAGTTACGGGAAACGCCCGAAAAATCGGATAGGCAGATAGCTACAAGTTTAGGTGTAGATCATAAGACGATATCAAAACATCGCACAGAGCTACAGTCACGTGGGGAAATTCCCCACGTCTCCAAAACAACAGATACTTTAGGCAGAGAACAACCACGTCAAAGGAAAACAGTCAGCGTTTTTAATCCTACTCTCGCCGAAGAAAAGGCGATAAAGAAGCCCGAAATAATCGAGCGTATGGCACAAAGCGGCAAAACTGCTGTTGAAGTAAAGCGTGAGATAAAGGCAGAGGAACAGGAAGAAAGACGGCATAAAAATGCCGAAAAGGTTAAAGCCTTGTCTACTCCGCTTGAGGCACAAGGTCTGTTTCAGACGATAGTTATAGACCCGCCGTGGGATCACGGTGACGAAGGCGATATAAACCAATTCGGACGAACAAAGCCCGAATATGCGACTATGCCAATTGATGAAATAGCGAAAATACCTATTGACAAAATAAGCGACGATAATTGTCATTTGTATCTTTGGGTAACAAACCGTAGCTTGCCGAAGGCTTTCTCGCTGATCGAGAAATGGGGATTCAGATACATAACGTGTCTGACGTGGGTAAAGCCTTCATTCGGTATCGGCAATTATTTCAGGGGCAGTACGGAACAGGTGCTTTTTGCGATAAAGGGCAGTCAGCCGTTAAAACGCAAGGACGCTTGTACTCACTTCTGTGCCGACAGAGGC
>CACZCM010000263.1 GCA_902779615.1 uncultured Ruminococcus sp. | reverse complement strand
TGCCATACCGCTTGAGATATTACTGCCGAACACCCAGCACTCCTTACAGCCGTCAAGAAAGACAGTTCCCATAAAGATACCCAACTCACGTTCTTTCGGGTTATCGTCCGAGAGAAACTGCGGAAAGAAAAGGTGACTTGCGTATGGAATATAACCGCTTTTTACAGCAAAGGCACAGTAGCGTCTTGCATTGCGGATATTCAGCTTTGTGTCTCCGCCGAACGGTGAGCAGATATATACTTTGGGCATATACGGTCTTTGCTGCTTACGCTTTATTCTTTCTTCTCTTTCAATGTTCTTAAGTGCTTCATAGGTAGTAGGATCGTAATATCGCTCTGCATTAAACTTGCTTATGCTCATTGTAATAATCCTCCCATTCTTTCATTTTTCCGAAACGTGAGCCGACTTCCGCTTCTGCGACAATCGGTACATCAAATTCGGGGTACGGCTGCTGTTCCATACACGATTTCACAAATAACATTGCTTCCTCCACCTTATCCGCAGGCAGTTCGAAGACAAGCTCATCGTGTATTTGCAATAAAGGTCGCAGCCACCTTCTTTCGGGCAGTCCCTCAACAATACGTCCGCAGGCAGCTTTCAGAATATCTGCTGCCGTTCCCTGAATAGGCGTATTTAAAGCACAGCGTTCCGCAAAGGAGTGTCTGCCCCAATCGTCAGAGAGCATTCCGGGCAGATAACGACGGCGGCCGAGCCAAGTTTCTGCGTAACAAGTGATCTGTGCTCTTTTCTTGGTTTGTTCCTGCCATTTCGTCAGTCCGGGGTATCCTGCTTTAAGATTTGCTATAATCTCACGGCAGCGGTCAAGGGAAGTATCCAGACCTGCCTTGAATTTAAGCGTCTGCTGTAATCCCTTCGGAAATAATCCGTAGAACACACCGAAATTGCAGTTCTTCGCTATCGTTCTATGCTCCTTGTAGTTGGGTGCATTCTTATCGACTGCCACCTCAAACGGAACATTGAAAATGACCGATGTTGTCTGTGCATGTATATCGCCGCCGCTGCGATAGGTTTCAAGCATCTTCTCGTCTCGGCAGTAAAACGCACCGACACGCAGTTCTATCTGAGAGAAATCGAGCGACATCAGGATATTTCCGCTTGCAGCACAGATAAAATTTCGCACACCGATAGGGTCATTCGTTTTCCTGGGGCAATTACCTGTAATAACGACTTGCCCACCTCTTCTAACAACAATATATGAACTCGGCACTGAAACACAATATACCATTCCATCATACTCAATTGCAGATTTCTGTATATTGCTCGTTAAACTGTAATCCCTATCGGTAATATCCACTTGATAGTTGATTTTAGAATTAGGGTTACCATTGTGATATTCTCTTAAATGTGCCCTTGTACCTGTTAATGAATACAAGATTTGCATCCAGTCAGCATTTATCTTAACTGAGCTACTATAATGATTACCTCTTACAAAGCATCCATCCCACTCAGGCAACTCATTCAATATTGCCTTTATAGTCCTTCTATCGTAGTTAAGTAACCACTCACCCCATGTTTTATCCTTTCCTAAAAGATCCATTATCATCTTTGTGGTATCGCACTTTAAGATTCTGATATTAACATGTCCATCTTTTTTTACATAGTCTGAGTATGGTACCCCAAGGTGTTGAATAGCCATTAACAATCTTCGATATTTTCTCGCTTTGATAAACGAAAAATCTATCCCTCCATCATGATAATAGCCATCTGCTTGTGTTGCTGCAATAAGGGTAATCTCATCTACATTCAGATGCTTATCCCCAAATATAAACTGTCCTGCTTGTAACTGTTTTGCATCACTGCAATACGACTCTGCCGGCATCGTAAAATACTGGTTGTTTTTTCTGTTTTGCAACAAACATCTGTGATTCGGTGTAGCTAAAATATCAATATGTTGATTTTTCAAATGAACCATATTACCCTCATAATGATAAGATATAAATTCCGTAGGTCTAACAAAATATATATCTCCATTCTCCCATTGAGCTACTTCGTCGCCATCTGAAAGATCTGAAAAAAACACAAATCCTCTACGAGTTAGTATTTCAGTTCTGTCATCAAAACAATTCTGCAAATTGGGATTACGGGCGGCAAACCTGCCTGTCTCCGTTCCAAGCGGCATAAAGTCAGGATGTATACGGTATGTTTCATCATTGATATGAGAAAAGTAGCCGTCA
>CACZCM010000262.1 GCA_902779615.1 uncultured Ruminococcus sp. | reverse complement strand
AGAAAGAAAGAACTTTCTCCTTGATATGTGCAGTTTTCTTGCCGTCATTGGTATTGATAAAAGTAAGATTGTTTCTGCTTTAAGAAATGAAAGCTTTTCTGATGTTGAAGACTGTTTGCAAGCCGAGTGTGCAGCGGCTTTTTCTGCCGACTATATTGTAACCCGCAATATAAAGGATTTTGAGAACAGTGAGATTCCTGCAATAATGCCCGATAAGTTTTTGGAGATGTTTAAGCAATGAACTACAACATCATCGCCGCAACAAATGAAAATACCGTAGTAACGGAATATATCCCCGAACCGAGAACGGCGGACAGCTACCAAAGTGAAGCGGAGCTTGAAAAGGACTTTATCGCTCGCCTCGGTGAATTGGGATATGAGTATCTGACGATACACAAGGAAGCTGATTTGATAAAAAATCTCCGTTTACAGATAGAGCGTCTAAACGGATATACATTTACAGACGGAGAATGGAAACGCTTTTTTAACGAGTATCTTGCAAATGCAAACGAAGGTATTGTCGAGAAAACACGCACAATTCAGGAAGACCATGTCAAAACGCTCCGTCGTGACGACGGCACAAGCAAAAATATCACGCTTATCGACAAGAAGAATATACACAACAATTTCTTGCAGGTCATCAACCAATATTCCGTTGATACGGGCGAGCGTAAGAATCGCTATGATGTAACGGTGCTTGTCAACGGCTTTCCTATGGTGCATATCGAGCTGAAACGCAGGGGAGTGCCTATCCGTGAAGCGTTCAATCAGATAGAGCGTTATCAGCGTGACAGCTTTTGGGCAGGCAGCGGCTTGTTTGAGTATGTACAGATATTTGTTATCTCCAACGGTACAAACACGAAATACTATTCCAATACAACACGTTTCAACGCTGTAAAAGAAGCAGGTGCAAGCCGCAAAAAGACAAAGACGAGCAACAGCTTTGAATTTACATCATTTTGGGCGGATGCTAAAAACAGGATAATTCCTGATCTTGTCGACTTCACAAAGACATTTTTCGCCAAGCATACGATACTCAATATAATAACAAAATACTGTATATTTACATCTGAAAATCTGTTGCTTGTTATGCGCCCGTATCAGATCGTTGCTACCGAGCGTATCATCAACCGCATAGAAATATCGCAGAATTACAAATACTTCGGCTCGACCAAAGGCGGCGGCTATATCTGGCATACAACAGGCAGCGGAAAAACGCTGACCTCGTTTAAATCGGCTCGTCTTGCGTCTCGGCTCGATTATATAGACAAGGTTATTTTTGTCGTTGACCGAAAAGACCTTGATTATCAGACCATGCGAGAGTACGACCGCTTTGAAAAGGGTGCGGCAAACAGCAATACATCGACCGCAGTTCTGAAACGACAGCTTGAAGATCCCGACTGCCGTATTATAATAACCACCATTCAGAAGCTCGCTACATTCATAAAGAAAAACGCTTCCCATGATGTCTACGGAAAGCGAGTAGTTATTATTTTTGATGAGTGTCACCGCAGCCAGTTCGGTGATATGCACGCAGCTATCGTCAAGAAATTCAAAAGATACAACCTGTTTGGCTTTACGGGTACGCCGATATTTGCCGCAAACACAGGCTCGGGAAAGCACGCATTACTGATGACAACACCGCAGGCATTTGGCGACCAGCTCCATTCTTATACAATAGTTGACGCTATCAATGATAAAAATGTCCTGCCCTTCCGTGTTGATTACATCAAAACAATGGATAAGGAAGAGGATATTGAGGATGTCAAAGTCTGGGATATCGACCGTGAGTGTGCGTATATGAATCCGAAACGTATCGCTCTTGTAACGGAATACATTCTCGATCATTTCAATCAGAAAACTTATCGAAACGAGCGTTCATATTCATATAGTGTTTTAACAAATGTATCGGAAGTAGCCGAGTCTAAAAAGCGTGAGCAGGTTCGTGAGATAAAGACGAAGCAGCATATCAGCGGATTCAACTCGATATTTGCTGTATCATCTGTTCAGGCTGCAAAGCTGTACTATGAAGAGTTTATGCGGCAGATGGCAGCTCACCCTGAAAAGACTCTTAAAATAGCTGTAATATACAGCTACGGTGCAAACGAAGAAGAGCCCGACGGTATACTTGATGAAGAAAACCCCGAAGATACGTCCGCACTCGATACTCCGTCAAGAGATTTTCTCGAAGCCGCGATCAAGGATT
>CACZCM010000261.1 GCA_902779615.1 uncultured Ruminococcus sp. | reverse complement strand
AGATCATCTATTTTAATGCTGCTCATCGTCTCACCTTCTGACATTTGAATTTAACGGCTTGGTTCTTATATGAAAAGTGATCTATCAGAACGATATCGTAAAGCTCATTGTTGAAAACTATTCTGAAATTTGTACTTGTAACGGCAACCACCTTTTTGCAATACCGAACAGTAAAAGCGATGTCAATGTTCTCGACGATCTCCCCGGCGGTGAATTCCTCCGTTCCGTTTTCACCCGTAACGGTCGCATGACAGGTGTAGTAATCACGCCATTCGTTTATGTGATTGCCGATCTTATCGATATTCGTTTTGTTTTCCTGAAAAGTTATCTTCACATTCATAGCGGATATCTTCATCAAAATGCCTCCGGTCTGTAGCTTGAAAGTAATGCGCGAAGTGTCAGCTTCATTTCGTTGTGGTCGGCTTTTTCTCTGTTCTCGTACAGATACGCAACGGCGTAAAGAACGGCAGTCTTGTACGTCTTTTTGTCGTTTTCAAGAACCGATAAATCCTCTGTTCTCACTATCTCCGCACACAGCTTTTGCGCTGTGTCGATAAGCTGATACAAAAGTTTGTTGTCATCATCGTAGTCTATTCGGAGATAATTTTTTACTTCCTTTAGTGATACAATCAATTGACATTCCTCCTTTTGGGCGTGAAAAAGGAGCCGTATTTCTACGACTCCTGAATATTATTATATTGTCACGGCGGAATATCAAAATTTGTCAATCTGTCGATGCTGCCATGATTACAACATACCTGTCCATGCGCTTATCATAGATACTCCAACACGCAGCGCCCCACCATTCATGACCATCTTCAAAATAGTTTGACCAATCCGTCGTCCACTCATAAACTTCCAACTCATCTGTGCCCTCTGGAAACAGGACTGAATTGACATTTCTAAATTCATCCGGTCCGTATTCCGATGTATGAGGGGGTTCCCAAAAAGCATACCAATATGGTATTTGTTCTCCTTTTAAAGGATTTGGTAAACCGCAGTCATAGTATCTTCGGCCAATACGGTCAGTTCGTAGTATCTTCGGTACATGCAACAATTCCTCCGTATCGATTCGGTGAGCTTGCGCTTTCCCTATATCCAGATTCCATGGAAAGGGTTCATCACGGACTTCCTCGCAACTCGCGATCTCATCTTTCAGCTCTATATCGATATACCGTTCTATCACTTTGAGCATAGCGAACAACACAGCTTCTTTATGCGCACGCTTACCTTGATGAGGAGTATCATTTTTGATGAGACAATAATCGATTATGCATCTGTCGAACCTTTCTAAGAGTTTATAAAATGGATCATTTATCAATTCACGCATGCCATTTACCTATAAGCCCGAATTTAATCGTACATGATCAAGTCAGATTTTTGCACTGTATCAATACGCTTCCCCTGTACGTCACGGGTTCCTTCCGTTTATTATCTTTGCTACTCGGATTGAATCCTCATACGAGAACTTGATTTTGGGGTTTCTTTCGGAAAAATATACAAGGATATCAGTTAGTTCCTCATCACTTTTCCCTCCGGGGAGCAGCGTACACAGTACACGCGGCGCGTTCTCTCCTCTGCGCTTTACCATAAGTGTACGCGATGCTTCGGTGCCCTTGTTCCTTATGATATTCTGATACGTGCTTTCGATATCACTATACTTTGCAAGATAACCGGAGTGACGTCCGATAGCCCATGTGGTACCCAGGATTAGGCGATCGTTCAAGACCCGTTTGCCGCGTGAAAAATCGGCAAGCAGCATTGGTAGTTCTCCGCTCTCCCTCAACGTGCGTATCAACCTGCGAAAAATAAAAAACTCTGAACCGCCAAACACCAGAAATACAACGGCGCAAAAGAAACAAATGACCGAGGATACCGTCGCGTATGAGCCACCCATTGTTATACAGCAGATCCCTCCCGCAAGCATCAGTATGCTTAAGACAAGCAGAAAAAAACCACCGGCAGGGAGTAAAAATCGCTTCAATCTATTCAGTTCCGTATAATCCATAAACAGATCCCCTTAAATGTGTTCACATACGTAAGCCAAATGATTGCCCTGTCGGAACACGGCTTCTTTACAGTAGTTCGTAAGCGGCAAAAGGCGTTTTATTATTTTTGCTCTGCTAACTCCGATTCATCTTACCAAATTATAGCACATCAAATCGAGCTTTTCAAGGAAAATTCATGGCTGCCGAGATTTCTCCCGACAGCCACAACT
>CACZCM010000260.1 GCA_902779615.1 uncultured Ruminococcus sp. | reverse complement strand
GCAGGCAATCCGCCGGAATCCAATAAATCTGTCCGTGAGTTCGATATTGTAACCCTTGACCGTGTTAAGAAAATTAACGTGGAGCCGGATCTTGAAGTCTGGAAGGAATATGCTTATAGAGTCTGCAAAAAGAGAATCTTTTAGCACAGAGTACGTTTACTGCGATTCTACAACGAATGCATTAAATTTGATAATATGTGACCGTTTTATCCAATTAGGGGAAAAAACATGTAAAACCTTGGGAGCGGGGAATCCTGAAATCGGGCGAATGGCTGCAGAGGAAAGTATCCATGCGATAAATATCACAGCGACCGTACCTACCGTCAGGATACGTTCTATTTTCGGCTTTTTCATATTGTCCGTCCTTTCTCTACAGATTTAGAACTGTTCTATGGATATTATTATATTTTAAAAAACGGTTTTCGGCAACGGGGAGAGCGGGGAATAAAATTTAATTCTTTTCCTACGGAATTTTTTCGGAAATATTTCGGGAAACCAAAAAGCTGCCGGAGCAAATGTCCGACAGCATTCTTTTTATGCGAGAAATTCATTATCCACTATTGTCAGTACTTCGTCAAGTAACTTAAACGCACTTCTCAGCTCATCTTCTGTTATAATAAGCGGCGGCGTGATATTGATGTTGTTTTCACGTCCGAATGCAGCAAAGCCACGCTCCTTTAAGAGCCCGTGAATACGTGCCATTGTCTTATTTTCATCGTATCCGTATGGAACAAGCGGTATTTTTTTATCCCTGTTTTTCACAAGCTCTACAGCTCCGAACAGTCCGATGTAACGAACATCTCCGACCGATCTGTGGTCAGCCTTCAGCTTATTTAAAAGCTTGCCGAAAACTACTCCCACCTCATTTACATGATCGAGTATCTTATGCTCCCTATAATAATTCACCGCAGCAAGACCTGCAGCGCACGCAAGCGAATGACCGCTGTAGGTCAGTCCGTACAGAAACGTGTGGCCGTTAAAATAGTCGGCTATTTCCTTGCTCACAATTATTCCGCCGAGCTGCACATATCCGCAGGTAATGCCCTTTGCAAAGGAAATGATATCGGGCTTGATCTCCCAATGCTCGAACGCGAACATTTTGCCTGTTCGCCCGAAGCCTGCCATTACCTCGTCGCAGATGAGCAGGATCCCGTATTTATCGCACAGCCTGCGAAGCCCCTGCAGATAGCCGTTCGGAGGTATGATAACGCCGTTTGCGCCCGTGATAGACTCCACCTCGATCGCCGCAATATTATCCGCGCCCTCGTACTGGATCTGCTCCTCAAGAAGATTCAGATAGTAATCGGACGCTTCCTCATCGCTTTTGAATTCAATATTCGATCTATATGTGTATGGATCAAAGAATTTTAAAAATCCCGTTGCGGCAGGCGTTTCAAGAGCAAATCTTCTGGGATCGCCGGAAAGATTTCCGGAACCGAGTGTCGAGCCGTGATAGCTTCTGTAACGTGAAAGTATCTTGCTTTTTCCGGTAAAGGTTCGTGCAGCGTAAATAGCCGCCTCATTTGCGTCGGAGCCGCCGCAGGTAAAAAACACCTTTCCCATATTGTCGGGCGCAAGCGAGATAAGCTCCTTTGCAAGCTCTGCACGAGGTCCCGACGCATATGCCGGGGCGATATACGGGAGTATCTCTACCTGCTTGTGAATTGCCTCAATGATATCCTTGTTGCCGTAGCCTAAGTTTACATTTGCAAGCTGCGACGACATATCATAATAACGCTTTCCGTTGTAATCCCAGAAATAGATTCCATCGGCTTTTTCAACAGGTATCGGGTCAATATTTCCCGTAAGCCATGGGTGCTGATTATAATTTCGGTCATATTCAAGCACCTGCTCTCTTGTGATATCTGACATTTTATATCACGCTCTCTTTCTTAAATCGTTGTATATTGAGTAAAGAATCTCATCGGTTATTTCTATCGGATTATTCAGCAAATTTGGGTGATGACTCTTCTTTACAAGTTCTGTTATCTGATCGTCTGACAATGATAAATCTGCAAGCCCGATACGAAGTCCAAGCTGTTTTTTTAGATCAAAAATACTGTCTGCAAGGTTTTGTACAGAATTGAACCCGAGACGCTCTGCAAGTGTATTTGTCCTTTTATCGCTGCTGTTGATACGTGCAAAATAATCAAGAGTCAATCCGCATGCCTCACCATGAGGAATACCATAGATGCTCGTCAGCGGAAAAGAACATGCGTGAGAGCTTGTC
>CACZCM010000259.1 GCA_902779615.1 uncultured Ruminococcus sp. | reverse complement strand
ATATCTTTATCTTTGATAAAATCCTCAGTAGATGTGATGAGTCCGATTTCCTGAAATTGATTCAATTCGTTTCTGTATACAGTCCAACCGTCGATAAATTCCCCGGAACTCATCTCGCTGCCTTCTCCGTCAAGGAACATTTGAGGAAGCTTGTCTTTTGCTTTGCTAACTTCCTCGTTATACTCCTCCACGGTTTTTTTGATGATCTTGATAATATTATCGCTCGCTAATTTCAGAGGACTTTCGTGCCGTACTTCTTCATATTCCCGCATATTGCGAGGTGGGACTATTACAGGCTGAATCCTATCTGCTTTAATATAATTGATAAATATACAACATTCGTTTGTATTCAAGTATTGATTTTGCATTTTCCAAACATAATTGAGCCGTGTGCGAACATTTAAACGAAACCCGTGGCCATAATACCGCTCGTTATCGTCTTCATCAAGATATTCGTCAGGATCCATTCCAAAGGTAGCATTCAATGCTTCGCTGAATAGTAACGTTATACTCTTTTTTTCCTCTCCACTGATACTAAACTCAAAATCAATGTTCTTAAAATACATATTAGCACTTATTTCCATCTGTTCTCTGACGGTACGAGCATTTCGTTTTTTATCAGCAGTACTCTCTTCATAGGTCTTTTTTATTTGCTTTAGGGCAACAACTTTTCCGTTCGAGAGATAACACTTGAATTCATCGAACGGTATCGTCCGGATCATATCAAATGTCTCATAACGCGGATCAAAGAGAAACGATGTCAAATTAAGGATCGTTGTTTTACCCCTGCCGTTCGGAGCAGTGATAATTGATACCGAATCGTTCTCTGGGATATCATAACTGATACTGTCGAATAAGTTTTTGACCTGGATCCTGCGAATCCTGTTCTTTTCCATAATGTTATCCTCCTAAATTATGGCTTGTTATCATTGGTGTTCAACACCGCTGATAATACTTAATATCTGTTGACTGTTTTGATCTCATACCCCAGGGTCTCCATGATATCGATAAAACCCCGAATGTTTTTTACCGTCCAATCCTTGCACACGACATAGATCCCATCGTCAAGGTAAAGCACATCCTCATCCTTGAAGAAATAATGTTCTGTGGCGTTGCTGTATTGCTCAGCTTCACCTGCCGGTCGTATCACACCGAGCGAACCTTGGATGCAGTCCGGAAAGATCTCACTCAGAGCGACAGGATCTGTTGTTCCGGTATCTGCAATGTAACGCTTGATACATACCAGAACAAGACGTCGTTTATTGTACAGCTGACCGTCAAACCAATATCGGGTCACATCCTTGCGGGACTGTTCGGGTTCTGCGTACGTTCGAGCGGCTGAAACATCCATCTTCATCCTGATCGTCGCGATATCACGGGACATCTGCGCGTATTTTCGTTCTAACTCTTCAAATCTGTCGAGAAGATCCCGATACTGCTTGTCTGTTACCACCTTATCACCACCTTAACTATGTATTATTATACCATATATCTGTCGATCTATCAATAGATTGTTTCTATGTTTTTGTATTTTGTTGAATTGTTATTTATGTTAATTACGTTTAATAATGACGATAGTAAAATATGAAGCTATAAAAAGCACCGCTGTATCAAAATCATCGTTACTTTGATACAGCGGTGCTATAAAAAATATATGTGGTTAAAACAGCGACCGTTTCACCTCCTCAATACTCCCGATAAAATCCCTCCGCTTCTTCTATCGTATGATTTGAAAACATGCAGTCAAGCATTTTGAGCAACTCCGCGATTTGTTCCTCGGTATAACTCAGCGCCTGACATGCTTTGATCGCGTAGCCTTTACAGGCGGCATTCGACCATCTGTTTTCGCCAAATAATAAATCCTCCGTGCGCAACTTTCATCACCTCAGGATGATTGTAACGCGGCGGAGGATTTTATTCTGTCATGTTATGTCAGTCTGATAAGAGCATTGCTTCCTGCTCCAGCTTCACGCGGTGTTCCTGCATATAGGCTAAACTCTCACGGCAGTCTGCGAGTTCCTCTTGACCGCTCAGCCTTTGCAGCCGCTCGGCATAATCATCGGCAAATGTCCGGGTAAAGTCACGATATCGGATCAATTCTTCGCGTTCCATCCGATACGGCTGTATCGAGGGCAAGATCTCCCTGCGCAAACGCAGCAGCATACTGAATCCGCCAAAGTCGATATCGCCCCAATGATACCATGCGCACCCTTTCGGCAGCGCTTCCGCCAGTTTGAGAAACAGCGTTTTCTTTGCGGGACTGTACTG
>CACZCM010000258.1 GCA_902779615.1 uncultured Ruminococcus sp. | reverse complement strand
TTGCCGGCGCGATAGGTGGGCTTGTTTTTGGAACATACCCAAATATATGTGGAAATGCCTGTGTTCATAAACTGGTCGGTGCTGAGCTGTACGATTGCATCGAGCCAGTCGTTCTCCAACACATAGCGGCGAATCTCGCTCGGTCCGCTCTCGGCGTCTCCCGAAAACAAAGGAGAACCGTTCTGAATGATTGCCATTTTGCCGTCGGGAGCCATCTTGGAAAGACCATTGAGCAAAAAGAGTTGCTGTCCGTCGGAAATTTTCGGCAGTCCCGGCGCAAAGCGACCGAGCTCGCCCTTCTTGTGTTCCGCTTCGACCGCCGCCTTCTCGCGCTTCCAGTCGATGCCGAAGGGCGGATTGGATATGCAGTATTGGAAGGTGTAGCCGCTGAATTGGTCGTCGGAGAGCGTGTCGCCGAACCGCATATTGTTCGGGTCGCCGCCGCGGATCATCATGTCAGCTTTAGCTATTGCAAAGGTAGAAGGATTGAACTCCTGACCGAAGCAGGTTACTTCAATGTTCTTATTGAAATCGTGGATACGCTCCTCCATGCAGGAAAGCATCTGCGAAGTACCCATCGTCATGTCATATACCGTGATGTTGCCGTCGTGCGATAAATCCGCGTCACAGAGCAGGAGGTCGGTCATCAGATAGATGATATCGCGGTTTGTAAAATGCGCTCCGGCTTCCTCTCCAAAGCTCTCGGAAAAACGGCGCACCAAATCCTCAAAGATATAGCCGCAGTCAACCGCGCTGATTTTGTCGGGACCGAGATAGCCGTTGGGCGAGTTGAACTCCTTGATCACAAGGTACAGGCTGCCGCTCTCGACCACGCGCTTGATCACTGTGTCGAAATCAAATTTCGACAGCACGTCCTGTACGTTAGGAGAAAAACCGGCAAGATAGTCGCGGAAGTTGGCTTCGATGTTTTCTGGGTCGGCAAGCAGCTTGTCAAAGTTAAACTTGCTTGTGTTGTAGAACTGATAGCCCGAGGCTTGCGTCAGAAAGCCGTCGATGACCGCAAGGTGCTTTACCTTTTCGTATGTGTCCTGAACTGCCTGCCAAGTGGGTAACAGACAATCGTGAAACCGCTTTACAACCGTCATTGGAAGAATGACCAAACCGTATTCGTGCGGCTTGAAATAGCCGAACAGGTGGTTAGCCACATTCCAAATAACAGTTGCTTTCTCACGGATGTTTGTTCCCACTACATTGATTTTATCGTCTGACATAACGCATTGCTCCCTAAAGATATACTTTTTCATTTATCATTGTATCACAAAGAATACTATCTTTCAACGTAGTTCTTTGTAAAAAATGCAAAATTAGTTTTGTGTAATATAATCAAGGGTGGCATTTTCCACACGGAGAGTATCCCATGTTGATTACTTCTTCACGACTTCCGGCGAATTCTTGCTTGTTTTTGTCCTTCATATCGGACACTGAGCTACAAGTTGGTATATGGAATTTCTTTGAGTTAGTATTTAAAATATATGTTGTACTCTCTATATTACCCTTATCAGTGTTCTGCTTTTCTTCGCTCTGCTGATTATTGGGAGAGTCATTTGATGTATTGTTTTCTGATGTCTTACTGTCACCGGTAGCGTAATCTATGTCGATCCCCGGTTGAACATTATAACAGTAAACGCAAAATGAAATATCATTGCCATTGTCCTCAACAGAAAAGCCTTCGAGAAGGACGCCGTTTGCAATCAGATTGTTGCCTTCAAATATCGGAGTTGAACGATATAGCACATGGTTTCCAGTGTTCTCTACATAATCGTGCACTTCGTTTTCAAAAGGAAGCATTCCTTCAATGTTCATATAGCGCGTTCCGGTTATGAGATTTTTTTCGTTAGCATTCTCACCTGATAACTCGTATGCAATTGAGTGGCAACGATTGTACAGATACTTATCGCTTATCAAATTATCATAACGAACTGTGTGCCAACCGGAAGGTTTCACCATGCCGATTGCTCCGCGTTTTTCGGTAGGTAATAAGTCCTTGCCTACACAAGCGGAAGCTACCCCACAGCGTCCAAGGCTATCTAAATCGCTATAGTACTCATAGCTGCTGGTGGTATAATCATCCGACGTAAAGAATGGGGAATTGCCATTTATTTCTATGTGAGCTTTTCCAGAATATGGAGGTATATCGTCAAGCTGAATTTTATTGGCGTTTGTTACGGATGGCTTCGTTTCTCTAGTTTTCGTTGGGACTTCTGTTGTAAGAACAGCAGAAAAAGTGGGAGATCGAGGATTCTGTGCTCCCCGAAATATCCGACGACAGAATCGACGGTGTAT
>CACZCM010000257.1 GCA_902779615.1 uncultured Ruminococcus sp. | reverse complement strand
TCTTACCGTGTTGCCAGCCTTACTAACAGCCTTTTTCACTTGCTCCGTTGTTACATCGGCGTATTCGTCTAACCCCTTCATTACTTCACGAGCGAGATCATCAATTTTAATACTCACATCACCGCCTCGCTTTCCTGCACTTAAATTTCAAGTATTTTTTCGTATATGAAAAATGATCTACCGATAGAATGTCGTAGATCTCGTTTCGGAAGATTATTCTGTATTTTGTCGAGATAATGGAGGATATTTTCTCGCAGTATCGCACTGAGAAACACACCTCAACATTCTCGACCGTCTCTCCGACAATAGCCTGCTCCGTTCCCGTCTCGCCGCTGACCGTTGCATAGCACGAGCAATAATCCTGCCACTCGTTTGTATGATTGCCGATCTTGTCGATAACCACAGCGTTTTTCTGAAATGTAATTCGTACATTCAAATTAGAGATATTCATTAAAATCCCTCCGGTCTAAAGTTTGCAAGTAAGGCTCGGAGCGTTAGCTTCATCTCGTTGTGGTCTGCTTTTTCACGGTTTTCATATAGATACGCAACAGCGTACAAAATGGCGGTCTTGTATGTTTTCTTGTCGGCATTGAGAACGTCAATATCATCGGTGCGGACTATCTCCATGCACAGCTTTTGTGCCGTGTCGATAAGCTGATATAGGAGTTTGTTGTCGTCATCGAAGTCTATGCGGAGATAGTTTTTGACTTCTTTTAAGGATACAATCATAGGCGGTCACCTTCCTTTTGGGGATGAAAAAGGAGCCGTATTTCTACGACTCCTAAATACTATTACTCTTTGTTTTTGATGAAAAGCCTTTTTTCAAAAGCACTGAAGTATAAGCCATGTGTTATCGAAATTATAACTCATTAAATCTGATTTCTTTATCCAAAAATAAATGCTGCCGCAATCTCCAAACATCAACTCATAGTCATCAGCAGAAATAGTGCCCATTTGAAAAAGCATTATCCAGTTTGTTGATTCAGCTTTTATATCAGCCTTTTCTGCCTCGGAAATCTTTGCATAGCCCTCCGGGTTACCCGCATAGAATCCCCTCGTAACTGTTTCACATTCCTCTTCCATCGGATTTTGAATGACATCGGGGTATCCTAAAAGTTTGGTGTACTCGCCGCCGTCATCATTTTTGTATCCACACTCGTTGCAGCATTCGTAATAATCGTCCCATTCGTAGTCGTTACCGTCATCAAATAGTTCGATTCCCGGAACGCTTATGTGCTGTTCAAACTCCATTTTCAGTTCCGGCAACTTAGCATAATCTTCAAGTTCAGTAGGATATTCCACCAAATCTAAATCGTCTTCGTTTGGAAAATAAAAAACTCTCGCAGAACCTTTATCTTTCGGATCAAATCCCCATGTCATCGTTTCAAGCTCATAGAAGAAACTTAGAATACCCTTTTTAGGCAGAACACCTTCTTCGTCAAGGTCACCTACATCTTTGAGGTTAATTTGAGCCATGAAAGAAAGAGGTCTTGTTTTAGCTTCTTTTTCGCCAATTCCAATACCTGTATAATACGGCCAAACAAAATCATGAGGAACGGCAGGCTTGCCGCCTATTTTGCTATCCAGAACAGATAACCCAGCATCATTCTTTTTATACGAAATCCTGATTTCTTTCTTTGCAACCGCCATAATTTTCTTTATCAGAGCGTTTTTTTCTGCATCATTCATTTTGTTATTCCTCTCTAATTAAGCATTTTCTTACTAAGATTATACCATAGGAAAATAAACTATTCAAGACAGTCAACAAAAGAATTGTTTCATTGCAGCAAAAAATTACTTCATCTTGAGTACCTTGATCGTTTCGGGAAGGATAAGCCTTGCGTCGAGTCGCTTTGTTGCAAGGAAACCTACCTGTCCCTTTGTAGCGTAAAGCTCGTTGAGTCTCTTGAACGATATGCCCTCACGGTCGCCGATCCAGTAAAAATCAAGGTCGCCAAAAGCCACCGTCTTTGCGCCTGTCTTAGCGGTAGGCATACATGTTGTGGTGTACACCTTTCTGCCGAGAATTGTGTCGGTGTCGTTAGTAGTAATTCCGGGAGACCAGATGTACTGACCATTACCGTCTTTGAGTTTGCGGATCATATTTACAGTAGCGTCGTTCATAATCCAAACGGCTCTCTTTCGGTACGGAGAACGCAGGCTGTAGTAAAGGTCGATAAGCTCGTTTGTTGTGATCGCATTTGCGGCTGCCGCTGTGATGCCGACCTCTGCACCTTCCTTGTCGTGCAAAATTCCGAACGGCTTTCCGGTACCGGAACCGGTGATGAACGCCTCTTCCTCTGCGTCGCTTATCTTACGAGCAAACTCGGAAGCGATGTAC
>CACZCM010000256.1 GCA_902779615.1 uncultured Ruminococcus sp. | reverse complement strand
AAGGATAGAGCAGAATATAACAAGCTCTACATCATGTTCCTGTCCGACAAGTACAAGCTGAGTGGCAAAGACCTGTTCTCAGCTATCGAGCGTGAGCATGAACAGCTTGAAAAGCTCCGTGAGGGTGAGCAGTCCGATGATGATACGGACAATACTTCCTCGGTCACGGACGATGAGGACAAGCAGGACGATACTGCGATCAAGCACAACAGTTTTCCCCGTAATAACATGAGCGAGGGGGCATTGAATGAGTGATTACATCTATCATATCGGTGACGATTATGATTGTATCAATAAAGAATATGTTATCCTGTCCACGGATAAGGGACAGCAGATAACGGTTGCCCTCACTGCAAGCAGAGTGCCTTTCAAGGGGCGCTACGATGAGGAGAGTATCATCTTCGATTATGATGGTGATTACAAGGAGTCTGTTGATGAGATCATTGAAAATCTTACCTCTGATAAGTGTGCGGATATTCGCCGTGAGATCGAGGAACATCGCAGGAATAAAGACTATCTGTTCTTTATCCCTGTGGTGGCAAAGCTCCTGCGTATGACAGAGGGTACGCTCCGCCGCAGACCTGTGGATATTCAGCTTGCCGTCTGCAAGCGGTATGCGGATAACTGGGGCTGTGATACTTACACGATGCAGTACGAGCTGAGAGATGCTATGATGCTGACAACAAAACCTGAATCCTAACATAAAATGATAGCTGTGATATGGGACGGCTCTGCCGTTCCGCACGGCTGTCATCATAAGACCACAAACAAAAAAGAGGGGCAGATAGAGAAAGCGATCCCCTCGCTCTATAAGCGTAGAGAAAGACAAGCTAAAGGAGTAACAAGCTATGAATAATAACAACACTGCCGCAGACAGAGAGAAGGCAGTAAACGGCAAGACAATGCAGGCAATGAACGAGCAGTATAAAAACTGCAAAACCGAAAGACGTGAGTACCAAGTCGGTAAAGAGAGATGTGTTATCGTCCGGCACTTCTGCGGTGATAAAGACCTCAGTGAAGTGCTGTATCGCAACGCTTTTGAAAGAGCGTTTTCCGAAGTTATGGCGATGAACCGTACAACTCAGACAACCTGAAAAAATTTTCCATAAGTACTTGCTTTTTTCGGCATTGCGCGCTATACTATTTACTGTAATGTTGATCAAAGCTGCTTTGGAGGAAAGGAGTAGTAATGATACCAAAGCAGACTGAATACAAGGTGGGAATGTATCTCCGCCTTTCAAACGAGGACGAGAGAGCCGGAGAGTCTCTCTCGATTGAGAATCAGCGTAAGATTCTCACCAACTACATCAGCGAACAGGGCTGGACGCTCTATGATGAGTACGTCGATGACGGAATTTCTGGCACTACGTTTGATCGCCCAGGTGTGCAGAGAATGCTCGATGATGCCAAGAACGGCAGGATCAATCTGATACTCTGCAAGGATCTGAGCCGTTTCGGGCGTAATTATATCCAGGTAGGTCAATACACGGACTACATATTCCCGATGTACAATATCCGTTTTATCGCACTGACCGATAATGTTGATACAGCTAATTCGGAAAGCACGGGAATGGATATGATGCCGATCATGAATGTCTTTAACGAATGGCACGCCGCCAATACTTCCAAGAAGCTGAGAGCTGTTATCAACTCAAATGCAAAAGCCGGAAAGTATCGCACAACATACTGTGCCTACGGATATTTCAAAGGCGATGATGAGAAGAACACTCCTGTTATTGATCCGCAGGCTGCACCTGTTGTCCGCCGTATCTTTGAGATGAGGGCAGCGGGAAAGAAGCCTAAGCAGATCGCTGATGCACTTAACGCTGAACAGATACCGACACCTATGGATTATCTGTATCAGCGTGAAAACAAGGTAAATCCCCATGTTTCTGTACATCTCTGGAGTTCTTCGATAGTACTTCGTATACTCGGCAATCCGATCTATATCGGAACACTTGCACTGATGAAAACAACTACCGTGAGCTATAAGAATCACAAGAGAATACGCAAGGATTCATCTGAATGGCTTATGCGTGAAAACAATCATGAGCCTATCGTTCCGATGGAGCTATGGGAAAAAGTCCGTGAGATCGAAGCTTCGGTGAGCCGTGGCAAGCGAGACAAGATCGGTGAGTTAGCTCCTCTTTCTGGACTTCTGTACTGTGATAGCTGTGGGAGCAAAATGCGTCAGGTCGGTTCAGCCAACCGCAAGTATATGGCTTATATGTGCGGTTATCATAATCGCTTCGGCAAGGGCTGTTGTACGACACATTATATCCGCCGCCCGCTGATCGAGCAGTATATCCTTATGGATATTCAGGATATGATCGAGAAAGCCGCTGACGAGGAAAAAGCAAAGGAAGAATTTCTG
>CACZCM010000255.1 GCA_902779615.1 uncultured Ruminococcus sp. | reverse complement strand
TTTAATTGTTGTAGTATCCGTTTACCTCTTCATCGGCATATGTAAAACTATCGCTGCTGTAAAAATAATAGGTCGGAGATTGTGACTTGGAATAGTTTATTGCACCAATATACCAGCATGCCTCACCGCTCGGTGTAGTTGCTTCAATAACGGAAGCAATTCTCCAATCACCTTCACCGTACATCTGATTTGCTAAGGATATTACACCTTGAATGGCATGCTGCTGTGAGGAATCGTCTTGCTGATTTTCAGAACCATTTCCTTCATTTGAAGTGTCAGGATAACAAAATGTACTGCTGCTCAAGAAGTAATATGTCGGAGATTGTGAATTAGAATAATTGATAAGTCCTACACGATAACAAGGTGTTCCGTTTGAGTCAACTGTTTCTTGAATTGATGCTACTCTCCAGTCACCTTCACCATAAAGAGATGCAGCATTTTCGGTCGCCTTCCGGATGGCTTTCTGCTGCTCGGAATCGTCAGTCTGTCCGTTAGAAGTCGTTTCGCTCTGCTCATTGCTGTTTACGGCAGAGCTTGCTGCGACGTCAGACTGCTTGGAATCAGCTTTTGTCGAAGCGACAGTCGCAACCGTTGCTTTAGTTGAAGCCGCAGTCGTTGCAGTTGAATCCGAAGAAGCGTTCTGACCGCAGGCGCATAGTGAGAGCAACATCGCAGCCGCCATACAAACAGCTAAAATTGATAATACTTTTTTCATAATCATACCTTCCTTCTTTCTATTATTACGTATTATAACATACTTTCTGAAACAAATCAAACCGATATATAAAAAACACCTTGTTTTAAAAACAAGGCGTTGTCCTTGCTGCACAAAAAGGATATATTTTTGCGTAAACCCTGTATAGTTTTGAACCCACGGGACTTTGCGTTACTTTTTGAGTTTTCGATCTATTCGCTTCTGCCATGTTTTAACGGTTTGCTCTTTCAGAAAAGCAATCATGGGCAAGAGGTCTTGGACAGTGTCCCACGCTTCCAGCGCATCAAAATATGAGCGGCGGTCAATGACTTTCCGTCGGGAACGTCTTGCAATTCGGCAAGTAATTCGCCAACTTCCTCGGCAATGTCCTCGGGAGAAGCGCCAACCTCTTCCCTGCCGGTATGACAGCTTGTTCGGCAGTGGTGCTCTGTGTAGATGATGTATCACTATCTTCACCGTGCGAACAGCTTACCATTGACAGAAGCATCAATACAGTAATCACAAAAGCGATTGAGCAGGTTGTTTTGGAGGATCTGCAAAAGATCGTTCAAATACTCGGCTTGGCAGATGAAAAGGATATGTTCAGCGCCATTTTGTTATATATTGAGGCGAACCCCGAGATATTCAAGATGATCTTCAGCCAAAACACCACAGCTCACATGGCGTACTATGGCAGAATAATAAACATTAAGCAACATACTGACAGCGTATTGTTTTCGTTGAAGATCAGCGACAAATGCTTGCCGATATCGTTCTCGCCGAACAGCTTCACGCTGATATCGCTCTTTTCTTCATCGTCAATAATATTGATTTGGTCTGATAAGCGCTCGATGCCGACGGATCGAATCTTCATCTCCAAATCAATGCGGTCGCGCGGCAGATCCAAGACAAGCGTACCGCCCTTTAGTTTGTACTACTAATGCTGTGAGTATCATTTTATTTTACCTCCAAAAAAGAAAAGCCACAAGGTGTGATAACCCTATGGCTCAAAAAGTTGTTTTTTAATTGTAGAAATCAGAATTTATAATTCAAAATTCACTATGCCAAATATCAAATGACAAATAGTAAAACAGACAGCAAAAACAACTGCGATACTGTTTTTTCTATCCAACGCAAAAAGGATAAATGCAAGACAACCGGAAAACCGGTTTGCAAGAGCATAATCATCTACGATACGGTCGTACTCGTCGATGCTGTTCTGCAGCAGAGCCATAAAGTCTTTTTCTGCATACAAACCGTCGGCGTTTGCGGTAATGCCCGAGAAGGTCATCGGTACGATGGACGGATGCTGTTCCAGATCCATCAGTGAAGCGCTGCGGAGCTGATCGGTATTCTGATATACTAAATCCACTGTACAGAAGTTGTTTCCGTCCTTATCCTTCCAGCGGCAGAACACGAGCTTACAGCCGATGGGTGTTTTGGCTTCGATCGCTCCGGGCAGCTCATAGTCCTCAGCGCCGAGCGCCGCCAGTACGCTGCCGACATTGGAATCATGACCGCAGAGGAAGGTGAATGTCCTGTCGCTGTTATTCAGCTCGGCGTTGATCTCCCCAAGCAGAGGATGCGCCACGTTCGACGCAATCAACGGTGCGGTGAACAGCACATCGCCGTAAACGTCCTTGATCTCAGAGATCTGCTTCCACTGATCGTAGGTCAGCTCATGCCCGAAGGCTGCCTCGGTTTCATCCGGTGCCTCATAGTATTGCAGCACCAGCGCGTCGCTGACGGAACAAGCAGTTTTCAGCGAACCGGTCATGCCCGGCTCCTTCTCCATCTCAAAGACCAGTTCGGTATCATCTGTTTTGAAATCTGTCACGGTACCGTCCTTGTATGACGCGGAACCCTTCATGTCGATAACGTCGGAGATGAGCTCATAGTTGTCTGCAAGGCCGTTGACTGTGTCGGTGTACAGCTCCCATATCTGATCCTCAGCGTCTGCGTTATACTCGGGTGATACAAAGGTCAGCTGAGGATTGAATACCGGATCCATCGTATCATATTCCGCGTGCGTTTCAATATCCATGCCCGCAGTCGGGAGCAGACCGGCGGTGAAATACTGCGCTGTAGCTATGGTGCGCTGTTTCGCGTTTGCATAGATGCGGACTGCCTTCTCATCGGGATGGTAGTTTTCGGGGAACAATCCCTCTTCTTCCAGCCACTTGCGGAAATACTGTCCCATCTCCGTTTCCAGTACGCCGCCGCGCAGGGACAGCTCGCTGGGATTCGACGACCAGCTGAACCACACGTGCGGGGTGATGGTACCGAGCGCCGAGTCGCCCGAGCTTAATGGCGAGCGGATGTTGTGCCGGCTGAGAATCACAACTTGTTCGAGTTCATATCCCTCACGCGACAGGCTGCCGACCGCTTTGATTGACTCGGATGCAGCGTCCGTCGCCGCTTCTGTCGTCTCCGCAGGTACGCCATCTGTTTTTTGATCTGTCGTGTCAGAACATCCGCTTAAAGCAAATACTATCAGCGCCAAGAGCAGTGCCATCGCTGAACGTCTTTTTGTAATTCTTTTATTTTGCTTCATTCCTTAACACCTCACATAAATAATAGCGCAATGCTTTATCCTCCTGCTCTACGAATCTTATATCCATTTATTATCTCCTTAAATCAGAACTTATACTATTGTATATCCTTTTGAAGCCAAGACATTTAATGCCCTTTCAAAGTTTTCTTCCTTCACAAGAATATAGTCTGTATTATAGGTTGAAACAGCAAAGATTCCGATTTTGTTCTCTGCGAGCACGGCAGATAAATTTGAGAGAATACCAATAAGAGAAAAATCAAGCACTCCCTCTATCCGAAAGCCTCGCCAACCGACATCACTTTCTATAGTATCGTAGGGGGTGTCCTCGGTTTTGCATACTAATGATATTTCTTCGTCGGTTTTCCCAATAAAACAAAACTCTGTATTAGATTTGATATTGTCAGTATTTGATAGTTTACATATGGTAAAGCTGTAAGGCAGTATTTTCAGTTTCATAGTTTTCTCCCATAAATTCCGATTTGGTATAAAACAATCATATCATATAACCCCGAGATTGTCCACAAGTTTTTGCGTTTGAATAACAGGCGGATAAACCGAAAACTCAGAGCTGCCCTGCCAATGTACGTCGGGCTGTGTAAGGAACTTTTCGCCTCTGCCCGTAAACGCGGCGACCTCGTATTCGTTGGCGACAATAACCTCTCCTTCGCCGTAAAGATGGTGCTCAACATCTACGGTGACGCTCTCCGCGTCGGGATTATCCTCGATGAAATCACAGTAACCGTCGGTATCGACGATCTGTTCCTCGGTGTCAGGCATTCCCGGGCAAAGATATTCGTCAGTAGAGCCGTTATGTGCGGTCAGGCTTACTCTTGAAAACAGCTTGCTCACGCTACATTCCTCCCATCGTCATCGAGCTGCTCACATCCTCGAGCTTGTCCATAATCGAATCAAGCCCGTCCTCTACATCGCAGAAAATGAAGCCGCCGTTTACAAATTGACCGCTTTTTTCATCAGCCATATGTGCGCCGAATTCTGCAAAGTCG
>CACZCM010000254.1 GCA_902779615.1 uncultured Ruminococcus sp. | reverse complement strand
TACTTTTGCTATGCGGCAAAAGTACCCAAAAGCGCACTCAAGGGGCGGCGAGTCGCCGCTGACAGCTGCGTCCAACTTTATTGTTTTATTAAATTCGCTTCCGCATTTTGATTTTATGTATCGCCAATCTGCCCCTCCCTTGAGAATCCCAACCCCGCCTACTTTACGACCACGCCGTTACTTTATTCTGATCGGGAACTTTGAATCCGCAAGCTTTCGCATGGTCATGCTCTTAGAGTCGTTGGTGCTGCGCACCAAAGGGTCGGACTTTTGTAACGTAAACCTCGAGTCAAAAGCTGCTACATATTTTATTCGAAGCAACAAATCTGTGGTCTTCACATAAGGGCGGCGGGGCGAAGCCCCGCCACTCATCGGGGCTTCCGCCCCGAACCCCGCTTGCCTTCCGGACTCTTAAGTTGTGGATAGTGGTTTACAAATTGCTCATTTATAGTATATGTTAGATTCTATAAGTTCTTAACAGATACCGGTCAACACGATTATCTGTGAGGGAAAACCTTAGTTTTGTGTAAAGTGCCAAAAAATAACTCGAAAATTTATACAAAAAACAGATGAAAAATTTAATGAAATGAGTTATAATAATATATGATGTTATACCTAATTTTCCGCTGCACTGCGTTTTGCGGCGGGTCTAAGGAGGATAAGTATGAAGAAAAAGTTTATCAGTGCAGCTCTCGCTGCCGCAATGGTGCTCTCAAGCTCCGTTGTGTTTGGCGCAGTTGACGCATCTGCCGACGGTGTCGATTACGGACTGCCCGCCAACAGTGAGGACGGCGCTATCCTTCACTGCTTTGACTGGTCGTTTAACGCCATCAAGGAGAATCTTCCCGATATTGCCGCAGCAGGCTATACCACGGTGCAGACTTCTCCCGTTCAGCAGCCTAAGGATTACGGCGAGTGGCTCAACAACAACGGTCAGTGGTGGAAGCTCTATCAGCCGCTTTCGTTCAAGATCGCTCAGGAAGACAGCTGGCTCGGCACAAAAGATGAGCTGAAGGAGCTGTGCGATGAAGCCGAAAAATACGGCATCAAGATCATCGTTGATATCGTAGCAAACCACATGGCAAATCAGAGCGCAAATACATATCTCACCGTATCGAAGACAGTGCAGAAGTATGAGCCTGAGATCTACAACAACAAGAAAGAAACGTTCCATCAGCTGAAAAGGGGCATTGACGACAACCGCATCGAGTGGCTTCTTCAGGGCGAGATGAATTATCTTCCCGACCTGAATACCTCAAACGAGATCGTTCAGGAAAGAGTAAAGTCGCTTTTGCGCGAGTGCATCGACTGCGGCGTTGACGGATTCAGATTTGACGCTGCAAAGCACATCGAAACTCCCTCCGACGGCGAGTATGCGTCTGATTTCTGGCCGAACGTTACGGGCGACGCAAAGGCATATGCCGCAGAGAAGGGCGTCGAGCTTTATATGTACGGCGAGATCCTGAATTCTCCCGGAAAGGACAGAAGCGTAACCTTCTATACTCCGTATATCAACGTTCTCGACAACAAAATGGGCAACGGCGTTCTTGCTTACGTTCGCAAGGATAATGCGAGAATGGTCGGTACGGCGCTCAACTATACCTACGATATTGACCCGTCCGAGGTCGTTGTCTGGGCTGAGTCGCACGATACCTACATGGAAGAATCGGCAGGCTCCACAAGCAATGTCGATAATGATGAGATCATCAAGACATGGGCGCTCGTTTCGTCGAGAGCTAAGTCAAGAGCGCTTTATTTCGCTCGTCCGAATGACCTGATGGGTCTTGCGGGCGATACGGCGTGGAAGAGCAATGTTGTTACCGAGATCAATCGTTTCCGCAATAAATTTGCAGGCAAGGACGACACTGTTATAGTTGATGGCGACGCTGTTGCTGTTCAGAGAGGCGACGACGGTATCGTTGTAGTTAACCTTGGCAGCAATTCCAATATTTCTTTCCATACTTCGGGCATGAAGGACGGAACATACACAGACACAGTCAGCGGCAAGACCTTTAAGGTAGAAAACGGCGTGCTGAAGGGCACGATCGATTCCAGCGGCGTTGCTGTTGTGTATGCTGATTCCGAGGTAATGCCTCACATTACTCTCGACCGCGAAGGTACTCACTTCAGAGGAAATACGTTTACGATCAATGCAGCTGTTGAGAACGCAGAGAACGCTTATTACAGCATTGACGGCGGCGCAGAAACGGCGTTCAGCGGTACGGCTCAGATCGTTATCGGCAAGGACGTTCCCGGCAACACCTCAATTACGGTCAAGGTCAGGGCGGTAAACGGCAGCAAGACCGTTGAAACTACCGAAACGTATGTGAAGGACGAGGTAGAACATACGGGAGTATTTATATACTACGATAATTCCAAAACAAATTACAAGAACGTTTA
>CACZCM010000253.1 GCA_902779615.1 uncultured Ruminococcus sp. | reverse complement strand
TCCGTCTCGATAATTTCACGCTGAAGTGCATCATACTGTTCCGGTGAGACGGGATGTCCGAACTCATCACTAACTTTTTGAGCGTCCTGTTTAAGCGTTTTTAGTTCGTTAGATGTTTCCTCGATCTCTCTTTGAAGAGTTTGGTAAGCAGTTGTATCAATATTGCCGGCTCTCTCCATCTCGGCACTTTTTTCTTTCAGCTTTTTGAGCTTATCTGTGGTTTCGTTAATTTTCTGTTTTATTGGATCATACTTTGCTTTCCACGCATCGTACTTGTCCTTAGTTTTGGCAGCGTCCTCGCTTGCTCTTTTAAGAGTATCGAGCTTATCTTTCGTCTCTCCTACAGCCTGTTTCAGTAATCGCTGCTTTTGGGCGAGCAATTCTGTATTTGTTGGATCGAGTCTCAGTAATCGCTCGACATCTTTTAGCTGCGATTGTGTGTTTCTGATGTTGGTGTTGACCTGTTTTAAGGCGGTCTGGAGCTTGGTCGTATCCGCCCCAAGCCGGATTGTGATGCCCTTTAGAGATCTGCCTATGTTGCTCACCTTCTCACATAAATGGGTAGAAAAAATGCTCGGGGTTTAATCCGAGCAAAATGTAATTATGTTTATCCGTTATCAATTTGTCTTTTATGGATTCTTCTCCAGTTTATAAAGCCATACAAATCGTTAACCAAAAACGCCGCAAAACAAGCTACAACAGAAATGTACTTGATATTTTCCACACTCGCCATACTCCATAGAATTATAAGAACAATATCATTTGACGCATATGCAAGGGCAAAATATGGACTCCTGCGAAATGTTAAATAGGCTGCTATAAAGCTCGTAGTTACGGAAATTGTGCTTGGCACCAGATTATCAGTATGAAAATATTTCAGCACATAATAGAAGATAGCTGTCACGAAAGCAGACAGCACCCACATAAATACAGTTTCCTTGTTGCTTACGGAATTAACTTTCACCTCGGTCTTATTGCCCTCAAAAGGATTTTTCAACCATGACACGAGTGCTACAACGGCCATTGGCATAGTCATACCGAGATATGTTATCATTTCACCATAATAGCCGAATAAAAATGAAATATAACCGTATATCAAACTGAATACTATCATCAGAACTTGTCCGATAGAGTTACCTTTTGCGTTAAAAATCAGCGAAGTAACACCAATCAATGACGCTGCCAATGTCAAATAATTCGTTCGGTCAAAAAGTATAAAGAAAATTGCTATCACAAGTGAAGATGATCCCCATAATGCAAGTTCAAATTTTGTAAAATAAGATTTTATATGCGCCATGATATCCTCCAAAAAAATAGGCATTCGCAAACACATCTTCTAAGACCTAACGATGTGTAAACGAATGCCTAAGCATTTCCTACCCGGTGGCAGTTTATGCTATAAGCATATCATAATTACACTGACAAGTCAATTAATAACCTAAAATTCATCCATCGCCTGCTGATCGGCGATATAACAGTACTCGCAGTCGTCATTTGCCCTTTCAATAGCAATTTCCGTTACCATACCGATAGTCAGCAGATCGAGCTCGTCAAGCGATAACCCGATCTGCAAACATCGGAGTAAAAATAGCGGCGTTGTCATTTCGCGGTCAGTTGGTCTAATTTTTTTTTACTGTCGATCTCCACCTCTGTATTCAACCCCCAAAGCTCTATAAGCTGCGGAAGTATCTGATAAATGGAGAATGTGGAAAACTCGTCCAGCCACTCTTCGGGGCTGTCGGGGATAGACGGATCGGCGTGCTTTGCCATAATGTAGGCGATGTTCTCAAAGAGCTCCAACGAGAACAAATCAAGGTGCGAATCGTCTTCATCGTTCTCACCGATGCTATTTTCAAGAAGCCGTAAGTCCTTGTAAATATCTCTGCGGAATTTGATACGATAAATTCTCGGAATAGCGGCAGATGCTTTGAACACCACGGGCTTGCCGTCAATTTCAATTGTCGTTTTGAGCATTTATGCCACCTCCATTATTTCGTTCCCGTTGCGGGAGTTGCGGCGGCTGCGGCTACAGGCAGGTACACGCTCTTGAACCAGTTATCATAAACGGTCTGGGGAGTGCTGTCGCCTGTTTTTGCCTTAACATAGCCCTTTACAAGCGGCTTTGCACTGATCGTGAGCGTCTCCGTCTGCACCTCTTTGCTCTCTTCGTTGGTCTTTGAACCGATCTTCGGACGGCTTACGGAGCAGTTGTACATAACGTGATTTATCGCCCTGATATCGCCGTCAAAACGGAAAAGCAGAGCAAACTTGCCGACGTTGATGTCCTTGTTCTCGATAAGCACCTTGTTGCTGTCGGGGGATTCCTTGAGAATATCGACGCGGAACGATTCGGGAATAAGGGCGATCTCCAAATCACCACTATATCCCATGTTATTGCTGATCGTGTAG
>CACZCM010000252.1 GCA_902779615.1 uncultured Ruminococcus sp. | reverse complement strand
AGAAATACTCACTTTTCGGAGTGAGATAACAGACAAACGGCGGCTCGGGCGATTCGCCTTCACTGAAATGATCATAGGCGAAAGGAAGCTCTATCTCTTCCAGAATTTTTACTATTTTATCCATTGCGAATATCCCTCTCTATCATTTTTTCAAGTTGTTCTATGCCTTTTTCTTCGGCAGGAGCGATATGCGGCATTGCCCTTGTGCGCCCGCCGTTTCGCAGACAGTGGCCGAATTCAAGCAGATGCGTTAGCTGATAGCGGTTCTTGGAATGCACCACCAGTTCGAGCGTGTGCGAAGACTCGCGCACCTTTTTAACTGCCCAGCTCTTTGCGTAGTCTCCGGTATTTTTCGGAGCATTTTGCTGAATCTCTTTTCTTACCGTGTTGCCCGCCTTGCGAACAGCCTTTTTCACTTGCTCCGTTGTTACATCGGCATACTCGTCCAAGCCCTTCATTACCTCACGGGCAAGATCATCAATTTTTATGCTCACATCATCGCCTCGCTTTCCTGCACTTGAATTTCAAGTATTTCTTCGTATATGAAAAATGATCCACAGCCATAATGTCGTAGATCTCGTTTCGGAAAATTATTCTGTATTTTGTCGAGATGATGGAAGATATTTTCTCGCAGTATCGCACTGAGAAACACACCTCAACATTCTCGACCGTCTCGCCGACAATAGCCTGCTCCGTTCCCGTCTCGCCGCTGACCGTTGCGTAACACGAGTAGTAGTCTTTCCACTCATTTGTATGATTACCTATTTTGTCGATAACCACAGCGTTTTTCTGAAATGTGATTCGTACATTCAAGTTAGAGATACGCATCAAAAGCCCTCCGGTCTAAAGTTTGCAAGTAAGGCTCGGAGCGTTAGCTTCATCTCGTTGTGGTCGGCTTTTTCTCGGTTCTCGTACAAATACGCAACGGCATACAGAACGGCAGTTTTATATGTTTTCTTGTCGGCGTTGAGAACGGCAATATCATCGGTGCGGACTATCTCCATGCACAGCTTTTGAGCCGTGTCAATGAGCTGATATATGAGCTTGTTGTCATCGTCAAAGTCAATACGGAGATAGTTTTTGACTTCTTTTAAGGATACAATCATAGGCGATCACCTTCTTTTGGGTATAGAAAAGGAGCCGTATTTCTACGACTCCAAAGCACTTATAATTTCTAATGAGTTATTGCGATAAATCAAAATTTACCAACGTTGCAAGTTACGTTCAAACTTGTCAGAATATGATTGTTTCAGTTCTTCCGCTGTAATTCCAAAACAAAGTAGAATATCGTTATAATACATGAGAACATCTGCCAATTCTTCAATGAGTTGTTTACGAAGCTGTGGATCATGACACAATTTTTCACCGCCATGTTTTTTTATTATATCAATAACTTCTCCAATTTCACCAACCATCCATAGAAGCTTGTTCTGCCCAACCTCCGGAGTTATTCCTTCCCAAATGTCTTTATACTTTTCTTGCAATGTTTTCTGCATTTCGAGCATTTCATTGATACTGAAATCCTTCATTAGTATTCCTCCACAAATTCCTATTTATCTTAGAAAATTATATCATACCAAATCGGAATAATCAAGGAGAATTATTGGCTGCCGAGATATCTCCCGACAGCCACATCAGAATCACTTCATTTTGAGTACCTTTATCGTTTCGGGAAGGATAAGCCTTGCGTCGAGTCGCTTTGTCGCAAGGAAGCCGACCTGCCCCTTTGTAGCGTAAAGCTCGTTGAGTCTCTTGAATGAAATGCCCTCACGGTCGCCAACCCAATAATAATTAAGGTCGCCGAAAGCTACCGTCTTTGCACCGGTCTTAGCGGTCGGCATACAAGTCGTCGTGTAAACCTTTCTGCCGAGAATGGTATCGGTATCGTTTGTGGTGATTCCGGGCGACCAGATGTACTGACCGTTGCCGTCCTTGAGCTTTCTGATCATATTGACGGTAGCATCATTCATGATCCACACGGCTCTCTTGCGATACGGAGAACGCAGGCTGTAGTAAAGGTCGATAAGCTCGTTAGTGGTGATCGCATTGGCGGCTGCCGCCGTGATGCCGACCTCTGCACCTTCCTTATCGTGCAAAATTCCGAAGGGCTTTCCGGTGCCGTTTCCTGTGATAAACGCTTCTTCCTCGGCATCGGAAATCTTACGAGCAAACTCAGAAGCAATGTAGGATTCAAGATCGAAAGCAGAGTCGTTGAGAAGCTCCTCGGAGATCTTGATAAGAGCCGTCAGCTTATGTGCGCTGATTGTCTTCTGAGTGAAGGTCTCCGTTGTTTCGGGGATCTCCTGCTCCTCTGCGACCCATGTAGCTTTTCCACGAGTCCCGACGATGGGGATCGCGTGTGTGCCGGAAGCTGTCGTGAACGTGTGCGCAAGCTGACGGATAATATTCTCCTC
>CACZCM010000251.1 GCA_902779615.1 uncultured Ruminococcus sp. | reverse complement strand
CGGCGCCCCCTTGAACGGCTTTTTGCCTACTTTTTGTCCGTACAAAAAGTAGGTCGCCCGCCCGGCGACAGAGGGCAGAAGAAGTATTAATTAAGGGCACCTCTAAAAACCTTCTGCCGCCCATCTGCACCGCATCTTCATCCGTCATATTGCCCAAAATTTCTTGACATACGTCAGTATAGTCACGGCTGCCGTCGGGGACGGTTCCCAACCGCCTCGGTCGGTGCTGTTGCTGCGCAACGTCTGCCACTGGCAGACCGCACCCTGCGAAATTTATGTGCGATCTGCCGAATAAATCTACGGCACATCTGGACGACATTAGGTTTTTAGAGCTGCCCTTAACGTTAAACCAGACCAGTCAAAAGAGAAACGAAAAACTGACCATAAGTCATTTTATATATTGACTTTCGGTCAGTTTTGTGCTATGATGGGGAAAGCGGGGAGAAGTACGGTATGTTATGTATGTATCGGCGTGATTTACTGCTTTTATGCAAAAAAGCAGCGAGAAATAATTGCCCTTTAGCTAACTTAGCTATTGCACAAAAACGTTCTATTTGCTATAATGTACAAGGGCAATCAGAATCGGAAGGCGGCGTGATGAGTGAAAAGAATCGATGAAACGGTAAAAAAGGAAACTCTGTATATCGCAGCCTGGACTGTTGTGCTGAGCGTCTTTATGCAGGCTGTGTTCCTTGTGGCGGGGCTGTGGAAGCTCGACGTGCTGCTCGGGAACCTCATATCCGCAGTTGGGGCGGTGCTGAATTTCCTGCTTATGGGAATCACGATTCAGAAGGCGGTCGATAAGGACGAAAAGGACGCTGCGCAGATGATGCGCTTTTCGCAGAGTATGCGAATGCTTATGCAGCTCGCTGTAGCGGGCGTCGGCGCTCTCTTTTTCAACCCGGTCGCAGCCGTTCTGCCGCTGTTCTTCCCTCGGATTGCAATTTTCTTCCGTCCGTTTTTTGACAGAAAAAGCAAAAATCAGGACGAACCGGAAGGTGGTGAACGATAAAAGTGAAAGAAAAAAGATACAGCGCAAAATTTCGTGCGGTCGATACGCTGCTCGTTGTTTTGATGTTACTGCCGATTCTTTTCGGGATAGTGCTGTATATCGTATTTACGCCAGAATCGCAGGGCATTGAGATCGCAGGCGCACGCATATATTTCACGATAAATATGCCGCTGCAGCCGCTGCCGATAACTGAATCGCAGGTCAATTCCTGGATAGTCATAGTCTCGGTGTTCTTCCTTTGCCTTTACCTGACGCACGGATTGTCGGCGACTCATCCGACGAAGCGTCAGCATATCGTCGAGTGGGGGCTTGAACAGACGAAAAAGCTCGTAGCCGACAATATGGGCGAATTCTTCGACAACTTCGCTCCGTTCGTTGCGGCTATTATGATACTGTCCGCATTTTCGAGCCTGCTCACTCTTGTGGGTCTCTACCCGCCGACGAGCGATCTGAACATCGTAGGCGGTTGGGCGCTGCTCGTTTTTGTGCTGATAACGTACTACAAGTTCAAGTGCGGCTTCGTTCATTACCTGAGAAGCTTCACGGAGCCTGTCGCTTTCCTGACGCCGCTCAACGTCATAAGCGAATTCGCAACGCCGATCTCAATGGCGTTCCGTCATTACGGCAATATCCTGTCCGGTTCGGTCATCTCCGTTCTTGTTGCGGCTGCGCTGCAAGGGCTGTCGGCGATGATATTCGGCAGACTGCCCGGATTCCTCGGTCAGTTCCCGTTTTTGCAGATCGGTATTCCGGCTGTTCTGTCGGTCTACTTCGATATTTTCAGCGGACTGCTGCAGGCGTTCATCTTCGCTATGCTGACTATGCTCTACATCTCGTCGGGCTTCCCCGAGGAGGATTACAGAGAGAAGCTTAAGAAAAAGGCGGCAAAGGCGGCAAAGAGCTAAGGCTCTTTCTTTTGATAATGTAAATTACCCCGGGTACAGCACAACGCCGGAGTCGGGGTCAAAATAATTCACAAGGAGAAATAATTATGGAACTCGCTATAGGTATTATCTTAGGCTGCTGCGCACTTGGCGCAGGTATGGCAATGATCGCAGGTATAGGCCCCGGTATCGGTGAAGGTAACGCAGTCGCAAAGGCGTGCGAAGCTATCGGCCGTCAGCCGGAGAGCAGAAGCGCCGTCACAACGACAATGCTTATGGGCTGCGCCGTTGCTGAGACAACAGGTCTTTATGCACTCGTTATCGCAATTCTGCTGATCTTCCTCGCACCCAGTAGACTTGTAAACATTCTTGTCGAGACAATGAATACGCTCGGCTGATAGTCTGGAGTTGTTGTTATGCAATCATCAGAAGTAATATCTGTCAATATTTGGCAGATAATTATATCTATCCTCAACCTGTTGATACTCTTTCTGATACTTAAAAAATTCCTGTACAAGCCCGTTCAGAATATGCTGAAGCA
>CACZCM010000250.1:1324-3791 GCA_902779615.1 uncultured Ruminococcus sp. | reverse complement strand
TCCAGCTTAACTTTATTGCCGCATATTTAATTAATTCTTCCTGTAACCAACTAACCGGGGCGGCGGGTATGCAGGTCTCGCCTGCCGGCTCGGTCGGCGCTTCTGCTGCGCAGAGGTCTCCACTGGAGACCCGCGCCCCGCGGGCAAATTCCGTCTGACTTTGTTGTTAACGTTGGTCTTTGCCGCGTTCGACATTTTTTCTTCACACATCTACCCTGGGGGTATAAATCCCATGCTAAACAAGCAGATCTTTTAATATCAGCGCACTATTCCATCAAACAACCTGTGTCAGGCAAACGCCGAAACAGCCGCAATGTGTATCATCTGAATCACATTGCGGCTGCTGTTTTTATTTTTTAGTAAGCGCCGATCAGATCAAGATGAACGTTCAGTTTGCAGAACGTGATCTAATCAGTGGTT
This sequence comes from uncultured Ruminococcus sp., assembly GCA_902779615.1. GTDB lineage: Bacteria > Bacillota > Clostridia > Oscillospirales > Acutalibacteraceae > RUG592. The sequence goes on along the minus strand of CACZCM010000250.1, from coordinate 3,371 downwards.
CCCAAGGTCTTTACATATTCCTCAAAGCTTCTTTTCAGCGCAGGATGAGTTATCTTGAACCCTACAGTAGGCGCTGTTGCCTTATTTATTATCACATCATTTTCACCAATGCATATCCTAAGTCCGGAGCATTCAAAGATCGTATAGCTGCCCAAAAGCGGTATCGGCTCTCGGCTTGCTTTCAGCAGTCGGCGGCTGTCGTTCAAAAAAGCCTTGTAGCTCATCATGCAGCTTTGCATCTCGGCTTTGTCGGTGACATAGCGGTATGTTGTGTATTCCTCGCAGCTGCGTATCCCGCAGCCCTCCACACATACCGTATCGGGCGCCAAAAATAGCGTATGGCTAAAAACGTCGCCGCTTCGCTTTGAGCTGTAATACGGTTCGATCAGCCCCGACGCATAAAGAGGCATCCAGCTGCCGATAGCATTCAGCATCTCGGGAACGCTCCTGTCAATGTTGTGGATTATCGTGATCCTGACTTTTTTGCGCAGGCAATAGTGCATCAGTCCGCTCCATACCTTCTTGTATTCGCCGCACATCCAGTCCATCTCTCTGTCGGAATAAAGGAACACCTCGCCGCAGCCGCTGCCGATCACTCTGTTCAGAAACCGCACCGCTGCCATTCGTAACCCGTCTTTTCCAAGGTAGCTGTCTTTATTCTGTACTTCGGGATAGCTGTTCAAGATCTCGCTCACAGGCGGCAGCACTGTGCCCTCTGACCCTGAAAACTGTCCGATATTTTTGACGATCCGTTTGACCGCAAATACCTGAGCGGTCACATCGAAGTCGTACAGCCAGTCTGAAATCATCTCAGGCAGCGCAGCGTCGGTTATAAGCTCGGGCGGGATCCCCGAAATCTCGGAAAACTCGGGAAGCTTGTTGTTTTCACGAAGCTTCTCCGCAATGATACTGCACAGCTTCAGCGTGACCTGCGAGTTTTTCTTCATCATTCTGCTGCCCTTGCGAATTCTACTGATATACGATGGGTCGATATTCATAAGCTTGCTGAGCCTGCTGTTTGAAATACCCGAGATCAACATCACGCTGTCAAGGCGGCGCCCAAACTCCTCCTTTTGTTCTTTGGCGCTGTTGATCGAAGGGGGATCCTGACCATCATAAAGCCAGACGGCAAGCCCCTTTTTGATACTTTCACTGTCTGAGGTGCTGATATCGAGCAATACCGCAAGGCTGCCGAGATTGTTGTTTTGTTGGCAGTATAAATACACACCGTCGATAAATTTGCCGATAATTCTGCTGCCCTCAGCTGCGTTTCGTTTGCCGCTGCGCAGCCGACTAATCGACGATGCATCGCATTGAGCCAGCTGCGCGATCTCGTTGTTTCCTGCGCCGATGATCTTAAATAAATAATCGATCTTATCACTTAACATTACGTTCACCGACCAATATATGCGTCATTTCAGTATGATATTAGGAGCTTTCAGGCGAATAAACATACATATCTCATTCCAGTCCCGAATAGAGTCGGCGTTTTTATTAACGCTGCAAATATTGTATGTTTTTCCTCCTGCGTCGATCTTCAGCGACCACGATTCGGTGGTATTGCCGTCATCATCTGTAGTGCGGTCGATCTTAACATACATACTCCCGATCTCTTTGTAGAAAACGATCAGACCCGTGCCTTTTCCCATGATGCAATACTGTCCAAGCAGCACGCGTCCGTTAAATTTAGTGACACCTCGCTGAATATCGCTGAGTGCATACTGCAAAACGCCTTGCCGTTCAAAATATTTCAGCCGCCTCTTGAACCGCTTTCGAGGAACGGTTATCGTATAGTGGTGAGCAAATATCCAGATAACCGTCAGAATGATGATCAACATTATCATTGCAGGAACCATTTCGTCTTCATCAAAATCATCTTCTGCCGCAACAGCTATCATGCCCGCAATGAAAGAAAAAATATAGATAATAATTGACAAAAAATAGAATCTTTTTCTGCTGGGCAGGCAATATTTTTTTAGAGCCTTCATAAGATTCCCTCCGATCCGTGTGACAATTACCACAAAAAAACTATCTTTATGCGATAATA
>CACZCM010000250.1:0-1243 GCA_902779615.1 uncultured Ruminococcus sp. | reverse complement strand
CAATATTTTGTCAATGCCATTTCAATGAAAGGCTAAAGAGCACACACTGTCAGGCGTGTCGGTTTTGGGAAGAAAAGCTGAATGAGGCGACAACTAACGTTACGAATAAAGCCTTCGGAAGCTTCCCAAATAATGCGAATTCATAAAAAATAAAAAAATTCACAAAAACCCCTTGACAAATAGTTTTATATATGATATTATATAACAGTCGCAAGGAGAGGTGTCCGAGTGGTTTAAGGAGCTAGTCTTGAAAACTAGTGATACCGAGAGGTACCAAGGGTTCGAATCCCTTCCTCTCCGCTTGACCCAATACTTTTATTTACTTCACACGGAGGATTACCCAAGTGGTGAAGGGGCTCCCCTGCTAAGGGAGTAGGTCGGGTAACCGGCGCGAGGGTTCAAATCCCTTGTCCTCCGCTCAAGCAAAAACCGCAATAAACCGAGAAATCAAGGTTTATTGCGGTTTTTTGTTGTTTGGCAAGATAACAAAACGTGCAGGAAATGCACAAATAATTTATATTTATCACAAAAACCGGACACGAAAGATTACGCAATAACTGCCAACGATTTGCTCATGCAGCGATCCATATTATTCCGAGAACTTATCTATCCGTTTGTTACCTGTTTTGTCATCATGGCTATAACCTATCGAATATTTTTTCGTGTACATGAACTAACTGTAAATTCTCTTCAAATCATTGAATTCCGAACTGCCATGATGTATAATTTAATATGGATTTATAGTGATTGGTTTATTAAACGCTCTGCTTTCAACAAGCAGACACAAGCAGCAGGATTGTGCGTTCAGCAGAGAATTTAAACTCCTGCCGAACGTAGGATGGAACCCTATAGAGGCGGAGGACATTCCTTCTGAGGTTATGGACATTACCTCGCCTTGAGAGCGGCGAGGGCGCTTTCGCGCAAACCGTTGGTTAGTGATGGAATTGTCACGCAAAATGTCCCTCTTCCGAGAACATTCCACAGGATCATTTTCGAAATTCACCCCTATTGCAATGTTTGAAAAAGATCATCTGAATTATTAATTGCCGAACTATAAATGAGCAAAAAGTAAAAATGCACAAATTTTTTCACCCCTCCGTCTCGCGCAACTCCTAAAGTCGTTACGCGATCCACCTCCCCTAAATGGGAGGAATGCAAAAAGATCCGGTATTTTACAGCCTCCCCTATAGGGTGCGGTTCTCCAGGTGAGACCTCGTCGAAGACGAAGCACCGACCGACGCGG
>CACZCM010000249.1 GCA_902779615.1 uncultured Ruminococcus sp. | reverse complement strand
AATTCTTTGACTATTTCGGTATATTGAGCTTGTTTAGATGACATTTTCAAAGGTATAATAAGGTCTTAGAGGAGGTTTTGGTGTGGGAAGTTTGAGTACTTAACAAAAGAACATGCACAGAAGTAATCATCGTTTTCATCATTATTCTGAAATTGTTCAATTCTGTAGTTTTCAAGAAAACCTCTGTTGCTCTCATCTTCTAAAAATAGGGTCAGCAATCTTCTCCATTCTTCAGGATACATCTGTGCTCTGTAGTCTGTATTTTCGGGCATTTCTCTTGTAAAAAAGACATCGTCCTTTTTGAGAATATCAGAAATCGCTGTTTTAATTGTTCGACCTTCCCAAACGCTTAAATCAAGATAAACAATATTATCTAGAAAAATAAGTTGTTTATCAGCAATTGTGTTCATGGTGAACATTCCTTTCTAAAAGCATAATTCTATTGTAAATCAAAATCTCTTCTTCTCGAATAATAATCACTCAAATGATTCTTAATGTTTTTGATAGTATTATTACTCAAACTTCCCACACCAAAATAGCCCCTAAAGCCTCATTCCCCCTTAACAACTGCCACTCAAAAAGCCTATTCTACTGTAATATTCAAAGAATTACGCAAATAGACCGGAAGGCGTGAGAGAAAACTCTCCGCCAAAGCCTCAAGCTGTTCTTTCGTCAAGCTCAACATTTCGGTAACAGCGTCAAAAAGTGCCTGCGTAATGATCGCCATGGAGTGATTGAATGTAATATCCTGCATTTCATCGTATATAGAAAACATCAATTCCCCGAGCGTGCGATCGTCCTCATCGTTTCGCTTCTCGTAAGACAGAAACATATATCTTACGAAAACGACCGACACATAAGCCGTCAGTGCGTCGTAAGAGAGCTTTCTGCATTGCTCAAGCTTCAGCATGGACTTGCAGCTTTTGAAGAACACCTCGATATCCCAACGCTTGCCGTAAATGCGAATGATCTCCATTTCGGACAATTCGGTATTTGTGCAGATGATCGCAAGCCACTCCTTTTTCTTGTTCCTGTTTCTGACGCAAACTATCTTAGCGGGTACAGTGATCTTGCACCCGTTTTTATCAAATGACACGACATCTACAACGACCGACAAAAGATACTTTGATCGCCCCGGACGCTTCTTGCAGCGTTTATATATCGTTTTGATATCCAGCATTTCACCGTTATAGCTATAACGTATATTTTGATTCTTCTTGACCATAGCAATGGTATCAAGCTGACATTCTTTTTTCAGATCGGCGACAATACATGGGCACGAGAACCAACTGTCAAACAGAATATATTTGGCGTGATGACCGCATTTCTGCGCCTGCTTTACCATGTCGATCGTAACATCGGTGGCTTTCTGTCGAGCCTGACAGCGGCGCTTGTAGGCAAGAGAACGCTTGTCGTACTCTTCAACAACGCCGATAACATTCTTGTCATTTCCCGATGACATAAGGCGATGGCTGATAGGAATAAAAGAATTCCCGTCAGACCAACCGAGAGTGAGCATACGAAAACCCTTGATATATTTCATAGACACATGGTCGAAAACGGTAGCGACAAGCTCCGTTTTCTTGTAACCGGTCTTTTTGTACGCACTGTCGTCAACGATGAACACATCTTCACGAGTATCACTCGTAAGAGGTCTGATAAATGCGTTTACGATACGCTCGGACAGCATATTCGTGAACTTCTCCCAGTTGACCCTGCCGTTGTCGAGAAATCGATGAACCGTGTTTTTCGAAAAATCTTCCGTGTAGCGATTTGTTTTCATCTGCATATACATCGAGCGATCCGAGAACATCAGACAAAGCAGGTATCTGAATATCTCTATGACGGCAAATCCCTTCTGCTTGGCGGCATTACAGCACCTTAACAGCTTCTCTGCTTCAAAGGCTTTGAGAAATACTAAAATTCTGTTTGCACACTCTTGATTATTCTCGTTGTTCTGTGGTATAATTGTCATGGCATAGCCCTCCATGGTTTTTGATGTTGTCGTTAACTCAATTATACCATATTTGGAGCGGCTGTGCCTTTTTTATTACTGATTTCTTAAGATTTTATCGATGCTTATCTTGTGTTGGGGTGTGGGAAGTTTGAGTTTATATTTAGTTTTATCGTAAATAATAGTGCTTGACGTTATTTTCTCGTAGCTGTATGAAACGTCCGCTAAATAAAAATCGCCAGAGATGTAGTTGTTGGCGTACGCCCCGCAAGGGTCATCATTCCAGAATGTGATGTTGTATTTCCGTTGAACTGTGTTTAGTAACCCGCCGTTCATTGCCGATTCAACGATTATTTTTTCTTCTAGCGTTAGCCCCGGTAGCAATTCAATATCCAAGGTCGATTTATGATTGTCGATCGTCACCCTGTGCAAATCGTTGTTTGCGTCACGGTATGCCTCCGCCTCTGTGCGCCGTTGTGGTGTGAACACCGGATTTTTTGCTAAATACTTATGCGGGAA
>CACZCM010000248.1 GCA_902779615.1 uncultured Ruminococcus sp. | reverse complement strand
GTATGAACAGAAAAACAGAGGATCGTTTTTTCAACGATTTCAACGACGTACTCAACGGCACGGAGCTGAAAAGCAGCGACGAGCTTTATCCTTACCTCGTTGAGATATTCAGCTTTCTTGAAAAGAACTCCGATATGTGCCGCATATTTTTCAGTGAAAACTGCGACATGAAGTTTTTTAACAATATCAAGGCGCTTGTGAACGAACGATGCTTTACGATCAATAACGCTGCTTCGCAAAACATCGACAGCCAGCACGCCGCGCTCTGCAACGCCTTTGTGGTGAACGGCTGCGTTGGACTTATGCAGCGTTGGCTTGACGACGATTTTGCCGCAACACCCGAGGAAATCTCTCAGATACTGCTCAATATCATAACCAACGGGGTCAAGAATTTTCCGATTACGACAGAAACGGCTCTGTGATTTAATATCGAAGGGACAAGTATACACAGCAATGTAACGCGGCGTTAGTGTAAAGGCCGCCTGAAACACATCGCTCGGATTTGCCTGTAACTACTCCTTTGACTGATGCATTTGCAGTTCGATCGATATCGGCTGGTCATTACTTACGATGTTACCACTTGTTCACTGTAAGATTCAATACGATTATTGGACAAACAATTCAATAAAATATTAAAGCCCCTTGTTTTTTGCTTGAATGAATGATAATATATCAGCAAAAAACAAGGGACCGTTATATGATGTGTGTTGTTGATCAAAAGAAAACGGGTCTGCGCATCGTTAAAAATACTTGTTTTTTTCACTGGACTTTCCGAATATCTTTTTGCGGCTGTTGACAAGCATTTCCGTGAGAATAACGAACAATTTAGTTGCAGCTTTTGTTTGTCCGCGTCAAATCTCTTGCGTCAGTATCAAGTTATCCAGAATACGCACACATTCCAATAAAATATGTTGACAGCCGAAATGACCGCTGTGGAGAGAACAATAGCATTTAATGCTCTTGTTCCCTTTTTCATTTCTGTTTTAACGAGCCAAACAACACCTAAAGCTGCAAGCAGTACAATTATGATCGTCAGTGCGAATATTACATAAAATGCCCAAAAGAAGCTGTCTGCGGGAAGCTCAGACCACAAAGCGTTTAAGCCTGCGAAAATGCCAAACGGAACAACCGCAATTTCGCCGAGCATTAATGCGACTGCCCACTTCCCGAGCGGACGCTTTTCTTTTTTCATGATCTTTTGCACAAGCTTTATCAAAATCATTATCACACATGACAAAGCCGATACTATCCAAAGTCGGGTCATAGCTATTTCAAAAATCCTTACGACCTCGGATGTTTTAATGTAGTCTAATGTCTCCATTAAAACATTGCCCGTTGATTCGTCGGGTACGAAAAAGAACTTTTCACTGCCGTCAAATCCGGTGAAATCCAGGCTGTACAGCTTTAAACCGCCCTTTAGTATCGTGCGTGCACACCTGTAGCTCCCTTCCGGTGCCGCAGGCGTTGTTCCCCAGTAGCTTTCCGGATCGTATTCTCCGAAGATCATCTTCATCATATCTTCGTTATATACGTATTCGCCGCCTTGGTTTGTCATTACAGCGACACCTGTTTCATTTTGCGTGTCGAGTATAAGATACGTTGAACAGATTCCCGAGCCTCCTCCGTGACCGTAGCATGGATTTTCGAACGGTAACATCCACATACCGTGACAGTTGCGTGGAATTTCTTTGCCGTTGTACGTGTATGATGAAGTTGGTGAAACGAACAGCTCGTATGTGGCGGGATCCTTGAAGATCCTGTTGTCGCCGCTGAGCAGGGCACGTCCGAATTTTGTAAGATCGTCCAATGTTGAAACACAGGCACCTGCGGGATAAAAACCTGCGTACTTTTTTGCAAATGGTACAGGCACATTGTCCGAACGGTAGCCGGTGAATTTATCCCACTGAGTTCTGATAAATTCGTTGTCTGAGTAGTCAGGCTTCAGAGAAGCTTACTCCATGCCGAGAGGCTTAAAAATGTTATCATTGACATATTCGTAAAACGGCTTTTCGGCAACACGCTCCACTATATAGCCTGCAAGAGCAACTCCCCAATTTGAGTAAGCTGTAACTGTACCCGGCTCATATACCTGCTGAGGCTGATACTTTGAAAGGGTCTCCCCAATAGGTTCGAGCTTGTCGAGGTGGTCTAAACGAAGGAACATATTGTAAGGTGTTTCCTGAAAGCCCGCGTTATGATTCATGAGATTAATCATTGTAATGGGTTCATCATACGTTAGATTTTTTAAATAGTTGTCTGGAAGATAATTATTTATATCCTCGTCAAGAGATATTTTCCCCTGTTCATAAAGCTGCATAACACTCGTCCAGACAAGCAGCTTTGTAATCGAACCCCATTCAAATACGGAGTTTTCATCTACAGGAATATTGTTTTCGATGTCTATGCAGCCAAAGTAATTTGAGTATATGGTATCGGTCTTGTTAAACACCGATACACACATTCCTGCTGTGGTATCACTGT
>CACZCM010000247.1 GCA_902779615.1 uncultured Ruminococcus sp. | reverse complement strand
CGGTCAAGATTGCGATAATATCTCTTTCCGAATTCGCTATCAAGGAATTCTCATCGAAATAGCAATCCTCTGACCTGAAATATCTCGCAACAAGTGAAGCGGTTATCATGTAAATTGCATAGTAATCACGATAACGATCGTTCTTGACGTTGAGCTTTTGAGCTTGCTTACGCATAGTAACAGTCCAATTCTTAATGTTCTCAACCGTGACATCATAGTATGAAGTGATATAACTAATAAAGCGGTACATCAAGCTCTCAAGCTCGTTTTCATGCTTCTGAAAATAAGTTAGCGTCTCGCCTTTTACCTCATTCTTATCGAGCGATATTACAACAGCACGGGCAACAGATGACGCTGTTCCCGAGCCATAAAAACGCTCGCCGGTGATCGCGATACCGCCTCTGACCTTGTAATCGGGTTTCTGATCAGGATTTTTCATAAAGGCGGTATTGATGGTTCTGGTGCCATTATCACCCATAATTCTGAGCAGCAGATTAAGCTTTGCATTATCGGCATTCTTTTGTGCCGTAGTTATCGATGGAGGCATATCATCGACGAGCATGACCCTGTCGGAATACTCTCGCAAGCAGTTCAGTATACCAGAATCACTCGATGAAAAATTAAACCTTGTAGTTGTTTTATCTTCTCCGAATTGTAGGAAACATTTTGCAAGTGAAGTCTTGCGGCAACCCTTCTCACCAACAATAAAGAGCAGGTGATTCAGACTCAATTTTGCTTTGGTAAACAATGTATAGATCATTGAGGCAAAATGATAAAGCAGTATTATTCTCATATTCGCAGGATTACGTGTTGCCGTCAGCATATGCTCAAAAATATGATGAGCATATCCATGACAATTATTGTGAAGCGAAAAAACGCCCATTGAAATAGCCGAATAATCACTACGGCCGATGATGCCGCTTGCTGTAATATATGCCTTCAGCTCTGTGTTCCAACCTGAAGATTTAAACAGAGATACAACTTTTATGCCCTTTTGCGAAACGCAATAATTTATATATTGGTACAAAAACGCAGTCGCAGCTCCCTCGGTTTTTGAATCAACAACTGCCATCGGAATCCTTTTTAGGATTTTCGAGCTCTGTGAAACTTCTTTAGGTACCTTTTTTAATTGAATTATTTGCTCATATCCATCACGGCAAAATGTTTTTACCGTCAGATCGTACCGAGTATCAGTAGGCGAATTATCATCACCCAATAATATATATACTGTCGTAATTTCTATATGAAAGTTGCCGCTAATACCTGTGTTTAATTCAGTCACTCCGAACTCATTAATCTCGAAGGAAAAATTATTTGTGGTCGGATTACAGCAACTTATGTAATTTTGCTGAAGATTGCTGTTCGGTAGAGCGACCGGTTGTACCGCAGGCACTATACTTTGATAAGAGTCCTTATCTTCCTTGCTACTCGCCGCCAGAGCAGCAACAGATTCATTTGCTTTTGCCTCTTGAATCTTTTTTATAGTTCGCAAGTAGTATTCATCTACTTTCGCCTTAGTCTCCGGCGTGGAAGCTTCATATTCTGGAGAGCCCGGTATAGTATTCCCAACGACGATACACAGAAGCTTCTTATCCGAATCTTCCCGAGCCCATTCCGGCTTAGGTTTTAATCTTTCTTCTTCCTTAACGCTCTGTAAAAACCACTTATCGCAGGACTTCTGTGCTTTTGGCGATAATTTATTGTACTCCTTTGAGCCGGGTGTAATTAACGATAGATCTTTGCACAGCAGCTTTTGTTTATCTGCCGAAGTAACATTTTCCGAAGCAGTCTCCGTATTATGAGGCTGCGATGTCGATTCATCTATCGGCGGCTTTAACCTCTCTTCGCTCTGCTTATTCGGAGACTCTTCGAGTACCGGCAGAAGCGGCTGTACCTGTATTGACTGTTTACTCTGTGGCTGAGGCAGTGGCGGTGCGCTCATCTGATGAATCGGCGGCTGTTCATATTGCTGTGGCAATGCAGGGGCATTCATTGTCTGCACACATAGCTGAGATGCTGCGGTCTGCTGCTTTGGCGGAAAGGCGGACAACGGTTGTCCGTCTTGTGCATATATGTTGTTAGGGTAATTGTTGTAAAAATAATCATTGTTATTCATTGTAATTTTCCTTCCTGAATAAGTATTTTTAATATGCGCTTGCTTCGAGAGCTGATATCTCTCACCCTTTCAGGTGGAGGCAACCGTTAGGGGAACTCCCTAACGGTACGCTCTGCGGTTTAAGTATGTTAGATTAACCTTTCGCTTTATCAGCCTGCATAAGCTTCTCAAGCTGAGCTACAGCATCAGCGATAGTGCGGATGCACTGGTTGATCGAGTCGTTATTCTCGAACTCGCTGCTCTTAAGTCTACCCGACAAAGATTTCAACCTCTTCGGAAGATCGCTGAACTCATTGACAAAAGTTCTATCGTCACTGTTGCTGTCAGCTTTTTTAGTATGCATTTCCTTAATCATAGCATCAAGCTTGCGTACAGACATTGAGTTCAG
>CACZCM010000246.1 GCA_902779615.1 uncultured Ruminococcus sp. | reverse complement strand
GCTGAACGAGTTTCTCTCATCGCATAAGATTCAGTACAAGCAGGGCGACCAGTGGTTTCTTTATCAGAAGTATGCCGCTAAAGGTTACGCACAGTCTAAAACCCAGAGTTTTGCTGGAAAAGATGGGGAACCGCATTCAAAGGCACATACGTATTGGACTCATTATCCGAGAAGTGTCATTATCGGAGTAGACAACATAAAAGCAAGTGCCTATGCGACTTTTTGAAATTTTTACTCTAATAATGATACCTGAATTTAACCACTCAGGTGATTCTGTTCAAGTTATACGGATATACGCTTGAAAAATTCTTACCGCGGATAAAGCACTTAAATATGGAATAATAGGCGTTTTTTAAAAGAAACGTAACAATCAGAGCAAATCAGAATACGAGAAGAATCACGGAATTTCTTCTTTGAAAAATTGTATTATTCAAAGGATATACTAACAGAGTCGCATGAATACTTGTTTTTTTATCATTTCCCCTGATAATATTACTTCTCGGATAATGAGTCTTATTCGAGAACTTGAATAAGACTCAGGACGGCAGAATGTTCATTTATGATCTGCTCAAGAGCGAGGGATATCTTCCCATCGTAGAGCGTGACGAAGATTAATAATAATATCCCCGACTGATTTCCATAGTCTGTCGGGGTAAGAATGGAGGATCATTATGGAAGCAACAGTTTTTAGCGACAAAAATATTGGTAAGCTCAGAGCGATGATCGTTGACAACGAACCGTACTTTGTAGCCGATGATATCAATACGATTTTATCGACAGATCTTGATTACGACAGCATAATGTACAACGATATCGACAGCGAGGATCGTATTGAGGTAGATATCGATGACGAGCCTTTGGAGATGTTCAACGTATCGGGTGTGTACGCATTCATTTACTATTGTACCGCACATCATGACGATATCGCGGCATTTAAGAAGTGGTTTGCCGCCGATGTTCTGCCGACAATGAGAGGTCAGGCTAACCGTGTAAACTTCACGGAAATGCTTTCAAAGCTGGAGTTCATCGTAGCGGTGCTCACAAAGCTCAAGGAAGAAACGGAGTCGAGAAAAGCAGCCGAATCCGAAAACGAGGAGCTTAAGTGTGAAAACTTATCTCTTAAAAGAGAAAATGCAAGGGCAAAGCGTATCGCCGAGATGTTCGAAAAAATGAACAGCGATGAGAAACTTTCCATTACCGACATTGCGAGAGATTACTGCAAACCGGGCAAGTGGCTCAACGAGCTTCTCGAAGAATACGGCGTACAGTACAGAGACAAGGACGGTTGGTGGACGATCTCCGACGAATACGAGGACAGCGGTTACGTTCAGTATGTTCTTCTTTCATTCGGCGGCAAGAAGATCCCGAAGCATCACGTCAATCATATGTACTGGACATACAGCGGAAAGTATTTCATATACAATCTGCTCAAGGTTCACGGCATCGTACCGCTTGACGAACAGGAGGAAAACTGATGTTCAGAATATTTACCTATCAGGACTTGGGTGAGATGCGAGTTCACATCTACAAAGACAGCTTTTGGTTCGTAGCCGCCGATCTCGTAAACCTTCTCGGTCACGAGGATACACAGTTCCTCACCGCCGAGTATGTCAGCTACGCAGATAAAGGTATGACGGCATATGCTCCCGACAATTATATCCTCACAATCAACGAGTGCGGAGCGTACAGCCTTATCTGCGGTATCCGCAACTCACGTTCCGGCAAGCTGCTCCACTGGCTTGTAAACGAAGTTATACCAGACCTTCGCAAGCCGATAGAACCGATAGCACCTGCGGTCGATGTGTCTGAGATCACGTCTGCACCGTCAGCAGAAAAGCAGGATTTTTCGCATATAACGAGAGCACTCACGCTTCACTACGGCGAGCCGAAGGCATATCACTTCAGTAACGAATACAATATGCTCAACAAGCTCGTTCTCGGTATGACGGCAAAGGAGTATCGCAAGACGCACAATATTCCGAGCGGCAAAAGCATAAGACCGTACCTTACATCTGACGAAATAAAGCGTCTTGAGATGCTTGAAATTGTCGATATGGGGCTGCTCGCCGCCAATCTCAGCTTTAAAGAGCGAAAAGAAAAGCTGGCCGTATTTATGAATAAATATGCGTCATAAATGAATAATTCAAAGAAAATCAAAACTAACAGGCAGTTAAGTAAACTGAAACTTGTTAGGCGTAACTACCTGTTAGCTTTATATCCACTACAGACTGTAATAAGGAGACGATAACAATGTTTTACATAAAGGACAGGCTCTACGGAGCGATAGAGGTAACAACGGAGATCGGACCCGACAATGTATTTTGCAAGTGTCCGTACTGCGGTAAAGAAGTTCAGGTCAATCTGTCGCTGCTTATGGCAGACGGACAGGGCGATTTACTCAGCCGTTCCGTTGTTTGCGACAACTGCAAGAGAGTATCAAAGGAGGAACATTAAATGGCAAACTTGTATAACGGGGAACGCTACATCGACCCCACAGCATATCAGGCACTGAC
>CACZCM010000245.1 GCA_902779615.1 uncultured Ruminococcus sp. | reverse complement strand
ATTTTCGAGCGAATCGGAGATATCGTAGTGGATAACGAGCTTGACGTCTTTCTTGTCAACACCCATACCGAAAGCGGACGTTGCAACGATCACCTTGACCTCATTTCTGTTGAACGCATCCTGATTGGCGATCTTTTCGTTTGCATCCATTCTGCCGTTGAATGGCTTTGCAGGGAATCCGTCGCTCGTAAGCTTTTCGGCAAGCTGAACCGTGCGTCTTGTCCTTGACACATACACAATGGTAGGACAATTTTTCGCTTCGATAAGCGACCTCAGCGCATTGTATTTTTCCTCGTCTGTTTCCTTAAACAGCACGGTATAGTGAAGGTTCTCTCGTGTGGCAGTTGATGCGTACAGCTCCAGCTCCAGATCAAGCTTTCGCTTGAAATACTCGCGGATATCGGTAATGACCTTCTGCTTGGCCGTAGCCGTAAAGCACGAAACGGGTATGGGGGTTTGCAGATGTTTTATTCTTTGCAGACGTCTTATAAATTCGCCTATATACAGATAATCCACTCTGAAATCCTGCCCCCATGCAGAGAAGCAGTGTGCCTCGTCTATAACAAAACGTGCGATATTACGCGAAACAAGCAGCTTTTCTATCGTCTTTGAACGAAGCTGCTCCGGAGAAATGTACAAAAGCATTGCCGAGCCGTTTGCTGTCTGCTCGATCGAATTTGCGCGCTCGATCGGGTCAAGCAGACCGTTTATCGTGACGGCTTCTGTTATACCGACCTCATGCAGATTATCGACCTGATCCTTCATCAGTGATTGGAGCGGCGAAATTACGACAGTGAGCGCGTGTGCCGAGTTTCCTGCCATAAGCGCGGGAAGCTGAAATGTGATCGACTTTCCTCCTCCCGTGGGAAAGACCGCAAGCAGCGATTTACCGTCCACCGCCGCTTTTGCCGCTCTCTCCTGAAGCGGCTCACCGTTGTATGTACGAAATTCATCATAACCGAAAAAGGCTTTGAGCGACCTATGAACGTCAAGCCGAGAGCGGCAGTAAGGACAGCCTGCCTCACACGGAGTATTGCACAGCGCCTTGATGACGTTTTCGATTTTCGGAAAGTTTTTCATCAGCCACGGCGGCGTGATCGAATGACTGTCATTTGTATTTATGAGCGAAAGGGCATACGCAAGCTCGACCGGCGCAGAAACAGCAAGCGAATCTATATCGGCACCCGAGCAGATCTGCCCCTTGAAATAACTCTTTACAAGAGCGGTCAGATCGGTATTTTTCGCACTGTATTCCAAATATTCAAAAAAGCTCTCAAACTCACGAACGCCATACAGCAAGCAGCAGAAAACATCCTTTAATCTGTCGTCAAGAGCAGCAAACGCATTGCATTCGTCATAGAAAAGAACGCGTGCTTTAATGCTGTCATTGACCGGATTATTGAGCTGATCGTTTTGCAGCTTATCGTCCTTAAGCAGATTATGATATGGGCGCTTCGGAAACAGAAGCGGTGAAAGATACAGCGTATCGATCGGTTTATACTCAATACGGAAATCCGATGCTTTGTGCATATATTCAAGGTCATGATGAATGATATTGTGCCCGCAAAGGAACCGGGCGCCGTCAAAAAAGGCGCAGAATTCCCCGACAGACGCCAAATGGAACACCGCGCCATCTTTTACTGCGCCTATATCGTGTATTTTATTATCATTGACGCCGACCTCGGTATCAAAAAACACTACGGTCTTTTTCATTGCCTGCACTCTTCATTACTTATTCTTCAAGGCGATCACAGAAGAAAGATTGTCTATCACAAACTGCTGCGCCTCACGGTTATAAACAACGACTATGTAATCTCCGTACATACCGCTTCTCTTCTCCTCGGATATTCCGAGGCTTTCACCCATCTCGGTCGGGCGCTTTTTATTTTTCCCCTCGCTGTTTTCATATTCTTCAAGCGCACCTATATCAATAAGCCAGTTTGCAAGATCGTTATACGAGAGAGTTTTCATTTTCTCGCTGTCTATGAGGGCTTTCAGCCTGCCTGATATCTCGCTCAGAGCTATCGGTCTGTCGGAATACTCAAACCGTTCAAGCTGCTCGGAGGTTATCTCAAACGGCGCTTTCTTCTCCTTCTTCTGCGGCTTTACACCGCCGTTTTCAATAACCTGCCGAAGAATGTCCGACACATAGAACATACATCTCGAAATGCGGACATTATTCAGCAGCTCACCGTCCGGCACAGGCGTGCCGTCAAGCGGATTTATCCCGTTTGCAAGATCATCTATGAACGATTTGGTGTACTCTATTTTTTCAAGCTCTGTCATGATCATCACCTGTACTGAATTGAATATATCAACCGGTTACTTTGTTATCCTACCATAGTAATTATCCAACTTTTCATTGGACGAGTTTGTTGTAGGTTTTGTTCATGGGGCACCTCGTGGAATTAAACCACTCCAAAGATTTTAATAATGCATTTCAACATTATTATAGCAAATCATCCGCCTAAAATCAACAAAATTCTAGAATATATCTTATCGTTTTTGGCAAATGATTATCAAATTCATCTGCCG
>CACZCM010000244.1 GCA_902779615.1 uncultured Ruminococcus sp. | reverse complement strand
ACCCGATGTTGCCCGGGATATCGTATGCGATCCAACGCGCTGTTGATATTTTTGTTTCATACAGTTCATTCATTGTTTCCAACCTTGTTTGACATTAAAAGCAAGCCGCCCATCATCCATAAATTTCCTATGCTGATCCACCCTGTTGACAGCGCATTTGTTATTGCGTGATCACCGATGATTCGCATCAACACGATCCAGATTAAGCCGAACAACAGGGAAAACACACAGCACCAGCGAGGAAACGGAGTATGCCCGATGAGTACAGCCTTTATCTGAACTATCAACGTTAAAAAGAAGAATACCGAAAATATGACTGTTGCAGGAACAAGGAACCACGCAAGCAAACGAACCATTTCATCTGAAATGGTCGACGGGTCGTCGGTATAGAAATGCTTTGCAAGATAGACCGCTGCGCAGCAAGGAACGTGAACACCACATCCGCCAAACGCAAGGCAGCCGATAATTCCAGCTCTGTAAGCATGTGCGTCCTTTTCCGAATACGGTCTGATAAGACGATAGACCGAAAACCAGCATAAGCATTCTATCGGAATACCAATAAGCCCCAGCATTGCGGAGGCAATGATCCTGCCGTCAGACACCGTAAGATAACGAGTGAAAACAGAGGGAAGCTGTGTTACGGACGGATCGGACACTCCCCAACCGAGCAGCATATCACCTATAAGAACCATGATCGCCGAAATAATACCGAGTTTCAAAAGGTGTACTATTCTATCCCAATCAACTTTTTCTTGGCAGACAGATTCTTTTGTTTTTATATCTTTCTTCATACTGCACCTGCCCGCACTTTTATTTTTTACCTACAAGCAGAGCCGAGCAAGACAACCCCATCCACTTTGCTTCCTTGGGCATCATGAATTTGCCTTCTGTTGTATCGATAAGCTCGACAGATTCATATCCCATGGACTTAAGCTTTTCAACAAAGACTTTCATATCTCCATATTTTGCCTTGGAAAAAATATCGTGAATAGCAAATGTACCGCCTTTTTTCAGCACACGCAGCGTTTCGAGCAGTATCTTCTGACGGTCTTTGCTTGGGATATTATGGTAAACATAATTGCTCACAACTGCATTAAAGGATTCATTGGGGAAATCAAGCTGCAAAGCGTCGCCTTGAACAAACCTTGTATTCGACACACCTTCGGCTTCTGCGTTGCTTTGACAAAGCTTTTTGTTGAATGAAGCATATTCCTTTCCCCAACGGTCAACTCCGATAATATCCGCTGTCGGATTGCGTTTTGCAACGGCTATGGCCAACGCTCCGCTGCCGCAGCCTACATCAAGGCATTTACCGCCGCTTTGGATATCAACATATTCCGCAATGCCCTCTATGATCTGTTTTGACATTTTGCGCTTTCCGTCGTAAGAAAACTGATCATGCAGCAGCTTCATCCAGACAGCCATACAGCCGCAGATGATCGCGCCTAAACCGAGTACAACTAAAATCGTTATTCTTAACGGTACAGGCGCTTCCTTTGTTAAGATCGCAGCAATGGCGAACAACAGAACAAGTACAGCCGTTGCAGAGAAAAGTCCGTATATCATACCCTTAGGTACCCAATTTTTGTAATCCGCTTTCATAACTTCACCTACTTTGATAATTCACTTATCGGTTATCTCCCAAACAGTCCCTTCTTTTTGTACTCCTCCGAGCTTACCGACAAACAGGTATATCCGGTTTCTCCGATTGCCTTTTGAAGCTGCTCACCGTTAACGGTATCCTCCGTCAAAAATGACGCTTCACCCTTTGATTTTGAAGCCTTGACCTTCTTTGCTGTCGGTATTGTTTTGCGAATAACGTCGCAGATATGCGCCTCGCACATTCCGCACATCATTCCTTCGATCTTTAGTGTTGTTTTAATCATTTTATGATCCCCTCTATTTCATTTGCAAGCTGCTGCGTCCTGAATACAGCAAGCCCTCCGTGACCTATATTCTCTATCTCTTTCAGAACACTTTGCGGAAAGCTTTCCTTCATGTAGGCTATGTCCTTTTTACGCTCTTTTGCTTCATTTTTCGCATATAAATACAATATACGCTTGCAGTCGGTATGAATGTGCTCGGGCATTTTATAATTGTTGCACGATTCAAAGGTTCTCCATATCGTTTTTGCACTCATCATTTTAAGTACCTTGGCTGCATATCTTATATCTTCATCAGACAGCTCGTCTGTTGCGAACGCCTTTTGAAGCAGCCTGACGCCGCCGAGCTTACCCGTGTATATCAGCAAAAAATCCTTTATTGCGATAAACCTTGTGATTATCCAAGGCAAACGATACGGCGTTATACCTCCGTCTATGACTGCGCTGTGTATCTTGACAGTATTATCCGCAAGCATTTTAGTAACGATACTGCCACCCATGGAACAGCCATAAATGCAGCTGATACTTTTATAGCCATTTTCAAGAAGCCATTCCTCAAGCTCCGAGGCTATCGCTTCAACACTTGTGAAATTCTCTTTTTTATCAGGGTCGTAACCGGGCAGTGCGGGAACGATAAGATGGAAATCGTCTTTC
>CACZCM010000243.1 GCA_902779615.1 uncultured Ruminococcus sp. | reverse complement strand
ATTTTTCAAGTTTTGGCTCAAAAATGACGGAATTAAGCGGCGGTATATTATCGGGAATTACTGCCGCTATTGGAGCAGCAACGGCGGCGTTGGTCGCTTTTGGAAAAGAAGCGGTTACGGCTGGTGGCTCGTTCGATAGTGCAATGTCACAGGTTGCCGCCACAATGGGAACAACAACAAAAGATATAGGCGAAATAAGAGCAACGGCGCAGGAATTAGGCGCATCAACTTCTTTTAGTGCCACGCAAGCGGCAGAGGGCTTTAACGTGCTTGCAATGGGTGGTTTGACAGCAAAAGAGCAAATAGCGGCTATTCCGTCAGTGTTAAATCTTGCGGCGGCTGGCTCTATTGAAATGTCAGACGCTGCCGCCTATGCCACAGGCTCGATAAAAGGTTTTGGAGATAGTTTTGATAATACACAATACTATACTGACCTTATGGCAAAAGGCGCAACAATGGCGGCAACGGATGTTAAAGGACTTGGAGAGGCTCTTTCAAGCTCGTCATCTACGGCGGCTAATTTCGGACAGAGTGCGGAAGATACAACGGTTGCATTATTAAGACTTGCGGAACAAAATGTCACAGGCTCGGCAGCAGCTACGGCAATGAATAGGGCAATGTATGACCTTTACACGCCAACAGCAGCGGCGGCAGGTGCTTTAAATGAGCTTGGTATTTCTGCCTATGATTCGCAAGGCAATGCAAGAGAATTTAACACGGTCGTTGATGAACTTAACGCAAGACTTGCGGGAATGAGTGAGGAAGAAGCAAACGCATATAAAGCAACTATCTTTACTTCACAAGGTTTAAAAGCCTTTAATATGATGACTGTTTCCTCAACCGATAAAGTACAAAGTTTTAGGGAACCACTGATTTAATCTCCCCCTATTACGAAAAATATGGTATAATAGATATATCAAAATAGCAGGGGGGCAAAAAAGATGAAACAGCAGAGCTTCAGCGATTACGAATACAGCTGCCGAAAGAAGAAAACAAAGCGTGAGGAATTTCTCGATACCATGGAAGAAATAATCCAGTGGGACGAGTGGGTCGAGTTTGTGAGACCGTACTATCCGAGCGGAAAGCGCGGCAGACCTGTAAAAGGTATCGAAAAAATGCTCAGAATGTATCTGCTGCAGGTGTGGTTCAATCTGTCCGATGAGGGCATAGAGGACGCTATCTACGACAGTTACGCATTCAGAAAATTTATGGGAATCAACTTCGTTGACGAGCAGGTTCCCGACGCAACAACTCTGTTGAAATTCAGACATCTGCTTGAAAAGAATCACCTCGGAGAGCAGATGTTCAAGGCTATCAACTATGTTCTCGAGCAAGGCGGAGCAATGATGAAGGGCGGCACGATCGTAGACGCTACGATCATCAATGCACCGAGTTCCACAAAGAACGAGGAGAAAGCACGCGATCCCGAAATGCACCAAACAAAGAAGGGGAACGAGTGGCGATTCGGAATGAAGTGTCACATCGGAGTCGATGCAGGAAGCGGGTATGTCCATACGATAACGGCGACATCAGCAAATGTACATGACATTACGGAAACTCATAATCTGCTGCGTGAAGACGACGAAGTCGTTTATGGAGATTCAGGCTATCTCGGAGTCCAAAAGCGCCCTGAAATAGCAGAAAATGATCATTTCAAAGACATTGATTTCCGCATTACAAGAAGACCGTCAAGCCTGCCGAAGGTATCCGATAACGCGATCGATTGGGAAAGATATATCGATAACCGAAAATCATCTGTTCGTTCAAAGGTGGAGCACGCATTCCACATTATCAAGAATCGATTTGGTTTTACAAAGGTGCGCTATCGTGGCATAGCGAAGAATTTTCATAAGCTGAATGTGCTGTTTGCAAGCGCAAATCTGTTGATGTATGCCGAAGCGAAAAAACGCTCGGTGAAAGTGGTGGGATAAGTGCGCCCTTTTGAGGGTAAAGAGACCGTTCCAGAGCATAAGTAAGCACAAAAACAGAGAGTTTTTGGTATTGCAACTCAATATATGTCGAAAATTTCGTCAGGCGTTGAGTTTGATGATTTGTTTTGCTTTTTAATCAGTGTTTCCTTAGAGATGGTTTAAAGTCAGCAAGTGACGGTATAGGCTCGGCAGCACAGCAAGCGGAAACAATGATGGATAACCTAAACGGTGATATTACTATCTTTGGTTCGGCAATGGAAGGCTTGCAAATTGGCGTTTCCGATAACCTAAAAGGTATGTTAAGAGAAACGGAACAATTCGGAACGGAGCAAATAACGACCTTGACCGAAGCTGTAAAGAACGAAGGTTTAACAGGTTTAGCCGGTGCTGTTGGTGAGGTTCTTGTAAATATCATAAACAAAATAGGCGGCTATTTGCCCGATATTCTGAATATGGGAATACAAATCGTATCTTCCCTATTACAAGGTATTTCGACATCTGCGCCAACAATAGCAACAACGGCAGCTGAAATAATTACAACGTTGGTAACGGGCATAATTTCACTATTGCCGCAGGTCATTCAAACGGCTTTTGATGTGGTTATAGCTTTTGTAAATGCGGTATCTCAG
>CACZCM010000242.1 GCA_902779615.1 uncultured Ruminococcus sp. | reverse complement strand
TAATCATATCATATTCATCAATTACCGTCAACAGTCCGATAGGATAAAGCATAACAAAAATGATGACAGAATATCAAAGTGTGAATGAGCTTTTTGGGGGTTGTTTTGCGTGTTATTATAATTAAAAAGCATTATTTTACACTCATTCCATCTCACTTTTAAAGAAAGCTATCGATCGTCTATTGTTATTTCGAATTAATAGTTGTATAATTATCTCGGAGATGATATCATGAAATTTCTATTTGCTTCCGATTCATTCAAGGGCAGCCTGACAAGCAGCGGTATTATTGCACTTCTCACCAAAGCCGTAAATGAAGTGTTCAAAGATTCTGAAAGCATCGGTATTCCCATTGCTGACGGCGGCGAAGGAACGGTCACGGCGGTCGTAAACGCTGCAGGAGGCAGCATAGTGAGCGCTGCTGTACACGATCCGCTGATGAATGAGATCAATGCTGAATATGGCATTTTTGAAGATAAAGCTGTGATCGAAATGTCGGCGGCATCGGGACTTCCTCTAGTTCCGAAAAAGCTGCGTAACCCGATAAACACATCAACTTACGGCACAGGCGAACTGATACGCCATGCGCTTGATCGCGGCTGCCGCAATATTTCCGCTGCCATCGGCGGTTCTGCCACAAACGATGGCGGTATGGGCTGTATGCGCGCGCTTGGGGTGAAATTCCTTGATGCTAAGGGCATTGAGCTTGCAGGAGTCGGCGGCGATCTCGCGCGAGTTGAGAAAATCGATATAAGCAGCATAGACAAGCGCATTTACGAGTGCCGCTTCACAGTGATGTGCGACGTGACGAACCCGCTGTGCGGAGAAAACGGCGCGGCATATACATTCGCAAAACAGAAAGGCGCGGACAGAAAGACGCTTGATATTCTTGAGCGTGGTATGCAGAATTATCGTGATGTTATAAATCGGCAATTCGGCGTTGACTGCGACAGCATTTGCGGTGCAGGCGCAGCAGGAGGTCTTGGAGCGGCGCTTTACGTTTTCTGCAACGGTAAGATGAGATCGGGCATTGACACGGTCCTTGATCTGATCGGCTTTGATGAACGTTTAGACGGTGTTGATCTGATAATTACGGGCGAAGGGCGAGCCGATTCTCAGAGTGTTTGCGGCAAGGTAATGCATGGCGTGGGGCTTCGTGCAAAGGCGCGGGGGATCCCGGTGATCGGTCTTTGCGGTTCCTTGGGCGAGGGCGCAGACGCGCTTTACGGCTGCGGGATTTCCTCTCTCATGACGATCATGGAGGACGATATGACGGTAGAATACGCTATGGAACACGCTGAAGAGTTGTATTATAATGCGGCAGTAAAGCTGTTTCGGGATTTAAAAAACGGGTATGTACAGTAATGAACAATCGGGAGCAAGGCTTTTCTGCTCCCGATTGTTCTGTCTTAAAAATTCGTATATAAACCGTTTAATATATGCAATGCAGTTCATGTTTCATTCTGATCGGCGGATTCTTGAAGAATCATTTTTCCAGTGGCTCTACACGCCTGTAAACAAGAACCTCCAGAAATTCCGCAAGGACGCCTCTCCAGAATGAGTCCCCGTGCATGCCCCATTCGTAGTAGTGAAGAGTCATCTTTTCCGTAGGGTAACCCATATCCTTGAGCCTGTTATACATCTGTGTAACATCAGGGTCTGTGTCACCGCCCGCACTGCCGGTATACAGGTAAACGAAGGGCGGATCCTCGCCAAAGCTTTTTGTTTTAAGATAATTGCTCCAGCCTTCATCGTCATACATCCAGAGTGAAGGCGAAAGCGCGCCTACCGTGCCGAACTGTTCCGGGTGTTCCATGGCAATATAGAAAGCCTCCAAGCCGCTGAGCGAAAGGCCGGTGATCGCGGTGTGAAGAGCATCGTCATATACATTGTAGTTTTCCTGAATATACGGCACAAGCGTCTCGCTGATGAAATCCGAAAAATCACTGCCCAATCTTTCGTATTTTGACGATTCGGTAGTTTCCGCTCCGATATCGGGCACCATTTCATTGTCGCGGTTAGTCATTCCCATATCACCGAAGCAGTCCACCGCAACGATGATCGCCTTATACCCGGTTGTAGCCGTCATGCTTGCTGCCTGCACGGTAAGATTAAGGCAATCCTCCGGATTCTGCCCAAGCTTTGCAAGATTCACCATCCACTGTGAGTCAAGCGCGTAGATCACCGCGTACTTTTCGGTAGATCTCGGGTCATAATCTTTGGGTGTCCAGACATGAACAGTCTTAGTATATCCGTTGAAGGGAAAGTCAATGTGTTCAAATTCGGGGTAATAGTTTATCTCTTTACCTTCTGTGTAAGGAAAGAATCCGAGATCGGAGTTATACCAGCCACTTACGCATTTGTTGAACGCAAAGACAGATGATCTTTTACCGCCATAGGTGACATACGCCATGTTGTATTTCGCGGAATTGCCCTCACAGGAAAATGTAAAAGAATCGCTGTCCTCACCGATCCTGCTCATCGGCATATCCTCGCTCTCCTCGCTGTCGCTGTTAAAAAACGTCACAACGACCGTGTCGCTTTTATCCTTGTCTTTAAAGTACAGAATA
>CACZCM010000241.1 GCA_902779615.1 uncultured Ruminococcus sp. | reverse complement strand
GCACGGGGGTCTTCCCCCCGTGTGGGGAAGCCAGAAGGGGTAAAGCCCCGCCTGAAACAAGCATAAAGCTGAAATGTAAATAACGTATATTAAATCAAATATGGAATCAAATATGAAAACAAATGCCCTAAGAAGGCCTTCTTTATAACTCGGCAAAAGATATCCCCCACTTCTGTAAGTGGGGGTTGTGACTAATAACAGGCGGTGAGCATATCTCCCGCCTCGCGCGACGCGAAGCTAGTGCCATTGGCAAAACGCTGATAGAGGAAGTTTTGCCTACGGCAAAACTGGAACGAAGGCGTTATGAAAGATGACCGTCTTAGGGCATTTTACATGTTTCCGTAAATCCTGCGCTTATGCAGGGCACGTGATACTCATTGCTCCCTGCGGTACGCGTACAAGATTATTGATAGCAATACTGTCGGCAATAGCCTTCTTTATCTCCTCAGCAGTCGACGCGGCACTGCGGCGAATCTCATAAAATACATGTGAGCGTTCCTTTATATCGAAGGACTGCGGCGTATGCAGCTGAAGCTCTGCCTTCATACCGTCCGGAGTAAGAAGCTTTACGTTTATCCCCTGATAAAATTTACCTCCCCAGGCGTTGCGGAATTTAAGTATACGGATACCCTGTCTGCGAAGGGATGTAATCACATCGCGCACCATTTGTCCGTAATTCTTTTCATCGGCGACCATTGTGTAGCGGAGTACGTCAGAGACATCGGCAGCGGCATCTGTCAACGGGATATTGTCTGAAGCCGCGTCATCACGTATCTTTCTGGCAAGACTTTTCCGCGATTTTAAGCGATTTTCAAGGCCGCAGAGCCTGTAAAGAGATCCCGAGGCGGTTTTGAGTGCCTCTGTAAGGAATGGCTCTGCCTTTGCCGCACGAATGAGAAGCAGCACCGCGAGAAATGCTGCCGCGCTTTCGCGGAGGAAAATCGGCTGCATTGAGCGTTTGTCTGTTTCAACAGAGGCTGCCGATGCCATAAGCAGACTTTCTTCTGCGTCGGAGTATATACGCGGCGGCTGTATCGGCAGGAAGACAGCTGCCGAGAAAAGCATTGCCGCAGTCATGAGCCGGAGGCCCAGCATAAGGTCGTGTATCGGGTGTCCGTCGTTTATATGATGGAACACATTCTGCATCTGATGGAATTTTTCGGAAATATTCATTTATAACTGCCTCCTTTTGAAAGATGGTTGCATTTATCAACTATCTGTATTTTATAACTCGATTCTCGTTTTTCTCTGAAAAGAAAACTAATTTAAATCTAATATATGTGGATAAATAAAAGTTTGGATAATGCTTATAATCATTATTGCTTTTTATTGATGAGGTGTGTTATAATAAATACAAATAATAAAAGAGAGGATGAAGCCCCATGTTTTTTGACAGTTACGATACACCCGTTTTCCGTCCACCAAGTGAGGCACGCAGTTTCATCCTGCGTGTGACACGAGGCTGTGCACACAATAAATGCAAATACTGCAACATGTACGAGGGCGTACAGTTTCAGGTTCTTACAGAAGAAGAGGTCGACCGTCAGATTATGATGGCGGCAAACTTCAATAAGCGCGGCGTCCGCCGGGTATTCCTTGCGGACGGTGATGCGCTGGTGCTTTCGACGGAGCGTCTGCTGGCGATTTTGAAAAAGCTTCGGGAAACATTTCCGAATTTTGAACGCTGCGCATCCTATGCTGCGCCGAAGGATGTTTTGAGAAAATCAGTTGAGGAGCTCCGCATGCTTCGCGAAGCAGGTCTTGAGCTTCTGTATTATGGGATGGAGAGCGGTGATTCCGAGACGCTGGCAGCTGTAAATAAAGGCGTTGACGGAGAAGAGTCCATCGAGGTAGGAAAACGCGTCAAGGCAGCAGGAATGAAGCTGTCCATGATGATTATCCTTGGACTTGCAGGCCGTGAGGGTTCAAAGCGTCATGCGCTTGCAACGGCTCACGCGATTTCTGAGATTCGTCCGACTATGCTGGGCGCTATCTGCCTTATGCTTTACCGCGGAAGCGAGCTTAAGGAGCAGTTTGAGCGCGGCGAGTTTGATCCGCTGCCGCCGGCAGGTCTTATGGAAGAGCTTCGCATGATTATCGAGAATGTAAATCTTCCCGAGGATGAGGAATGTATCTTCCGAAGCAATCACATTTCAAATTATGTTCCTCTTGCAGCGACACTGCCGCAGGATAAGGAGCAGCTTCTTGATGATATAGACTACAGCATCACCGAGCTCAAAAAGCTCAAGGACTGGGATGTCTATAATCACGATAAATACGGAACCTACTGATGTATGCGGCCGTATGAAATATGAAACCTGATAATTACTTAAAACCTATACCGACCTAACTAAAGCCATACACTGACCGGAAGGGCGTCCATACCGCCTCTCCGGTCTTTTATTTTGCCTGTTTGCAAAATAAAAATCCCCGCCGGCTGTGTACCGACGGGGATATTGGATTGCGTCTTATGCACCTATATCAAGTGTTGCGGCTTTCGGAGCACTCTTGGATGCCTGATAAGCCTGTTTTGCGTGGTTCATAATTGTTGCGTTTACCTTCTGGAATCCGCTTGAACCCAG
>CACZCM010000240.1 GCA_902779615.1 uncultured Ruminococcus sp. | reverse complement strand
CCTTGTTTGAGGAATCTTTTACAGTCAGCGCAGCACCCGGCTCCACGCGGATAACACTGCCCAGATCTCTGCATTCGGTCAGCCCTCTGTTCAGTGTAAAACCGCTTAAGTCAAGCGTAACCTCTTTGCCTGTCGGGATACGCAGGACGTCCGTCAGCATAATATCCTTGTTTAATTTAACCGTGCCGCCGGCATTCACTTTTTTGATCAGGGCTGCCTCTGTCGTCACATTCGCCGCCGCGTTTGCGGCAAACGCCGTTAAAGTCATAAACGGTATCGTAGCGGCGGCAAATATGATCGATAGTAAAACCGGTAAGATTCTTTTTATTATTTTTTTCATATTTCCTCCCGATTTTTATTTTTTTGTCAGGCAATTCTATCTTGTCGCCTCAATATACTCGATCATCTCATCGGCGGCGACGCCTTGCCCGGCATGAACGGTATAAGCAAAATTGTTGTCGTTCCAAACAGCAAGATAAACAAGTCCGTCGCTGCCTTTGAAGGTGACGGTGATACCGTTTACGTTTTGCTCGCGGATCTCATCGTATTCCGTTTTATTATCATCGCCATCCGTTGCGGCGAGAACTTTTCGGATAAAGTTTGTGTCTCCGTAGCGCACCTCTATCATATCGCCGTCAGCCTTGAATTCTGTAGCCGGAATACCGCACAGCCTGTCGGGATATTCCATATTGAAGGGCGCAGCGTCTGCCACTTGGTCCATAGAGTTCCCTGTCTGCGCAGCGCCGGTTTGCTTTGTTTGATTGTTAAACACTATCACGGCTGCCGTGGCTGCAATAAGAACGGCGATTGCAGCAGCGCTGATAATCGTTTTTCTTTTCATAGCGCGCCCTTCTTATTCTTATAGTAGCGGTAATGCTTGAACAGGAGCGGGATATAGGTGACCGCCGGCAGGAAGAAGCCGAGATACTTATACTCCGACTGCACCAACATGTTGAAGATCCCGTGGTAAATGCTCGCCAGCGTCAGCAAAGCGAAGGTGCCGCAGCGGAACAGTTTCGGCCTCTTCTTGACAAGGCAGATACCGTAGCCCACCACCACGGAGCAGATCGCGTGCATGAGCGCGGTCGAAAAGCCACGGATGATCGCCCAACCGATGGTAACGTTTTCAACATTCTGCGCGAGGATGACCATGTTTTCAAACATGGCAAATCCGACGCCTGTTGCAAATGCGATCGGCATGACGCGGTCGCGGTTGTCGGAAAAAACGACGGCATAAAACAGTATGGGGATCGCTTTTACGATCTCTTCTGTTACGGGAGTGACCGTAGTTGAAACATAAAGCATATCGCCGCCGCATTGGCTCAGCAGGATCGTATTCAGTTCCGATACGAAAAGCGATACAAAAACGCCAAGGAGCATATACCCCACAAGCAATCGGGAACGGCCGCGAAGCATCAGCACCATGAAGAGCATCGGCGCCACAAGGCAGATAAAGAGAATATAGGCTATATTTTCCATTTCTTTATCCCCCTCTCCGCCAAAACAATAATATCAATGAGTATGATACCCATCAACACATCAATGATCAGAATACTGATTTCATTTCCTGTACCGATGACGATCATTTCCGCAAAACAAAGAGATATATAAATGAGCGCCGAAAGATTATACGGCCGCAGACATTTGATCACCCCGAAATCCACGTCGGGGAATATCAAGTGCTTCAAATGGTAATAACTTGCGTGCATGGCGAGCACGGTAGTTACAGCAGAAACGACTTGCGCCATGATCGGTAACTCTGTGCTGAAAATGAACAAAGCGTACAAAACCGCAACGGCACAAGGCGCGGCAAACGCTATGATCCTGTATTTTCGAAAAGTATTTGATTTGTCGTCCGCAAGGCTGTCCATCGCGCCGAAGTTTGCCGAAAACAGAAACATCAGGCTTCCGATATAACCAAAAACCCCCAGCTGAAACTGCCCGAAGATCTCGCCGCCGGTCAAAACTCTGACCACCTGATATAATTTACCGAACGCCATACATCCCACAGCCAGCGTGATCATCTGCGGATAGACGGCTTTCTTCGGTTTGAAAGACGTTATGCTTCCGTATATGAAACCGGCGAACGCACAAACACAAGTGATAATATTTGCAATCAAAATCAGTTTCAATATACCACCCCCCGCATTTAATTTTATAATATATAATTATACCATACAAATGTGGCAAAATCTACTGTTTTTTGTTTAAAAGACAAATCTTATTTTCATGATAAGGCGCAAAGTTGTTAAGCGCTTCTTGATCTTTGCCACAATACGAAGCAGGTTTATGTACTCTTTATTCCCCTCCAAGTACTCCTCGACCGGATGAATGCTGCCATACCAAAGGTTCTCAAGCAGCGTCATACATAGATCACCTCCCCGAGTACGATTTCTTCAGCGCGGTTGCGGATGTTATTCATCAGTCCGACCCATTTCATCTGCTCCCGGCGTTTCAGTTCCTCTGTTACCCCTTCGTCCTTCGCCATCTGTTTTACCAGTTGAAAGAGCGTTCCTTCTGCTTGATCGTCTATCTCTCGTAGATAGGATTTTAAAGTACCTTTCATTCGCATTACGTTGACTAC
>CACZCM010000239.1 GCA_902779615.1 uncultured Ruminococcus sp. | reverse complement strand
ACCATGTGCAGATTTTGATGTATATTTTATCCGCACCGAGCGGTCTGCCGTCTCGCTGCTCCGCCGATAAGTATTCCGCAGGAGGCGGCATATCAACGGTGTCGAGAGCTACAGGGTCTAACATTTTCAGCGGTCTATGTCCGGGATTGCCGGCAGCGATTTTCTCCGACAAGGCTTTTTTCTTTCGCCCCGCACCCGGACGAGCACCACCACGGCTTGTACCGTCCTTAGCCATTTATATCACTTCCGTTCTGTAATATTTACTGCCCCCGGATTTGGTGGCAGTAAATATTGTTTGAATTCGTTTGAAAAAAATCAAACGTGTCCGAATGACGAGTCCCCAACTTTTCGCCTAAACTGCGCGCTTCTTTATGGGTCCCCACCAGAGTTACGCCTTTTATGCTATGCAATACGCTATATTCCGAATAAGAATTATGATATAGTGGATATGCGTTTGAAATCGCGGTTTTTGCACACGAGAGCCTTCGCCCGTTCCCCTTTAGTGCATATTGTAGCTTTTTCTACGCCCCCTACCCCTTAATTTTATGCGTCTTGTCTATATTTTGTAACAACTTGCTGCTTTTTTATCCAGCACAGTCATTACAGCACTGTCAATTTTTGTTGTCATTGACGGCTCTTTTACATTCTCTTTTCGCCTACACGGTCGTGTTCCGTTTAACAACAAACATCAACAGCAACGCTTTGAGATAGCTTGCGTTCGTTTGAATAGCTTTGAAACAATTTGAAAAAACGTTTGAAATCATTTTTAATCAAACGAGTGTTCAAAATAGGGATCGTTACCGCACAGAAAAGTCCTTCTATATATTGTCGTGGGAAGGCTCATTTTTTCACCTATCCACGAAAAAAATTTTTAATTTTTTTGATTGTCATTCTGTTGCAAGGATAAACACCTTATGCACACCAATCGTTATTTCGTCCACACGCTTAAAAACAGCCCAGCCCTTATCCGTTATCGATTAAGAGCTTTAACGTGCCTTGTAGGTCGTCACAGCAGGCGTATGAGTGCTTCTGACGATTAAGACTCAGTTAACAAAATTCTACTCGTCTTTCTCGACATTGCCTTTCCTGCGTCTGTGCCAACGGTCGCCACGCTGTGCGTGAAGCCTTGCATGGCACGACTTGCACAAAGAGATGAGGTTCTCTGCATCATGCGTACCACCTTCCGACAGAGGCTTGATGTGATGTACTTCCTCAACGGGAACATAGATCCCATTGTCAAAGCACTGCTCACAGAACGGGTGTGCCTGTGCATACTGCTTGCGGATACGTTTCCATTTCGTTCCATAGCGTCGTTTCGTTTCGGGCTGTCGGTAGTAGCGTTCATAACGCTTGTTCTCTGTTCGTTGGTGCTCCTCGCAGTATCGGCTTTCAGTAAGGCAGGGGCAGCCGTGGTAAGCACATGGTTTCTTGGGTTTTCTGGGCATTACACTTCACCTTCCAAGATCATTGTTTTATAACGATCCAAATACCTCATACGATCTTCGTATTTCGGGAATGCTACAAGCAAGCCTACATCTGCCAACTGTAAACGCTCAAGCATTTTAATCTGCTCATTGTTCAGATACGGTCTGATACTTTCCCATTTCGCAATGCCGTTCTCTTGCCTGAAACGCTTTGTTGATTTACCAAGCAATACTGTGTAAAGCATTTCATATTCGCCGCTAAAATGATACGGTCTCGGCTCTTCGTGAAGTATCTTAATGGTGTCCGTCAGCAAAGGAAAATCCTTTCGCTCTTCAATAAGCATTTTCAGTATGCTCTCCATTTCATCAAAGCGTTTTACATACATATCTTTGATTTTCGTTATCTTATCATCACCGTAGCTCATAGCAAGAATAACGAAAGCGTCTCTTGTCATGTAATAGGCTCTATACTTTTTGTTCCTTATATCTCTGCACGTAACCCGCTCAAAATTGAGCGTAATAAACTTCTCGCTAAATCCAAAGGAAGGCGATATCAGCTTTTCGATATCACAAACGAGAGTTTCATGCTCTTTTTTGAAAAATTCGGCTACATAATTGCTGTCTACTCTGACAGTATCGTGAACATCGATAAATATGCCATGCTTGTCTTTCGGTATAAAATCTTTCAAATTACACACCCCCATTTAATGCTTTTGAAAATATGCTGTCGCACCTGTCACAGGCAACAGCGGTTTTTAATACATCTGCGATACCGGCTTCGATCATAGCACCGATGTCGACCTGCACCTCCTTTCTGCAATGCGGACATTGACAGTAAACATTCTTGTCGGTTATCGGCACCGTTACCGTGTAATTGTCGTGAATCAATTCCTTGACATAATACATCACATTCCCCCATACATTTCGTTTCTGACTTCTGCCAATATCACATTGGCAGGAATAAACATAGCTTCCGATGTGTACCCGTTATTACGCTGATAATGCTTGGGGAAACGCTTTATCCAATCGGGATAACAGCGAATAGATGCCGACCGCAGAAGCTGAAAGGGTATAAAAAAATACCCTGCATAATCCTCCTTCGGGAAAGTGTACAGGATATAATCTACATCGGAATTTTCGTTAAATGTCCAGCCGGGTATTTT
>CACZCM010000238.1 GCA_902779615.1 uncultured Ruminococcus sp. | reverse complement strand
GCAACGGCATAAAGGACAGCAGCCTTGTAGGTCTTTTTGTCGTTTTCCAGAACCGATAAGTCCTCTGTTCTCACTATCTCCGCACACAGCTTTTGCGCTGTATCGATAAGCTGATACAAGAGTTTGTTGTCGTCATTGTAGTCGATGCGAAGATAGTTTTTGACTTCTTTAAGAGTTACTATCATAGGCATTCACCTCTTTTGGGGTATGAAAAAGGAGCCGCATTTCTACGACTCCGAAGTACTAATATTTGTTATTGAGATACATCAGAATTTTACTGCTTGATCCAGTCAATAATTTTCTTCTCTGATTCCTCAAAATATTGCAGGTTCTCCTTTCGATATTTTCCGAAAGTTCTGTACATCAATCCTATAAGAGGAATCATTCGGTAAAGTTTTTTCTCGCGCTCTCTATTTGGCATAAGACCATTCAAATGACTGCCATGAGGATATACGATCATCTTAACATCTTTTTCGTATCCGGCATCTTTAAGGTTCTTTTCTATTTCACGCACAGAATACTCGGCAGGCCACGCTTCATCTTCATGCCCTGCAATGAGCAAAACCCTTGAACCTGTTTTCTCTATATGCAGCATTGCCTTTTCTATTTTTTCCTTGTCCTCATAAGCATCATGATAGGCAATCCACATTCCCAAAACCTTATGAGCTGCATCTTTATGCCTATAATATTTTGTTGCCTTGATTTTACTAAAATCAGCACTGACATATGGGATATCTTTCGTTTTATAAGTAGCAACACTTCTCCCTGACATAGTCTTTTTATTCTTCAATGTTCCTTCAAACGGAACGTGTGTCGGTGAGACCATGATAAGATTTTCCATATCTCCGATATACTGTGCTGTCAGTACGGCAAATATAGCCCCCATAGACTGACCGTAGACGCTTATATGCTCTATTTTTTTCTTCTCCCGCAAATATTTCACGGCAGGTATAAACATATCCAGCGGTATCTGATTTGGCGAATCGGGAAGGCCCTCTGCACCAAAAAGAGAAACAGCAAGTCCCGTAATGCCATAATCAGCAAATCTTTCAGCAAACTTTATTCCGGGAAGAAAGCTTTGCTCTCCACCCATAATTACTATAACCGCTCTGTCACTGCCACCGTCAGGTTCAGCCAAATGTCCGACAAATCTATGCTCTTTCATACTAAAATCTTCGTGTTTCATTTTATCTACCCAATTGAAAATTCTGATTTTTCTTAATAAATTATATCACAGTAAATCAGATTGTTCAAGGAAAATTTCGACTGCCGAGATTGCTCCCGACAGCCATAAGCATGATTACTTCATCTTAAGCACCTTGATCGTTTCAGGCAGAATCAGCCTTGCGTCCAGTCTCTTTGTCGCAAGGAAACCGACCTGACCCCTCGTTGCGTACAGCTCGTTGAGTCGTCTGAAGCTGATACCCTCACGGTCGCCGATCCAATAGTACGATAAGTCACCGAAAGCGATAGCCTTAGCACCTGTCTTGGCGGTCGGCATACAGGTAGTCGTGTAAACCTTTCTTCCAAGAATAGTGTCGGTGTCGTTGCTCTTGATTCCCGGTTCCCAAATATACTGACCGTTGCCGTCTTTGAGCTTGCGGATAAGATTGACCGTTGAGTCGTTCATGAGCCACACGGCTCTTTTTCGGTACGGAGAACGCAGGCTATAGTAAAGGTCAATAAGCTCGTTTGTGGTGATCGCATTGCTGGCCGCCGATGTGATGCCGACCTCTGCACCTTCCTTGTCGTGTAAAATTCCGAACGGCTTTCCGGTTCCGTTTCCTGTGATGAACGCCTCTTCCTCTGCGTCGGAAATCTTACGAGCAAACTCAGATGCGATATACGATTCGAGATCAAAAGCTGAATCGTTGAGAAGCTCTTCGGAGATCTTGATAAGTGCCGTCAGCTTGTGTGCGCCGATGGTCTTCTGAGTAAAGGTCTCGGTTGTTTCGGGGATCTCCTGCTCCTCTGCGACCCATGTGGCTTTTCCCCTCGTGCCGACGATAGGAATTGCGTGAGTGCCGCTTGCGGTTGTGAACGTGTGGGCAAGCTGACGGATAATATTCTCCTCGTCAAGTGCCTGAATGAGCGTATGCTCGAAGGTGTCCGGCACAAGATAACCGCCGTCGCTGTCTACGCCTTCACGGAGTGCGTTTCTGATCTCGTAAGAATTCTCGTTACGGATAGAACACCAGAAAGCGTCCTTGTACGCATCGGAAGCTCTGCCGACTTTCTCGTCGTGCTTCGTCACCGGCGTATTACGGATAGGCTGTGATGTCGCTTTCTGCATCTCACGCTCCATGCTCTCCAAACGCTCCTGACGCTCGATCTCATGACCGAGATCAACGATCTCCTGTTCCATGCGCTCGTAGGTCGCCGTGTCCTCTGCGGAGAGAATGCCGCTTGCGTCGCGGTGTGTGTCGAGAAAATTCTTAGCCTTTTCCCAAGTTTCTGAACGCTTCTTTCTCATTTCGATAATTGTCATAGTGTGTTTCCTCCCTTTATTTCAAAAGATTTAGTCTTGTTTGCAGGTCGCATATTTTTACGCCTGCGGTCGGTGTGTTTTTCTTTTTGAGCTGATTTATCAGCCTGTTAGAAAC
>CACZCM010000237.1 GCA_902779615.1 uncultured Ruminococcus sp. | reverse complement strand
TCAAAAAACTTGGTCTTATTGATGCCGCTTCTACTCCTAAACGCAAGCGTGGCAGACCTAAAAATTGTGTATAGTCTTATCATTTGGGAAAGTAGTATTAAATAGTAAAAAGGAGATTATGCTTTATGGAAACACAGAAGGTAATATTTTTAAACAAGACGCTTAACCTGAGAATGGCAGGACTGCTGTACATACCTGCACAATTCGATCTTAGCAAGAATTACCCTGCGGTAGTTGTAACTGGACCGATGCTGTCTGTAAAGGAACAGGCGCAGTCGGTATATGCAAAAAGGCTTGCAGAGTCTGGATATGTAACGCTCGTTTTTGACGGAACGTATTTCGGCGAAAGCGAAGGAACACCGAGAGGACAGGAGCTTCCTAACGTTAAGGAGCTTGACATCGAAGCGGCTGTCGATTATCTTGTGAGCCTTCCGTATGTCGATAACGACCGTATCGGCGGTTTGGGAATCTGCGGTTCAGGATCGTATATGTCGGTTGCAGGTGTAAAAGAGCCGAGACTGAAAGCGATCACCGCGATCGTTCCTGCTATCTCCGATATTTCAACTTCTGCCATGGCGGGATTTTTCAAGCCCGAAGATGAAGTCAAGACGGCGAAGGAAGCGTATGAGAAGGGCGAGGGCGAGATCAAATATCTCAATTTTATGCCGAGAGTATTTGACGAGGGCGCAGCTTATTACTACACCGCACGTGGCAACAGACAACGCTGGTCTAACAAAGTCGTTGCTTGGAGCCAGCTGGAGCTTGTGAAGTATAATGTCACTAACATTATGAAGGATATGAAGAAGCCGTATCTCGTTATCACGGGCGAAAATGCATGGTCTAAGGGTGTTTCAGAAGAGGTTTATGGTGCTGTTCCTCATGATAATAAGGAAATGCACATTATTCCCGAAGCAGGTCATTTTGATCTTTATGATCTTGAGCCGTTTGTATCGGGCGCATTTGAGCATATTCTTCCTTTCTTTGGAAAGAATCTTTGATAAATAGGAGCTGCATCATGAACACATTTACCTACAAATACCCCGTGACTGTTTATTTCGGAGAAAAAGCAGCAGAGAAGAATCTGCAAAGCGAGCTTGCAAAGGTTGGCAATACAGTAATGCTTGCCTACGGAGGCGGTTCTGTAAAGAAAAACGGCATATATGACGAGCTTGTCTCGATACTGAAAATCGTCGGAAAGACTATTGTAGAATTTACAGGTATTATGTCAAACCCGACATACAACAAGGTTCAGGAGGGTGCAAAGCTCGCAAGAGAAAACAATGTTGATTTTATCCTCGCCGTTGGCGGCGGTTCCGTAATTGACTGCTGCAAGATCGTTTCCGCGCAGGCAAAACTTGACGAGGATATCTGGGAGCTGGAATATACAAACCATGGAGTGCCGACCCAGTTTATCCCGATGGGTGCGGTCGTTACGGCATTCGGCACGGGTGCGGAGATGAACAACGGCGCAGTTATCACGAATGAAGATAAAATGATGAAGTCACCGCTTTGGGGTGCGTTTTACAATTTTGCGATACTTGACCCCGAATACACGATGACTATGCCGATGAAACAGGTTATTTCCGGTTCGTTTGATACGCTCATCCACTGCATGGAAACGTATTTCGGCACGCCGAGGGAGAACAATCTCTCCGATGATATAAACTTTTCCGTTATGAGAAGCGTCATTAAAAATATGTGCGCAACACTCAAAGACCCGACCGACAAATACGCTCGCAGCGAACTTATCTGGGCAGCGGCGATGGCTGAAAACGGTATCTTAAAGCTTGGCAAGGTTACAGATTTCCAGTGCCATATGCTTGAACATCAGCTCGGCGCATACACCGACTGCAATCACGGGCAGGGACTTGCAGTCATTCACCCCGTTCTCTATCGTCATATATACAAGGAAGCTCCCGAGCAGTTTGCGCGCATGGCGGTTGAGGTGTGGGGAATATCGCCTGACGGCAAAACAACCGACGATCTTGCTCTTGCAGGCATAAACGCTCTTGCAGAGTTTATCAAAGAGGTCGGACTTCCCACGACATTTGCTCAGATGAACATTTCGACAGACACCAATTTCAAGGCTATTGCCGAATCCACGATACGAACGGGCGGCTGCTGTAAAAAGATTACAACTGACGAACTTTATGAAATACTTATGGAATGCTGTTAAAAAGGAGAGAAACAAAATGAGCAAAAATGTATTGATACTTTCAGGCAGCCCACGCAAGGGAGGCAACTCCGATTTGCTTTGTGACGAGTTCATGCGTGGAGTACTGGAAGCGGGAAATACGGTTGAAAAGATTCGTGTTTCCGAGAAGAAGATAGGCTATTGCACCGCTTGCTATTATTGTCAGACATCGGGTGGAGTCTGTGCAAAAAAGGACGATATGGCTGAGGTGCTGCAAAAGATGATTGACGCTGATGTTATTGTGCTTTCAAGCCGTGTCTATTTCTACTCCATCGACGCACAGCTAAAAACGCTGATCGACCGTACCGTTGCTCGCTGGACGGAAGTCAAAGACTAAAGTGCCCCCTATGTCAAGACAAAAAATCAAAAATTATAATGACCAAGGGTAATTTGTATGATTGCACAAAATAAATGTTAGTTAATTATACAAACT
>CACZCM010000236.1 GCA_902779615.1 uncultured Ruminococcus sp. | reverse complement strand
TTCATTTTTGCTGTTTTCATCTGTTTTCTGCTCTGTATCTGTATTTTCCTGCGGCTCTGCACTTCGTCCGGCTGAACCGATATCGATCATATTGCCGTTTCATAAGTAACGATTTCCACCGAGCTCATCGGGAATCAAGTCCATATTTTCAAGCTCACGGACATCGTTAGGCGAAAGGAAACCGTTCTGAATGCCTACGGAATAACCGCTCATTCGGCTTTGGTAATCACCTCTAAGCAGTCCGTCAACGTTGAATTTAATGAAGTAGTTTTTCTTCTCGTCATCAGTGAACAACGCTCTCGACATACTCTGCTCCCACCTAACAAGCCACGGATCAAGCGAATACTTCACGAATTCAAGTGATAAGTGCTCAATATTTGAAAATGTAGCTCTTTCAAGATCGCCTATCATGTGCGGCGGCACTCGGAATATTCGGGCTATTTCGTTAAGCTGAAACTTTCTTGTTTCAAGAAACTGTGCCTGGTCGGGAGCGATTGATATCGGTGTAAAATGCATCCCTTCTTCGAGAACCGCTACTTTATTTGCGTTTGAACTTCCTCCGAAAGCCTGATTCCAGCTTTCACGAACACGGGCAGGATTCTTGAGCGTTCCCGGATGTTCAAGCACGCCGCCAGGAGCTGCACCATTAGCAAAGAATTTACTGCCGTATTCTTCCGTCGCAATAGAAAGACCTATCGCATTTTTTGCCATAGCAATGGGAGAATATCCGACAAGTCCGTCAAAGCCCAATCCGGGGATATGTAAGACCTCGCTCGGCTTTAGCTTTACCATTGACCCTTTCATCGTTTGAGCATCGTCACGGCTTAACTGATACTGATAGAAAAGCTGTCCGTTCTCGTCACGGTCAACGGTCATTCGGTTCGGCATCAGCGGATAAATCGCCATTACCTCGCCTTTTCCGTTTCGTATTATTTGTGCGTAAGCGTTGCCCCATAATAAAAGATGTGTCATCATCGTTTCTCTGAAAACGAATGAGCACATTTCGGGGTTCGGTTCATCGTGAAGTAAAAAGTATAACGGGTGATCGGTCGCTTTCTCCTTGCTGCCTTGGTCGGTGTATCTATACAGATGTAAAGGCAGTCCTGCTACGGCTTCTGAAAGCACACGCACACACGCATACACGGCAGTCATCTGCATTGCGGAACGTTCGCTGACGCTCTTTCCGGCTGTGCTGGTTCCGAGATAAAAGCGGAACGCACTGCCGCTTGTTGCGTTTTTCGGTCGGTCTCTTGACTTGAAAAGCCCAGATAAGATGTTCATATCAATAGAATTCCCCTTTCATCATAAACGCTCCCGCCGTTGTCCGCACCGCACCGAATAGCACGATCAAGCGCCATTATCGTTGCGATAGCGCCGTCAATTTTCTCGGTAGATTTCTCCTTATCAGCCTTTATATTTCCGGCAGGATCGGTACGGATACAGATATTATCGACATTCCACCGTAACACAGGGTGACCGCCGTGAGCGATACGCTTTTCGAGAACGAGCTTCATCAGCTCTTTTGTAGGCGGAGACATCGAAGAAAAGCCTTGTCCGAATGGAACGACCGTAAAGCCCATGCCCTCAAGGTCCTGCACCATCTGCACGGCTCCCCATCTGTCATATGCGATTTCTCGTATGTTGTATTTTGTACCGAGTTCTTCAATGAATTTCTCGATGTAACCATAGTGAACAACGTTACCCTCGGTCGTTTTGATAAAGCCCTGCCGTTCCCACACATCATATGGAACATGATCTCTGCGAACACGCAGATCAAGCGTTTCTTCAGGCAACCAAAAGTACGGAAGCACAACATATTTATCGTCTTCATCTTCCGGTGGAAATATAAGAACAAAAGCCGTAAGGTCTGTAGTAGAAGAAAGGTCAAGCCCTCCGTAGCATACACGCCCTTCGAGAGATTCAGCATTCACAGGGAATGCACACAGATCCCATTTTTCCATCGGCATCCACCTTACAGTCTGCTTTACCCACTGATTAAGGCGTAGCTGACGGAAGGCATTTTCTTCGGCAGGATTCTGCCTTGCCGATTCACAGGCGTCTCGCACCTTATCTATCCCGACCGTTATTCCGAGCGACGGGTTCGCCTTTTTCCAGATCTCTTCATCAGTCCAGTCGTCATTTTCTTCCGCTCCGTAAATAACAGGATAAAAAGTCTTGTCGATCTTGCGCCCTTCAAGGATATCTTTTGCTTTTTGATGCACCTCGTAGCAGATCGTATGAGTATCATCCCCGGCTGTCGTGATAAGGAAATACAGCGGCTGCATACGAGCATCGCCAGAGCCTTTTGTCATAACATCGAATAGTTTTCTGTTCGGCTGGGTGTGAAGTTCATCGAAGACAACGCCATGTATATTAAAACCGTGTTTTGAATACGCTTCTGCAGAAAGTACTTGATAAAAGCTGTTTGTGGGCTGATAGATGAGCCGTTTTTGAGAAGCAAGGATTTTTACCCGCTTATTCAAAGCGGGACACATTCTGACCATATCTGCGGCGACATCAAATACGATTGTAGCTTGCTGACGGTCGGCAGCAGCTCCGTAAACCTCGGCTCGTTCTTCTCCATCACCACAGGTTAACAAAAGAGCGACCGCCGCAGCAAGTTCGCTCTT
>CACZCM010000235.1 GCA_902779615.1 uncultured Ruminococcus sp. | reverse complement strand
GCCTTTATTAAAACAAAAGGCTTTGACATAACAACAACAGACGGTCTTGAAAAAGCTCTTGAATGGCTGCAATCAACCGATCCCGATAATCTGATGTTATGTGAACCGACAGGCGATCCGTTTGATAGGTAAATGGGCGAATTCAGACGCGGTATGCTGATTGAGACTGTTGAAGAAGAATTATTCAAATCATAAAGAAGAAAACACACAAATGAACTTACCCGAACTACGTCCGTATATAGAAGCGGCTCGAAGAATGAGTATTGCCGAACAAATAATGCGGCAGCTCGCTCGACCTGCGGCAATGACAGGTGAGATCCGCCCTACCGATATGGCTGCCGTAATTGCACCGAACAAGCACGGTGAGCGCTCTGTATTCCCTATGCTTTGGGTGTTTTATGGAGGAAATCTGTATAAGCCGCTTGTGAACTGCCGAGTTGAAACGGCAAGAGTCAAGCCGTTATGGAGCGACTCTTGGAAACAGCACCGCTGCGTTATACCTGCGTCGTTTTACTACGAGTGGCAGCATTACACTGACTCTAAAGGCAAAGTTAGGACAGGCAACAAATATGCAATACAGCCCCGAGGCAGTGAAGTCACTTACCTTGCAGGGCTGTATCGTATTGAAAAAATGCGGGATTTGAAGTATCCTGTTTTTGCTGTGCTGACAAGAGCTCCTACCGACGAGCTTTGAAAAATTCACGACCGTATACCGCTAATACCGCCGGAGATCGCTATTGATGAATGGACCAGACCGGACAGGCAGCCGAATAAGGTTGTCGATAGGGCTTTAACGGAGCTTGTTATTGAAAAGGCGGAGCTTTTGCCCGGAACGCCGGAGATTTCTGATTCAGTGCAAATGCGTTAGTCGATAGAAGCGCCGAGCATAAAGCCAACTGCGAAGCCTTCATCGATATCGTTACGATAGATCGGGATCAGCTCGCCGCCCTGCTTCTGACAGGGATACATTCTGACATTCTCTGCTTGTGCGAAGAATCGGCAGTTGAGCTTTAAGCCTCCGTCGGAAAGAACCGCCATAAAACGTTTGCCGTTTTCATCAGGCTTAGAGCCGAGAATAGTATAGGTGTTAAACATACCGTCCTCTTTATCGGTTTCCGCACCGTCGACGATCAGCTTGCCCTTAAGCTTCTTGTTATTGGCTTCGAGCTTGTGACCTTCATATTCCGTAAAAAATGTCTTTGTTTCCTTGTCGTATGATGCTTCAAGAGGCTTGCCCACGATACAAGCACAGTTGCCGCCTTCCCAATGAATAAAGACGAATAAACCGTCCTCCATCGGTATCTCACCTGTGAGTTCTATTGACAGATGAATACCCGCTTTATTCTTCGCAGCCATCTTTCCATCAATAAGAAGCTGTTCAGCTTCATCGTTCACAAGCACAATTTCGTGCTCGTTCCACTTGCCTGCATAATACCTTGCACTCATTTTTACATTCCTTCTTTCGTAATAATTTTTAATTCTATTTTAATGCTATTTTAATGCAGCATTTTCGTGTAATGCTGCACAAAAATCGTTTGTTATATTCAATTACAATTCCCTATGATTATAGATCAGCACTGATATAAGCCAGGACAAAATATAGATAATTGCCGCCGCCCCGAGAAATATCATACCTTGACCGTGATCGGGAAGAGACGCATTGCCGTCTTCTATCATCGCATCATAGTAACCGGCAACAACGCCGCAGAGTGTTATGGTAATAAAAAACGAAACAATGCCGGCTTTCGATCCGAACGCTGTCGTGATCGGCAGCAATATGGAACACATAATCAATGACGCCGAAAGACCGAGTACGAGAACGGGCAGATGTTCGATCGGATCATTTTTTTCGATGGAAAGCTTTATAATAAAATGGCAGATAGTCATTACCGTCATATCGGCAATCAGGGAAAAGATCACCGAAATGTATTTGGAATTAACATAGTCGCAGCGCTTTCCCGGCAGAGCTGCGGCGAAGCGTCCCCACTTGACTCGTTCATCCATCACATAAAGTGCCGGCGGCAAAAAAGCGGCGTATATCAGCGGTGAAGCCCAGTTGAAATAGCCCTCCTCCGGAGTAACACAATTCAGCCAGGAGGAAAAAACAGATATTACAATAAGTATCAGGATCAGATAACGAACAGAATACCAGTCGTTTTTCAGAACAGCTTTCATTTATCTTCCTCCTTTACCATAAAGATAAACAGTGTTTCGATATCCATAGGCGACAGCTTCATATCATTTGGCACAGCGTCTCTGAGTACAACTGCATCAACACCGTAGCTGTTTACCCGTTTGCCGATCACCGCTTTGTCGTCAAGTTCTTCAAGCTGCTCCAAAGTACAATGCAGAAGTCCATATTCTTCATACAACCTGTCCTTTTCCTCGCACAGCAGCAGCTTCCCCTTGTGCAGAAACGCAATATAGTCGCATAGCTTTTCCAGATCGCTGACAATATGAGAGGATATGAGGATAGAATGCTCTTCGTCCTTAATAAAATCATAAAGAATATCTGTCACTTCGTCGCGCACTACAGGGTCAAGTCCGTTTGTCGGTTCATCAAGTACAAGCAGCTTTGCGTTATGCGACAATGCTATTGCACGGAACTCCCAATTTCTGTGTCAGTGAAAAAAATTCCTCGCTGTTCCAGTTACTATAAGCGCATTTCATAATGCTGTCAATATGCTTTAGCTTATAGGCTTCATTCAAACCGAGCGAGTCAAGGACAAAGCCGATATCGTCTTTTGCAAGACGGCGTTCCTTCCCCTCGAAT
Organism: uncultured Ruminococcus sp.; assembly: GCA_902779615.1. Classification (GTDB taxonomy): domain Bacteria; phylum Bacillota; class Clostridia; order Oscillospirales; family Acutalibacteraceae; genus RUG592. The sequence goes on along the minus strand of CACZCM010000235.1, from coordinate 278 downwards.
CCAAACAGTGAAATGTTACCCTCATCGGGTTGACTCAAACCCAGCAGCAGACGAATGATTGTACTTTTCCCTGCTCCGTTTTCTCCGATAAGTCCCATAATGCACCCACCCGGCAGCGACAGATCAACATGATCCAGCGTAAAGCTTTTATAACGCTTTGTTAAGCCTTTTAATTCAATGTGTCACAGCCCACTCATTCTGTCATCCAAAAGTGAATGTATTTTGTCAGGGGCAGACAGCGTATTTTGTCAAAGCGCATAAACAAACTGACATCCCCC
>CACZCM010000234.1 GCA_902779615.1 uncultured Ruminococcus sp. | reverse complement strand
GCCATAGAAACCGGTATAGACGATGTCTCGTAAATCTCAGCGCCCTTATCGAGAAGAAACAGCTGCAGCCAGTAAAGGAAAGGCGCAATGGCTCCGAAAATAAATACGCTTAAAGGGATCTCTCCGTCTGAGGGTTTCCTTTTCTTGCCGATCGTCAGGAAGTAGACTGCAATGAGCAGGGGAGAGAAAACGTAAAAATACACTATACCGTGAAATACAGTTTCAAAAAACTCCATCGTCAGTACGTTTCCGCTTTCGTCCACCCGGAACATTATATGCGTCCACGGGGTAGCAGCGCACAGCAGAACCGTTATTGCCACAGGCAGCGCATAAAAGATAATGAGTGGGATTTTTTTCAGTTTTATTCCAAAGCGATCAATCAAATACAGGTTTACGAAAGCGGAAAAGATGATGAGGGAAACAGCATAACCGCCTGCCGATAAGTAAGAAAGAATTTTATAGTCCGGATTTCCGTCGATGAAGGTCCACACGATCTCAAGCACGCACATAACTACACCTGAGATCAGCATAAGAGAAATAAGCCCGTTGACCTTTTGCTTGTATAACATGAGATTGTTAATAAGTAGGATACCAAGCAGAGTCATCGCTGCAAATAGCAACTCCAAATACAGTCCGTTGGCGATCGCTTGATCTATCATAGTTTTCTCCTTAGTGCTTTATGCAATCCATATCGTTCGGATCAAATTCATCTTTCCGGCTCATTCGATATTGAACAAATTGCTGAATCCGGTGACATCAAATACTTCCTTCACAGACTCATTGAGATTGCGAACGGCCATATCGCCCTTGCCGTCCATATCCTGCGCCGCACCGAGCAGAACACGGAGCCCCGCGCTGGATATATAGTCCAGCTTGGCTAAATCCAAAATCAGCTTCGTCGCGTCAGTGGTCGCTTCATTGATCTTGCCCTCAAGGGCGGGAGAGGTGATCGTGTCAAGTCTGCCCTCAAGCAGAAATGTGTATTCTGTTCCGTCTTTCTTGACCTCGATATCCAACTGGCTTTTGCTGCTCAGATTTGCGGCAGGTTTTTTATCTTTTTTACCGAATAATCCCATAATGTTATCCTCCTGTTTTAATTCATTATTTCAAGCGCCATTGGGGCAGGCACAGGATACCTGATTGTTGAAATATATTTTCATTATACTATATGTTTTTTTAAAATCCAAGGGTTAGTTGCAGAAAAGTGCATATTTTTTATAAAATCTATTGTTTTTTAGCATAGTCTTTGTGTATAATAGTAATTATGAAAGGCACAAAACCATTAAATCCAAACTGCTTTTATCAGAGTTTAGAAAGAAGGAGTCCTCAATGAAATCAAATAAATTATATCAGGCTTCCACACTGCAGGCTTTAGCGCTTGGATATACAAAGCCCGTTGTCACGGTAAAGGAATTACTTGAACACGGCGACACGGGGCTCGGTACATTCGAGAGCGTAGACGGCGAGATGATCATTTTAGACGGCGTATGCTATCAGGCTAAGGATGACGGAAGCATCGTCCGGTCGGAGGACTCGGCAGGCGTACCCTTTGCTGTTGCGGGAACCTTAAAGGACGGCAAAATTATCAAAATGGACGATATGAAGGATATTGAAGCCATAAAAACGGAACTGACCCTGTGCATAGATTTGGATTTCAGCTTGAACAGTATCCACATCGCGCGGATAGACGGATGGTTTGAAAAAATACACGCCCGAGCCGGAGCACCGTATCGTTCACAGCACGTTTCTTTGAAGAATATCCTTTCAAAAACGCAGAAGGACTTCTCTTTCGAGGGGCTTTACGGAACGCTTGTATGCGTCTATTTCCCGGATTATATGGACGGAATCAACGCTTCGGGATGGCATATGCACTTTCTTTCGAAGGACAAAAAATACGGAGGACACGTATTCGAGGCGGCTATCCGCTCGGGAGAATGTCTGCTGCAAAAAATGGACAGGATAGATATTCAGCTTCCTAACGACGCGGCGTTTGATACATACTCTCTTAAAGAAGCGTCAAAATCTGAGATAGAGGAAGTAGAGCAGGGAAACGGTTGATGATTTATACTAAATGAGGATGGTGACGGGGACTTATGAGCCTGACTAAAAATCGCACTTTAGAGATACCGCTCAAACCGAGAAGCTATGAGACCGCCGATCAGTTTATCAAACAATGGCTGATACAAAAGCGGATCAGCGATGAAAGCAGTTTTGAGACGATGCTGCTGTTTGAGGCTTTGTTTCATGATATGATCGAACAGGGCTGCGGTCAGGATACCATGCTGACGATACGGACACAGAAAACCTTCGGCGAATATAATATCACGCTCGGCTTTGAGGGCGAATCCTATATCCCGAGCATGAAAAAGGACCGGAAAAGCATTTCGCCCGAGCTGCAGATAGTTCAGGCTTACAGCGACAAGGTGGGCTACAGGTACCGCTTGGGCTATAACCGCGTCAGCATCGTTGTCAAAAGAAATAACAACAGCTCTCTGCTTTACTGCTTGATCGCTATCCTTCTTGCTGTGCCGGTCAGCATAGCGCTGATCGCATTTGTGAGCGCTGACAATTTAATATCGCTCGATAATAAGGTTATTCAGCCTGTTATAAAGCAGTTCGCAAACGCAATGCTTATGATAGGCGCGCCGGTCAC
>CACZCM010000233.1 GCA_902779615.1 uncultured Ruminococcus sp. | reverse complement strand
CGGAGAATTCGGAGTCCTGCGTGAACGCACCGCCGTCTTCGGATCCTACATCGGTGTCGTTGAGCTCCTCAGAGCCTTCCTCAACTTCATCTTCATAGGCATCATTTTCATTAGGTATCATGTCAAAGCTTTCCTCAACGATCGTATCATCTTCGGATTCGCTACCATAAATGAACTCGTCCGAAAAATCATCATTGGACTCTGCATCGGAAATATCTCCATCCTTGATATTCTCATCGGACACAACATCGGAAATATCTCCACCCTCGGTATCCTCATCGGATCCGGCATCGAAGTTATCCTCAGCTTCGGTATCTTCATCGGATATAACCTCGGAAATGTCTTCGTCCGATTGCTCGTCTGCTGCCGCTGAGAGGGCGAGGTCGTCCCACAATGCGGTTTTGGTCGCTTCATCATATACGCCCGTGACGCTCAGTCCTGCTGCTTTTTGAAAATCCTCCAATGCACCCTTAGTAACGAAACCGAAGTATTCAGTGGTATTGTCGGCAAAATAACCGAGTGCCTTTAGTCTTTCCTGAAGCTTGTTGACCTCGCTTCCTGTCGAGCCGAAGCTTAAGGCAGCGTTTTCCGCCTTGTCTTCGTTCTTGTCCTGCGAAGCGCCGCTGTCGGAGCTTTCTTCCGTATCGGAATGCTTCTCATTTGTTACAGCTGTATCATTTCCGTAAGAAACGCCATCAACCTTGAACCACATTACCCAAGCTTTGTTTGAAACCGAGTCATAGCATACGTTAGAGATCTCGTCCCGAGCGTCCACCGCCATGCCGCCGCCAACATAAACGCCAACATGACCGGGCTGCCAAAGACCTAAACCGGGAATATCGGGTACGCCGTTTGAAACATAACCCGATTCGGGGGAACTGTAGAGCATATCTTCAGTTACCCTTGCGCCGCCGCCAACGTAGCTGTAGATCAGCCCGGAGCAATCGACCGCACCGTATGATGCGCCGCCCCAGACATAACTCCAGCCTTCGTTATACGCTGTCATGGCGTATGCGGCAAGCCCGTCGCCCGTTTTGTAATCGGCACTGGCATTAAGAGTACCGCTTATCAGTAATGATGCCAAAAGCATGCTCGCAAGTACCAAAGAAAGGCACCTGCGCAATATTTTAGACATGGTAAACACCTCCTAGTGATCTTTGCTGCCGGCGGGTGCAACCTTGCTGATGTGTAAACAGGTCTTTGTAACAACTATAACAAATTAGTTACATTATAACATGATTTGGATTACATTTCAAGTGGCTTTTGAAATTTTTTCAATAAAAATTTTAATTTCAAAGATAAAAGTCGTCTAAATATGTCTAGGTATTTACAAATTTGTAAATATTTTGTAACATAATTGAAATATAATCCCTCTACAATGACGTGATGGACTAATGTGGATTCCCAATATGTCCGATACAGCTTGCAGTAAAAATCGGCGAGGTCTGATCCCCGCCGATAGTTTTTGTTTTTATGACAACGGAGCCGCCAATCTCATGATCCTGCCCATCGCCTTGTAATATATCTTTTCGTGCCTGATAGATTCTTCGCTCACTTGACGGCATTTTTGCAGCGTTTTGCGAAAGTCCGCTTCTATATCATCAATACATTTTGATCTGTAAATATATGTTGCGCATTCAAAATGATGGTATAAACTTCTGTAGTCAAGATTTATCGTTCCGACTACAGCTTTTTCGTCATCGCTGACAAAAACCTTTGCGTGGACAAACCCCGGCGTGTATTCGTAGATCTCTATCCCGGCGTCTAAAAGATATTTGTAGTACGATTTCGCCAGCGAATAGACCGCCTTTTTGTCGGGGATCCCCGGGAGTATCAGCTTGACGTCAACGCCTCGCTGTGCCGCAAATTTCAGCGCAGTTTCAAGCTCGTTGTCTAGTATCAGATACGGTGTCATTATGTGTACATATCGCTTGGCACGGTTCAGAATGTCAATATATACAAGCTCGCCGACCTTGTATCCGTCAAGCGGACAATCACAGTACGGCATTACATACCCGTCCGATTTACGGGTCAATCTGACATTTAAATACTTATCCCACTCCGGGTTTTGTTCGATCAAGTTCCACATTTGCAGAAACATCAGCGTAAAGCTTTGGACTGCTTCACCCTTGATCATCACGGCGGTATCCTTCCAATGACCGTATTTATCTTTTTTATTGATATACTCATCGGCAAGATTTATCCCTCCGTTAAACGCAGTTTTGCCGTCTATGACAAGTATTTTGCGGTGATCCCGATAGTTGTAGTGAGTTGAGATAAACGGGTGTATACTTGAAAATGGCTTGCATTTTATGCCAAGCGAACGAAGCCGTGTCGGATAGTCCGCCGTCAGCAGCACGACCTCGCACATTCCGTCGTACATCACACGCACGTCAACGCCCTCTTTTACCTTGTCAGCAAGGATCTTGAGAATATGCCCCCACATATAGCCTTCTTCGATGATAAAGTATTCCATAAAAATGAAATCTTTTGCCTTCTTCAGTTCGTTCAGCATTGCCGAATACTTATCCTCTCCCAAAGGGAAGTAGCGCACTTCGGTGTTTTCATAGATCGGGAAGCAGCCGGTCTTGTTGAGATATTTATTCAGTGCGGCAGTGCCCGAGGTCTGAATATATTCATTGTCAAGCAGCTT
>CACZCM010000232.1 GCA_902779615.1 uncultured Ruminococcus sp. | reverse complement strand
CTCCAGATCGCCTATCATATGCGGCGGCACTCGGAAAATACGAGCTATTTCGTTAAGCTGAAACTTTCTTGTTTCGAGAAACTGTGCTTGGTCGGGAGCTATTGTAATCGGAGTATAGTGCATTCTCATAATCAACACGAACATTTTGCCGTTTTTCTCGGCAGCCTTGTGTATATTATCAAGGCTGCCGAGTGGCTGTTTTATCAGCCCTTAAGCTCTTCCTCGGTCATTATGCGAAAGTTTTTATCCTGCCAAAATGAAATGTAAACCTTCCAGTGAAGCGTCTCTTCGTAAATCTCTCCGTCATCATCGTAGTAGGTGTCGCTTTCCTCGAATTCGTCTACCTCACGCTGTTCTAAACTTTCCCCAAGCCCGTCGGCGTGCTGACCGATCAGATAAGACTTCAACTCTTCTGTGTCGGTGTCTGTCCAGTCGTCATCGACTTTGCAGTTTGCAACTCCGTAAAGGTGCCCGTTGTACCACTCTGCCGAAATTCTGATCTCGTGAACCTTCTTGTAGTAGCTGCTGCCGTGGTAGCTGTCTGCATATTCCGCAAGGTCAATGTCATAATCCCTTTCAATCAATTCAAGAAGTGCGTCTGCGTAGCTGTCGGCGCTTTCGGTGTAGCTGTAGCTGTCGTACTCGCATTCGAGTCTTGCGATAAGCGTGTTGTAAATTTTCAATGTTTTCATGACGGTTACCTCCGTTTTTGTGTTTCCCTCTCGGGTCGTGTACATATTACCTCTGAATGCGGCATATATCAACGATTATATAATCATAATCAGCACGATTTTTTGAGAGAAAACACCCGGCAGGATTGTGTATATTACAGGCTGCCGGGTTTAACTTTAATCGTGGTAAACGATCTCGCCGTCCTGTTCTTTCCACCGACCGTTTTCAAAAATGAATCGCCAGTAAGTTCTGTCTTCACCGCAGAAATCAAGCTCCGCACCTTCTTGGATCGGAGCGATCTCGGTCAGCAGCTCGAGCAGCTTTTCTGTTGCTGCTGTCGAATAAAGCTCGTTCCCCCACGCTTCGATAACAGTACGGTCTTCCGATACATCGCAGTCCATATCATACCGCTGATTAACGTAAAGGAAAGCGTTTTCAGCTTTCTCGGATATATCTTTATCGCTTGAAAGATAAACGATTCTAAGCTCTCCGTTCGCGTAGTAGCTCACCGCTGTTCACCTCCCGTCAGAACCAAAATGTATGTGCCATGTTCATCTTTCCGTTAGGCGAAAAGTAGAACAGCTGCTTCAGATGTGCTTTTATGAACATGATCTGATCATCGGTCAAGCCGAGCGTGTTGCCTTCATCATCGTGCGATACGAAGATCAGATTTCCGACAAGTGCTGTCAGCACCTTCATACGGTTTTTCTTGTCAGTGATGATGAGTGTTGTTTTTGGATTGGCTTTCAACAGCCCCTCGTCATCTGCAAAAATATCCACACCGTAATTTTCGAGCTCCTCGTAATAAGGTGCGAGCGTAAGCAGTCCGCCGACCTCCGTTTGCAGCGACTTCAAATCGCCCTCGATGTCCTTAACGGCAGCGTTTCCGTCCGTGTCAATTTTGAATATCTGCATTTCTGCACTCCTCTCTGCGTGAGCTTTTATCTGCTCTTTGCTACCACATATTACAATTATCAGCGGTTATTATCAAGCGATATATTTGACAATGATAAAGATCATTTTTGTGTAGTATTTATCACGATATGATCGGATTTGAAAAAACCTCGTAACGAGAAGAACGCCGCCAAGCGGCAGCGTCCGAGTCTCTTTCAAATGCGATTAATCTTCCATCTTATGGCTGTAGCGGTGGATCGTATCGAGAATTTTGTTCTGTTCTTTCTCGTTAATGCCAAGTGTTGACAATGATTCCAAAATGCCGCAGTCCGGGCAGATAAGCGTTTCGTTGTCCGTTCTCGAAAGCGCAGGCGGCTCGTGGTAGGTCTTTCCGCAGATCGGGCATATTCTGCCGCCCGTTCTCATTTCATTTTTCATCGTATCTTTCTTCCTTTCTTTTTGTTATTTTCAAGGCTTTTGTCGATAGCACTGAAAATATACTCTCTGTCAAATCCGAAGGAATCGTATCCTTTCAAACAGGTGTTGATGTAATATCCGTTCGGCACGCCGAGCTGCCGCCGTTCGTCCATGATGTAGGCGAAGGTGTTCAGCGTTCTCACTCTGCCCGATTTCAAGTAACGGCAGCGTACTCGGAAATCCTTCTTGTAGTAGAATCTGGGGAAGCCCTCATACATATCAAGGTTTGCCTCGTCCGCCTTCTTTATCTCCCAAACCGCAACCGGAACTGTTGCTCCCTTCTTCGGTTCGATTGTTAGATATGAACCTGTCTTACTTCCTTTGAACAAAAGCTCATAATCCTTGATCTCCGCTGTGCCGACAATCTTCGCCGTTGAGCAGCGCCTCTGCATTTGCGGTATGTTCAGATTCGAGCCGTATGCCAAATAAAACCTTTTACACATTTTTATCATCCTTTCATTTCGGTTCGCACCGTGGTCGTTTTGCAGTCACATATTAAATCACTTTGGAGGATTTATCAAGCGATTTTCAAACATATATTACACAATCATTTTGCTCACTTTTTGTGATATTTACATCGGTGTTGACACTCAGTTTTTCAGTATCTATGCGGGTTTTCGCACAAACGGCGCAGACTTTTGCTGTGTTG
>CACZCM010000231.1 GCA_902779615.1 uncultured Ruminococcus sp. | reverse complement strand
GACGATTCATACGAATTCAGTCAGCGTGAGGTGTCAAATCGCCTTATGAATCAGTTGATAAAGAAAAACAAACCGACCGCAGGCGTGAAAATATGCGACCTGCAAACAAGACTAAATCTTTTGAAATGATGGAGGAAACACACTATGACAATTATCGAAATGAGAAAGAAGCGCAGCGAGACATGGGAAAAGGCTAAAAATTTTCTCGATACACACCGCAACGCAAGCGGCATTCTCTCCTCAGAGGACACTGCGACTTACGAGCGCATGGAGCAGGAGATCGTTGATCTCGGTCACGAGATCGAGCGTCAGGAGCGTCTCGAAAGTATGGAGCGTGAGATGCAGAAGGCAACATCACAGCCTATTCGCAATACACCGGAGACAAAGCCCGATGAAAAGGTCGGCAGAGCTTCCGATGCTTACAAGGACGCTTTTTGGCGTTCTATCCGCAACGAGACAAGCTATGAAATCAGAAACGCACTCCGTGAGGGCGTAGACAGCGACGGCGGTTATCTCGTGCCGGACACCTTCGAGCATACGCTAATTCAGGCACTTGACGAGGAGAACATTATCCGTCAGCTTGCCCACACCTTTACTACCGCAAGCGGCACTCATGCAATTCCTATCGTTGGGACTCGTGGAAAAGCCACATGGGTCGCAGAGGAACAGGAGATCCCCGAAACATCTGAGACTTTCACTCAGAAGACCATCAGCGCTCACAAGTTGACGGCGCTTATCAAGATCTCCGAAGAGCTTCACAACAACTCCGCATTTGACCTTGAATCGTACATTGCTTCTGAGTTTGCTCGCAAGATAAGCGACGCAGAAGAGGAAGCGTTCATCACCGGTTCCGGCACAGGAAAGCCCTTCGGCATACTCCACGACAAGGAAGGCGCAGAAGTTGGTATCACAGCGGCAGCCGCAAATGCGATCACCACTAACGAGCTTATCGACCTTTATTACTCGCTTCGCTCTCCGTATCGCAAGAGAGCTGTGTGGATCATGAACGACGCAACCGTTAATATGATTCGCAAGCTCAAAGACGGGAACGGTCAGTACATTTGGGAGCCCGGCATCAAGAGCAACGATACCGACACAATTCTCGGCAGAAAGGTTTATACAACCACTTGTATGCCGACCGCCAAGACAGGCGCAAAGACGGTAGCTTTTGGCGACCTGAATTTTTATTGGATCGGCGACCGTGAGGGCATCTCCTTCAAGCGACTTAACGAGCTTTACGCTACAAAGGGTCAGGTCGGCTTCCTTGCGACAAAGCGTCTTGACGCAAGGCTTATCCTTCCCGAAACTATCAATGTGCTTAAGATGAAGTAATCCTGCTGTAGCTGTCGGGAGCGATCTCGGTAGCCGTAAATTCTCCTTGAATAATCTGATTAACTGTGTTATAATTTTGATAGAATAAATCAGATTTTATTGGAGGATAATGATGAAAAGTGTATATGAAAGTTGTCCTGTATTTGAAAATGAAAGTTTTATGCTGCGATTTGTAAAAAAAGAAGATGCTACTGACCTTTTAGAGGTATATAGCGATAAAAATGCTCTGCCGTTTTTTAACAGTGATAATTGCGACGGAGATAACTTCTTTTATCCGAACATCGAAAAAATGGAATCAGCAATAAACTTTTGGCTTAGTTCTTATAAAACAAAATGGTTCGTTAGATGGACGATTATCGACAAAACATTTTCAAAAGCAATCGGTACGATTGAGATGTTTCATAGAACGGCAAACGACGATTTTAACGATGTAGGAGTTTTGCGCCTTGATGTAAGGAGTGACTATGAAAAATCGGACGTGATTCGTGAATTATTTAGTCTTATTATTCCTGATTTATACGAGCTTTTTGATTGTGCAGAGATCATAACCAAAATACCACTTTACGCAATTGAACGCATAGATGCAGCTCAAAAATATGGCTTTGTCAAATCCGGCAATTTATTGGTCGGTACAAATGACAATTATGCATATAATGGATACTGGATAATAAAAACATGACAAATTCTGATTTACCACAATATCAATGAAATATTTGTGATTAGGAGTCGTAGAAATACGGCTCCTTTTCTATACCCCAAAAGGAAGGTGAACGCCTATGATTGTATCTTTAAAAGAAGTCAAAAACTATCTCCGTATCGATTTTGACGATGACAACAAGCTCCTATATCAGATCATCGACACGGCACAAAAGCTGTGCATGGAGATAGTCCGTACCGATGATATTTCAGTTCTGAATTCAGACAAGAAAACATACAAGACCGCCATTTTGTACGCTGTTGCGTATCTCTACGAGAACCGAGAAAAAGTAGACCACAACGAGATGAAATTAACGCTCCGAGCCTTGCTTGCAAACTTTAGACCGGAGGGATTCTAATGAACATCTCAAACTTGAATGTACGAATCACAATACAGAAAAATGCTGTGGTTATTGACACAATCGGCAATCATACAAACGAGTGGCAGGACTACTACTCGTGTTACGCAACGGTCAGCGGCGAAACGGGAACAGAGCAGGCTATTGTCGGAGAAACGGTCGAGAATGTTGAGATATGTTTTTCAGTGCGATACTGCGAGAAAATATCTTCCATAATCTCTACAAAATACAGAATAATCTTCCGAAACGAGATCTACGACATTATGGCTGTAGATCATTTTTCATATACAAAGAAATACTTGAAATTCAAGTGCAGGAAA
>CACZCM010000230.1 GCA_902779615.1 uncultured Ruminococcus sp. | reverse complement strand
ACGGTTCCCAACCGCGTCGGTCGGTGCTTCTGCGACGCCGAGGTCTCCCCCGGAGACCCGCACCTTTGGTCGCCGTCCGCAGACGGCGAAATCCTTTTTTCCTTAAGCCCTCTTAAAGGGTGAATTTCAAAACAGTCCAGTAGACTGTTTTGAAAGAGTGGACATTCTGGCAGAGAATGTCCACTAAAAAGAAATGTTGTTCAAAAATTATTTACTTGTTCAAATGCAGGAATACACTTTCCTTGTATATAAACTTGGACTGAACCTGTCAGCGTCTATTTGCGGAAAAAACCATGCGATACTGCTGCTGTTAGGTACCCGTGCTTTTCGGGATTCCACTGCAGACAGGCGTCGGTTAAGCGGAGACGTTTTCGCTTCATATTACACATTGCGCCAAAGGGTCGGGCTTCGGAAATGTAAACTCCAAATCATGAGCCGCAAACAAAATCGGCGGACGCTTCCTGCCCGCCGCTGTTATTTGTGATATTTTGTTCCTGCATTTATCGAAAAGGCTCTGTATATCTGCTCGCAAAGCATCACTCTTGCAAGCTGATGGGGAAATGTCATTTCAGACATGGAAAGACGCAGATCGGCTCTTTTTTTCACCTCGTCCGAAAGTCCCCAGCTGCCGCCAATTATAAAATCTATCGTACTGCTCCCATTCACTGCGCTGTCGGATATAAATCGCGCAAGCTTTTCCGACGGCATCTGCTTCCCCTCTATGCACATAGCAACAACAAGGTCGCTTCGGTCTGTTTTGGAAAGAATACGCCTGCCCTCGGCAGACAGTATCGAAGCGATCAACGCGTCGTTCGGCGCTTCTGTTGTTTTCTCCTCGTCAAGCTCCATAATGCTGAATTTGCAGTACGCCGATAGACGCTTTGAGTATTCGGCTGCCGCTTCACGCAGATATTTTTCCTTCAGCTTGCCAATGCAGATAATATTTACCCTCAGCATCAGAACACCACCGAGCTTCCGTCTGTTTCAGTCGGCGCAACCATCAGCGTAAAGTCGCTCATAAGCTGCATATTGTTTGCGTTGAGCATATTCAGCGATTCTCTGTACGCTATCTCGGGCATATTGTTTTCACGGCTCAAATGCGCCAGAATAAACCTCTTTGTTCCGCTCTTTACGAGTCTTGGCAAAAATTCGGAGCAGGTCACATTCGACAAATGTCCCTTGTTAGAAAGTATCCTTCGCTTTAAGATATATGGATACGGACCCATCTGAAGCATATTTATATCGTGATTTGATTCTATCGTTACAGCCTCGCAGCCGCTGAGCGCCGATTCAACTTCTTCGGAAACAAAGCCGAGATCCGTCGCCAGCGCATACGCCTTTTCGCCCATATCAACACGAAATCCGATCCCTTCGGCGCAGTCATGCGAAATGGGAAATCTGTCAACGTGCATAGTCGACAGATCAACTCCGCCGCTCTGTATAACGAAGCAGCGTGTTTTTTCATCGATCTGCCCGCTCTGACGAAGTGCGCCGAGCGTTCCCTCGCTCATGAAGACAGGCAGCCCGTGACGATTCGCAAAAACTCTCAGCCCCTTTACATGGTCGGAGTGTTCATGCGTAATGAATATCGCTTCGATAGATGATATCGAGATCTCATTGTTTTCAAGCGCCTGCGTTATCTGCTTTGCGCTCCTGCCGACGTCGATGAGTATCCCGCTGCCGCCATTTGAAACATAATAGCTGTTGCCGGAACTCCCGCTGAAAAGCGGTACTACTTTTGCCATATAAATCCACCTTGCTTAGGCATCATGTCTAAACTATCAATTAAAAAAGCCTGCGCCACACCAACAGTCAGACGCAGGCATTTAAAGTTATATATTATCAGCCGAGGCAATACCAAGACGCATTGTGCAAACCACAAACCGATCGGCATTCCTTAAAGCTCAATGTTTTCGTTCGATTCAACGTAGGTAACTCTGCGAATATCGGCTCCTAGTGCAGTCAGCTTTTCGATGACCTTCTCGTAGCCTCGCTCGATATACCGAATATCCGAAATCTCAGTCACTCCCTGCGCCGCCAAGCCTGCGATTATCATTGCTGCGCCCGCGCGAAGGTCCAGCGCTCGCACCTTTGCGCCGTGAAGCTTGTCAGTTCCGTCAACGTGGGCGGTGTTGCCGTTTTCGATTATATCTGCGCCCATTTTGCGAAGCTGCGGAACATAAGAGAACCTAGTTTCCCAAACGCACTCCATAACACGGCTCTTGCCCTGCGCGCCTGAAAGCAGCGCCACAAACTGCGGCTGCATATCCGTGGGAAATCCGGGGTGAGGCATCGTCTTGACGTTGCAGCTGTAGAGCGGACCTTCTCTCACTACTCTGACCGCCTCGTCAAACTCCTCAACGGTCGTCCCGGTATCCCTGAGCTTTGTCGTGATTGACTCAAGGTGCTCGGGAATAACGCCTGTGATCGTAACGTCGCCGCCTGCAGCGGCAACAGCAGCCATATAGGTTCCCGCTTCGATCTGATCGGGAATGATCGAGTACGTGCAGCCGTGCAGCTTCTCAACGCCCTTTATCTTGATGACGTCGGTGCCTGCGCCCTTTATATTTGCGCCCATGGAATTAAGGAAGTTTGCAAGATCAACCACATGAGGCTCCTTCGCCGCTCTCGCAATAACGGTACGACCCGGAACTCTGACTGCTGCAAGCATAGCGTTCATGGTCGCTCCGACCGAAACAACGTCGAAATCA
>CACZCM010000229.1 GCA_902779615.1 uncultured Ruminococcus sp. | reverse complement strand
CCGGATTCCTCTTCTGTCTTGCCATCTTTTTAAACTCCTTTTATTGATGTATTTAGTATATCAGTTTTTCGGAGTTTACACAATCTATTTTACACGCTCCCTTTTTTAAAAAATGGCTTAACCATGCGGTTTTAAAGGTTTTGAACTGTCACCTTTGTATCACCTGTACTGTCACCTTCCTCTTGAACTGCAACCTTTGAAGGAGTATTGATGTGGAAAGTTTAAGTTAGTTATTAAGGGAGAATTGGTTCCAAAGGGTGAATTCTGAATATATTTTCCGTATGAATTTTGTGTTGCTGAGATCCGCCGCAGTTTTTAGAGTTGGCGAAAACTTTGTTGATAAATTCTTAATTCATTCAAAAGCCGCAGATAAATTTATTTAATTACGATTGACTTTTTTTACAGTGAGTGTTACAATTAAAGACGGACTTACAAGCATATTGAAAGGTGGTCATTTTCTGTGTTTGAGTCAAAAAGGATCACTCTTCTGGCCGGTCATTACGGCAGCGGAAAAACCAATATTGCCGTTAATTGGGCAAAATATCTGAAAGATACCGGAAAAAAAGTGTCCGTGGCCGATCTGGATATTGTGAATCCGTATTTTCGCACAAAGGACAGCGAAGCCGATTTTAAGGAATGGGGGATCAAGCTTATAGCATCTCCTTATGCTAATTCCAATGTAGATCTGCCATCACTGCCGCAGGATCTTTACTCGGTTGTTGACGACAGAACTTCATATTCGGTTATAGACGTCGGAGGGGACGACAGGGGCGCGTATGCACTCGGACGTTATGTAGATAAAATACTTGAAGAGAATAATTACGAATTGCTTCTGGTTATAAATAAATTTCGTCCGCTTACACCGGACTGCAAAAGTACGGTAGAAGTGATGCATGAGATCGAAAGCGCCTGCAGAATGAAATTTACTGCGATAGTAAATAATTCGAATTTAGGGTGTGAAACCACTGCTGATGTCGTCATATCCTCGTTGGATTATGCCGATCAGGTTTCTTCCGAAACAGGTTTGCCGATCAAAATGACTGCTGTAGAAGCAAGCTTGTATGATGAACTTAAAGATAAAATTGATAATTTGCTTCCGCTTAATTTGCAGAGCAAGTTAATTTAGGGAGGTTTTTGTGTGCCAAAGGTTACTATTGATCCCGAAGCCTGTAAAGGCTGCGGACTTTGCGTAAGCGTGTGCCCGAAGAAAATCCTCAAGATGTCAGAGGACAAGATCAATAAAAAAGGTGTGCATTACGCGGAAATGACAGATCAGGATAAGTGTATCGGCTGTGCATTTTGCGGGCTGATGTGTCCCGATTGCGTTATCACGGTCGAAAGGTAGGTGTGCAGTATGTCGGAAAAGGTTCTGATGAAGGGTAATGAGGCGATCGCCGAGGCTGCTATTCGATCGGGGTGCCGTTATTATTTGGGCTACCCCATAACACCGCAGACCGAGGTCGCCGCATATATGGCGAAGAGAATGCCTAAGATAGGCGGCGTCTTTTTGCAGGCTGAGAGCGAGATCTCCGCTATAAATATGGTCTATGGCGTTGCGACAACCGGAAAGCGCTGTATGACATCAAGCTCCAGCCCGGGTATTTCGCTGAAATGCGAGGGGCTGTCGTATTTGGCGGGCTGCGATCTGCCGTCTGTCGTTGTGAATGTTCAAAGAGGCGGTCCGGGGCTGGGCGGAATTCAGCCCTCGCAGTCGGACTATTTTCAGGCGACCAAGGGTTCGGGTCACGGCGATTTCAGAATGATCGTTCTTGCGCCGTCCTCCGTACAGGAAATGGCCGATCTGACGTCGCTGGCTTTTGATCTTGCCGATAAGTATAGAATGACGTCGATGCTGCTTGCTGACGGTACTATCGGACAAATGATGGAGCCTGTTGAGCTTCGTGATGATATGCATGAAACCCATTATGATAAGCCGTGGGCTTGTACAGGGACAAAGCTCGAGCGTGAGCACAACATCATCAATTCACTGATCCTGAAGCCTGAAATACTTGAACAGCTCAATCTTGACAGATATGAAAAATACAAGATCGTGGAAGATAACGAGCGCCGCTATGAGGAGTTCATGATGGACGACGCAGAGATCTGTATCGTGGCGTTCGGTATTGCATCAAGAGTATCGAAGTCGGCTGTTATTGAGGCAAGAAAGCAGGGGATAAAGGTCGGACTTATACGCCCGATCACGCTGTGGCCGTTCCCCGAAGAGCCGATAAGAAAAGCCGCCGATAAAGTGAAGTCGTTCATCTCAGTAGAGCTTTCAATGGGTCAGCTTATCTACGACGTAAAGCTGGCGTCAGAATGCAGAAAGCCCGTGTACCTGTGCAGCAGGGTCGGCGGAATGATAACTTCTCCGGATTATGTACTGAATAAAATAATTGAGGTAAACGGCTTGGGAGGTGCTTCGTTATGATCGTTTTTCAGAAGCCGCATGCGCTGACAGATGTTCCGTTTCACTACTGCCCGGGCTGTACTCACGGCATAATTCATCGGCTGGTTGCCGAAGCTATCGATAAATTGGGCGTTGAAGGTCGGACGGTCGGCGTTGCGTCGGTAGGCTGTTCCGTTATGAGCTACGATTATTTTAACTGTGATATGGTCGAAGCGGCACATGGCCGCGCGCCGGCTGTTGCTACCGGTATTAAGCGTGCGCTGCCCGACAATATTGTTTTTACGTATCAGGGTGACGGAGATCTGGCTGCAATTGGCACAGCCGAAACTGTGCATGCCGCTGCGCGAGGCGAA
>CACZCM010000228.1 GCA_902779615.1 uncultured Ruminococcus sp. | reverse complement strand
AGTTCGACGCCATGCTGCAGGAGATGATGGCGGGCACCAACGAGACGCAGAATTCCACCGTCTGGCCGGTCGTGCTGACGAACGACAACTTTGTGCTGAAAAAGACGGAGCTCGTGTCCGGTCTGACCGCCGCGGACGTGGCGTCCATCACGGTGGAAACGGTGACAGGGTACCCGGGCATGAGCGGCTTTTTGCCGGATATCCTGCCGAATACCCGCACCATCAGCATGAAGGACGACGGCGGCTTCTGGATCGTGGGCACCCCCGGCGACTATAACCTGAAGGATATGTTCCTCGCCAGACTCCCCGACGCCGAAAGCGCCGTGAAGGTGACGCTGAAGCTCAAGGACGGCAATTTCAACAGCATGGACGCCTTCGTGCAGAACGCCAACCTGAAGCGGATCATCGATATCAATGAGAAGGATTTCGAGATGGAGGATATCACCACCGCGTTCGACGGCATGGATTCCATCGGCACCTTCGACGTGAAGCAGAGCAACACCATCAAGACCGGCGGCACGATCAGCTACTTCTTCGAGCCGGAGACCGGCAAGCCCCTCGCGGCGACCTACGACACCGGCATCGACACCGTGAACACCTTCACGATGAGCATCAAGATCGCCCTGTCCACCCTCGACGCCGGCGCGTCCATCTCCGCGAACTCCCACACCAAGACGATCTATATCTTCGATCCCAAGCTCGTCTACTGAGCCGGAGAGAAAAACTGAAATCAAAGAATCCGGGTAATCCGCACAATACAAGGGCGCGTTGCAAAATAAAATGCAGCGCGCCCGATTTTATGAAGTATGGTCACATTTGGCCACTAACTTTTGCCATAACAGTTTGGGTTTAATAAAATATTAAATACAAGTATAAAGATATTAAAGAGTAGGTTCTCTATATAAAACCCATATTGCCCCTGTTTTAGAGAGAAAGTATGGGCTTTTTTTAGCCGTGCAATACAAAAAACCGCCTTTTCGGATACCCGACGTAAGGGAATTGCCCGAAGAGGCGGTCCTTATGATTCTGCTTTTTAATCGCTGTTATCCTGATTGATTGCGAGCTCTGTCAACTCTCTCAATTTTGCTTGCAATAGTTTTTTGTCTGGAAGACAGAGTGAATAGTCTGAAACTAAGGTTGGAGACAAACTTCGGCTCAGAGCATATTCAACAACAGCGTCGTCTTTGCTTGCGCAGAGAATAAGTCCGACACTGGGGTTTTCATTTGGCTTTTTTACGTCTCGATCCAACGCTTCAAGATAGAAATTGATTTGACCGATATGCTCCGGTTTAAACTTCCCGATTTTCAGCTCGATAGGAACAAGGCAGGACAACGCGCGATTATAAAACAGCAGATCAATAAAAAAGTCTTGTCCGCCAACCTGTACACGGTATTCTTCTCCGATGAACGTGAAATCTTTCCCGAATTCTAAAATGAATTGCTTCAGGTTTTCAATAATAGCCTTTCTGAAATTGCGTTCGGAATATTCTTCCGGTAAATCAAGAAATTCCAGTATATAAGTATCAAGAATACTGCTTCGAACACTTTGCGGGACTGATTCAGGCGGTTGCTTCCCGGCGGAGAGCATATACCGTTCGTAATAAGCGCTGTCAAGCTGCCTTTCAAGCTCACGGGAAGAATAGTGCTCTTTTGCGGCTAATGCCACATAAAAGTCTCGTTCTTCCTTGCTTTTGGCTTTTGACATAATCATGAGATGGTTTGTCCAACTGATTTGTGTCAGCAGTGCAGACACAAATTCATCTTCACGATAGGTCTCATAAAATTGTCTCATTCTATACAATCCACGGCGAGTAAAGCCTTTTATTGTTGGAGCAACGTTGGAAATATAGGCTGCAACTTCATCTATAATTTTATCTCCGAAGGATGATCCCGCACAAAGCCCTGAAAGGTATTCGCCTACCTCCCAATACATATGAATGAGTTCCGTGTTAACAGCCTTAAGTGCCCGTCCTTTCGCATTTTCAATAATTGAGATAACTGCGCCGAAATCATTGTTATTTGAAACCAGTTCTTTTGACATATGCTCACCCTCTCCGGATTAAACATAACCCATTTCTTGGCAATACTCCTTGCGTGCTTCTCTGAAAGCTTTCAATTTCGCTTTATATCCCCGGATTTCCGTTATCATTTTCCGACTGATTAAAAACCGAAGGGAGACACAACTTCCTTACGTCGTGTCTCCTTTGAGGCGGCTTTTCTCATGCCTGTATTTACCCGTTCTGCATCAGGCGTTCCCTGAGCTTATCGTTTTCGCGTTTGAGGCGGTCGCGCTCGGTCATGGCGTTTTCGGCGTCCTCGAGGTAGTCCGCGATCTCGTTTTTATACTTTTCCGCGGCGGCGGAGGCGGTGCGGGCCTGATCCGCAAAGTCGAGGGCGGTGAGGATGAGCCCCTGCGTGAGCGTGACGCGGCCGGATTCCATGATGGGCTCGAGCGCGGCGTTCAAAGCGTTGCCGAGCGCCAGCACGCGCTCCGGCGCTTCGTCCGTGAGGATGGTATAGGTCTGCCCGCGGACGGTGATATCGACTTTCTGTTTTTCCATATCCGGTTCCTTTCTTCAGCCCTTGCGGAACTGATGCTTGAGGCGCAGCTCCTTGGAGAGGATCTTTTTGCGCAGTCTGAGAGAGGTGGGCGTGACCTCCAGCAGCTCGTCGTCGC
Source organism: uncultured Ruminococcus sp. (assembly GCA_902779615.1). Lineage (GTDB taxonomy): Bacteria > Bacillota > Clostridia > Oscillospirales > Acutalibacteraceae > RUG592. The sequence goes on along the minus strand of CACZCM010000228.1, from coordinate 111 downwards.
TCAAAAACTCCATGCACTGCTCGAGGCTGAGCACCGAGTGCGGCACAAGGCGCAGCGCCTCGTCGCTGCCGGCGGCGCGGGTGTTGGTCATCTGCTTTTTCTTGCAGACGT
>CACZCM010000227.1 GCA_902779615.1 uncultured Ruminococcus sp. | reverse complement strand
TTAAGTATATTTTGGAGCATACTCCCGATAAAGCAATAATCTTTATTACCGGAATCGGCAAGTGTTACCCGATAATTCGCTCACATACTGTTCTCAATAATCTGCATTTGGTGATTGATAATGTACCCGTCGTGCTTTTCTATCCGGGCAAATACGATGGGCAGGAATTGGTGCTGTTTAATGAAATTAAAGACGATAATTATTATCGTGCTTTCAAACTGGTTCAATAGCAGGAGGACGCTATGATTATTAAGGACATATTCGTAAAATCTATCGACCGAGATCTAAAAGGTGTTATAAAGGTCGGTCAAGCAGAGGACGAAAATATCAAGCAAGAGCTTGAAGAATACGTTGTAACCAAAGAATTGCAAAAACATTTTGCTACATTCTTTGACCATTATAAAAGGGGCATAAGCGGCAGGACGGACAAAATGGGAGTGTGGATCTCCGGATTCTTTGGAAGCGGTAAATCACACTTTTTAAAAATCATATCATACATTTTGGAGAACAAGACCGTAGACGGCGTTCCTGCAATAGAGTTTTTCGAGAGAGATCGAAAAATTACCGACAGTATGGTGCTTGCTGATATGAAGCTTGCAGCTAATACTCCATCTACTGTTATACTGTTTAACATTGACTCAAAAAGTGAAAGCACAGGTAAAAAAGATAAGGAAGCTATCCTTTCTGTATTTTTGAAAGTTTTTAACGAAAAACTTGGCTTTTGCGGTGCATATCCTCACGTTGCCGATCTGGAGCGCAGACTTACAGACGAGGGAAAATACATCGAATTTCAAGAAAAATTTGAAGAGATAACCGGTGATTCTTGGCTTGAAGAAAGAACGGCTATCGACTTTATTCAGGACGAGATTGTAGAAGCTCTTTCTGCTATTGGCTTTATGAGCGAGGACGCTGCACGAAATTGGTGCGAGAAGGCTACCGAGCCTTATGCTCTGAGTATAGATCGTTTTGCTGCGCTTATCAAAAAATACATAGACAGTAAAGGCAAGAATCATCACTTAATTTTCCTCGTTGACGAGATCGGTCAGTATGTTGGTGATGATACCGACCTTATGCTTAATTTGCAGACCGTTACCGAAGATCTCGGAACAGCCTGCGGCGGCAAGGCTTGGGTTATCGTTACAAGCCAACAGGATATTGATTCTATTACGAAAGTAAAAGGACGAGATTTTTCTAAAATTCAAGGTCGTTTTGATACTCGCCTTTCTCTGTCCTCTGCTGACGTTGCCGAGGTTATCCGAAAGAGAATACTTGACAAGAACGAAACAGGCAGATCTTCTTTATCGTTGCTTTACGATGATAAAGCAACTATTATCAAAAACCTTATTTTGTTTAACGATGATGCAGAAAAGAAGCTCTACCGCAGTCGTGATGATTTTGCAATTACATATCCGTTTGTGCCGTATCAGTTCAATCTGTTAGGTTCTGTGCTGACAGCCGTGCGCACATACGGTGCTTCGGGTAAACACCTTGCAGACGGTGAGCGTTCTATGCTTGCGCTGTTCAAAGAAAGCGCAATGCGCCTTGAATATCAGGAACTTGGCGCTATTGTACCGTTTTATATGTTTTACGGCGCATTAGAGGAATTTATCGACCACTCACACAGGGGTGTAATAACAAAAGCTCTCGATAATGAAAAGCTGAATCCCGATCACGAAAAAGAGTGCTTTGATGTTAATGTACTCAAGGTTTTGTTTATGATAAAGTATGTCAAAGAGATCAAGGCAACTGTCGAAAACATTACGAGCCTGATGGTATCAAACATCAATGATGACAGAATCGAATTACGTCAAAAGGTTGAGGATGCATTAAAGCGCTTAATAAAGCAGACGCTTGTACAGAAAAGCACAGGTGAAACGTATGTATTCCTCACCAACGAGGAGCAGGAGATCAATCGTGCCGTTGAAAATCAAAATGTTGAACAGAGTGAGATTACCGCAAAGGTATCTGAGCTTGTTTTTGACGGCTTGTACAGCGAGGGCAAGTATCGTGCGCCCAATCTTAAAGGACGATACTCCTACGGTTTCAACCGCTTTGTTGATAACAGACCTCACAAAGCAAATCAGAATTTTGCTTTGACATTAAGAGTCTTAACCCCCAACACTGATGAGATCACCGATGAAAGCACATTGCGTATGATTTCCGGACAAAGTACAAGCGTTCTGGTCGTTCTGCCCGATGACAGCTCGTTCCTCGATGAAATAACAATGTCAATCAAGATCGAGAAATTCTTGACTAACGAAGCAAGCAAGGCTGCCACAAAATATGAGCAGATCAAAGCTGATAAGCGTGTTGAGCTTCGTGAGCGTAAGGAACAGTCAAGACTATTTCTTGAAGAAGCTCTCAAAGCAGCAGATATTTACGTTAACGGTGATAAGATTCAATCATCGGCAAAAGATGTGTCCGCACGAATTAACGAAGCAATGGGAAAGCTCGCTTCGGTTGTTTACAGCAAACTAAGCTACATTGATACGCCTGTGTCTGACAGCGACATCAAAGCCGTATTCCGCAGCAGCGCACAGCAGCTCACTCTCGGAGGTGAAACCGCAGATATCAACAGGCTCGCCTTGAATGAGGTGGCAGATTATATTGCTCGCAGTTCTGCACGTCACGTTAAAACCTCTATGAAAACGCTGATGGATCGTTTTATGGCTCCGCCTTATGGTTTTATAGAAGCCGATGTGCAATGGCTTGTTGCAAAGCTGTTCAGAGATGGAGAAATCGCTTTTTATGTAAATAATGAAATGGTATCTCTTGTTTCCAAATCAGCCGACGATCTTTA
>CACZCM010000226.1 GCA_902779615.1 uncultured Ruminococcus sp. | reverse complement strand
TACAGCTGCCGAAAGAAGAAAACCAAGCGGGAGGAATTCCTCGATACAATGGAAGGAATCATTCCGTGGGACGAGTGGGTCGAATTTGTAAGACCGTACTATCCGAGCGGCAAACGCGGCAGACCCGTAAAAGGAATCGAAAAGATGCTCAGAATGTATCTTCTGCAGGTTTGGTTCAATCTGTCCGATGAGGGCATAGAGGACGCTATCTATGACAGTTATGCCTTCAGAAAGTTTATGGGAATAAACTTCACAGAGGAGCAAGTGCCCGACGCTACGACGCTGCTGAAATTCAGACACCTGCTTGAGAAGAATCACATCGGTGAGCAGATGTTCAAAGCAATCAACTACGTTCTTGAGCAGGGCGGTGCAATGATGAAGGGCGGCACGATCGTTGACGCAACTATCATCAATGCTCCGAGTTCCACGAAGAACAAGGAATCCGCACGAGATCCCGAAATGCACCAGACTAAGAAGGGCAACGAGTGGCGCTTCGCCATGAAATGGCACATCGGTGTTGACGCCGGAAGTGGGTATGTTCATACGATCACGGCAACTTCTGCAAATGTCCACGATATCACTCAAACACACGAATTGCTGCGCGAAGACGATGAAGTCGTCTACGGAGACTCGGGATATATCGGAGTTGGGAAACGCCCCGAGATCGCAGAAAATGAGCATTTTAAAGACATTGATTTCCGCATAACAAGAAGACCGAAAAGCTTGCCAAAGGTATCGGATAACGCATTTGACTGGGAGCGATATATAGATCGCAGGAAATCGTCTGTGCGTTCAAAAGTTGAGCACGCATTTCATATCATCAAAAATCGATTCGGCTTTACAAAGGTGCGCTATCGTGGCATAGCTAAGAATTATCACAAGCTGAATGTGCTGTTTGCAAGCACAAATCTGTTGATGTATGCCGAAGCAAAAAAACGATCGGTAGAGATAGTGGGATAAGTGCGCCATTTTGGGGTAAAGAGCCCATTCCAAGGCATAGATAAGCTCAAAAGCAGAGAGTTTTGCTATTACAAACAGATGAATGTGAAAAATTTCGTCACGTGTTGAGCTTGATTATCTGTGGAGGGGTTTAATCAGTGATTCCTTAGATAGTTCCGAGGGGCAAAAGGTTCGGTACGAAAATAAAAATTTGAAAATTTTTATAAATGGTGAAATATTATATAATACAGCTGCCGATCCTCTTTTAAGGGTCTGCGGCTGTTCGTTATGTCAAATCACATTGTCAAAGTTTGGCTGTTATTCCACAGCAGTAAAGGTAACAAAGACGTCACAGTAGTCTTTTTCCGGTCTGTCATCTTCTGGCATTGCGTTATATTCGTCGGGGAACGCTTCACTAAAGGTAGAGATTGTTGCTCCGATCTTAATATCTTGCTCCACAGTTGTTCCGTCGTTATATTCTGCTGTGCAGTGGATTATGTTGCTGATGAGCTTATTGAATTGTTCATATTTTTCATTAATGGTTGATTTATTAATAGCAAAGAGGGCGTCTTTGTTAGTAATTATTGAATTGTTGCCAACACCAAATATTTCAAAATTATATCCCTCTGGATTCTGATTATTATAGTCTATTGTAACGGTGTTATATGCTCTTTTTTCATATCGAGTCATAATTGCCTCAACTTCGGGATTTTCCAAACTGTCGGAATAATTATTCATCATTGCTTCATTAAGCGCTTCTTCATCTTCTTGTGAATACTTGACCGTGTATATTTCGTTAAAAGAATCATCGTTTGTGAGAAAGCCGCTAATTACAGGATTGTTATCCTTTCGGCAAACTATTCCGATCGTTCCATTGTCAAGCGAGTATGTTACAGATTTTATGTTATCACCTTTGCATTCGGGTAAGAAGTTAAGGCAGTAGTATATGTTACCGTTGTTATTCTCGCTGAGAGATAGCCCATAATCACCCGTTATATTCAGAAGACTTGCCTTTTCTGCCGTTACTTCTTCGGCATTTACAGTCATAATAAAGGGACTTGTAGTCTGCTCCACGGTGCTTGAAAAATGGTTGTAGCCGATTGTACCGCCTATCGCCATAACAAGTGCAAGAGAAGCGGCAATAACGCTCTTATACATAAATGGCAGCCTTCTGCTGCTTGTTTCTGTGTTCGTTCTGTTTCTGAATTCTTTCATATATCTGTTGACCTCCGTTTCGCTAAGCGGCTGAGCCTGCGGTATATCGCCGACCGTGTTATTAAAATATCTGTAGATATCCTTACTCATTGTTCTTGATCTCCTTTCCAAAATACCCCGGATTGAATTTTATAATTTTCTTTCTACCTCTCGAAATGCGGTTGTAAATGACATTACGGCTTTTTTCGATTTCTGCGGCGACTTCATCGACCGAATATCCTTGCCAAAACAATCTGATGAAAATAACCTTATCTTCCTCGTTCAAGCAGGAAATAAGCTCAGCAAAAAAATCATCAAATTCACTGTCACCTGTTATTTGTGTATTATCTGCAAGTGCGAGTGAGTCAATGTCCTCTGTCGGTGCAAGGCGTTTTATCGCTTTCAGCCTGTTCAAAGCAGTATAGCGGGCGATACTGCAAGCCCAGCCGGAAAAAGCACATTTTTTGCTGTCAAAGCTGTCGATATGTTCCCAGATCTTGATAAAACAATCGGACAAGCATTCCTCTGCGTCCTGCGTATAGGCGTAGAGGATCTTTGTTATGACCGCCTTCATCACGCCGCCGTATGTTCTGATAACATATTCCATAGCACCTTCGTTTTTTCGCCTTAACAGCTTGACGAAATTGTTCTCGTTTACATTCAAGTCA
>CACZCM010000225.1 GCA_902779615.1 uncultured Ruminococcus sp. | reverse complement strand
GCAGCGCCGCAGATGATGCCGCAGGAGCAGTCGTACAATTCAGCGATGCCGCCGTACACGGTTCATCCGTTCAAGCCCGCAGAGGGCGGAGTGGCAGCGCCGCAGATGATGCCGCAGGAGCAGTCGTACAATTCAGCGATGCCGCCGTACACGGTTCATCCGTTCAAGCCCGCAGAGGGCGGAGTCGCAGCGCCGCAGATGATGCCGCAGGAGCAGTCGTACAATTCAGCGATGCCGCCGTACACCGTTCATGCGTTCAAGCCCGCAGAGGGTGCAGTCGCAGCGCCGCAGATATCCGATAGCGGCGAAAGCACTGTTCCCCCGAATGATTTATCATCTGTACCGTCATCTGATTCAGGATATGACCTTGATGGATTCCTTGGTCAAAGTGCGGTGGAAGCTGAAAAAACCTATGGCGAAGGTAAAATATCCGAGCAGACTATGGTTAAACCGACTGCCGCTGATCCAAAAGAACCGGAGCCAAAGGCTGTGGAAAAGCCGTCTGCTTCTGCTGATCCTTTACAGGAAGCACCGGCGGAAAAGGCAGACGTCGATAGACCGAAAAGAAGAGCGCCCTTTACAAAAAGGAGCACAGACGGATCTGCTAAAAAGTCTCCGATAACTCAGAGACTTGGTGAATATACATTTTCGCTTTTTGAAGAGCTGGGAGGCAGCCAGTTAAAGCCAAACCGCAGTTCGATCGTAAAAAGCAAAAAGGAAAATAATGAAGACAATCAACAGGATAGCAAGAACAAATCGGGAGGTAATGAAATGCCATTTAATTTCAACGGAAGTAAGGACGCTGAGCGAAAGATGAGTTTTTCGGAAAAGTTCCTCAACAGAAACGGAAAGAAGGCTGCCGAGAAAAGATCGGGTGAAAACGGTGAGATAGTTCAGAACGGTACACCTGCGCAGAGAAGATTTGTTGATGCGTCTGAGTATGACGAATGGGTATGCCCGGGATGCGGTTCAACAAATCAGGAGTATGTCGGCGTATGCTCATGCGGCGAAAGAAAACCAAGAACTAAGTGGTAAAATCAAAGGAACGCAGACCTGTTTCTGCGTTCCTTTTTTGGGAGTAAACATTAATGAAAAAATGGAAAGAATTGAAGGATATTTATAAAGGAATGATCCTGATCGTATTGTCGGCATTTTGCTTTGCGCTGATGAATATGTTTGTTCATTTATCGGGGGATCTGCCGGTATTTCAGAAAAGCTTCTTTCGTAATTTTATAGCGCTGATAATTGCGGTTTCTGCTCTAATTAAAGAAAAAGCACCGATAAAAATAGAAAAATCAGCGATCATGCCCCTTTTCCTTCGTTCGCTTATGGGAACGCTCGGTATATTATGCAATTTTTATGCGCTTGACAGGCTTGATCTGGCTGACGCTTCAATCTTAAACAAAATGTCGCCGTTTTTTGTTATTATATTCAGCATAATAATTTTAAAAGAAGAAATAAAGCTGCCACAGCTTCTGTTTGTACTGGGCGCTTTAGTTGGCGCATTGTTTGTGGTGAAACCAAGCTTTACAAATACATCTACCGTACCTGCATTTATTGCGCTAACCGGAGGGATATGCGCAGGATTTGCATACACCATGGTGCGCCTTCTCGGAATTCATGGTGTTAAAGGGAAATTAATCGTTGCAGTTTTTTCCGGTTTTTCCTGTATTGTAACATTACCATGGGTAATAATATATTTCAAACCGATGACTATTGCACAGCTAACTATTCTGATCTTGGCAGGAGTTTCGGCGGCAGGGGGACAGTTTACGATAACGGCGGCGTATACATACGCTCCCGCAAGAGATGTTTCGGTATATGATTATACACAGATCATTTTCGCTGCAGCTCTCGGTTTCTTGGTTTTTGGCCAAATACCCGATCTGTTAAGCTGGATCGGATATATTATTATTGCGTCTATGGCAGTTTTGATGTTTGTTTACAACAGACGAAAGCTGATCCGCAGCGAGTAATAATAATTCATATCTGTGAGATCAATATGATCGTAGGCTGCGAAGATATTCAAACATTTTGTCTTCGCCCTCCTCACTTAGCATTCTCAGGATCTTTTCTAAAAGTGCAGCTGTTTCGGGATGGATTATCCTTGTTGTTCGACCTTTCAAAAAATAATTCAGCGGGTCGGAATCTGTGTACTCTGCACCTCGATAAGTTTTGCTGGCGGCAATTCTGTCACAAACCATTTCTTTTACGTAACGGAGAGGCATTTTGACTCCTTCCATACGTTTTGTGACCGGGCTGTAATCGGTCCAGTACTCGAAGTGGTGTTTGTTGCGTCCCTTGTGATGCATCCATGCCAACGAGTAGCCGTAAGCTTCGCGTTCCGCTTCGTTGGGGCTGCGATTACCCTGGTAGTATTTTGCTCCGGGAATAAATTCGGTCGGAGAGAATTTTGAAAGATCGTGAAACAGTCCCTGCCAAAGAATACCCGCTTTTGCACAATGACGTATAACGCAGTGACGATGGTGACATACAGTCTTAAAATGACCAAGCGCATTGCCCATATTCATTCACCTCAATAATTATCATCGATTGTTTTTCTTTAATTATACCCCAATTAAACGTGAAATGCAAGTGACACCATGTTGGACTCCACGGAAATCAACTTTCTTTGAAGGAATAATAAAAGTTTTCGTTCAAGCCTTTTTCAAAAGGCTTGCAGGGGGCAGGGACGGAGGTTTCCGCTGCTGCGTCGGTCGGTGCTTCTGCTGCGCAGAGGTCTTCCCAGGTGACCGTCCTTAGGGATACAGTTTGGCGCGGGCACAAAAATGTAGCTTTCGTAAAACTATGTGCGCGTATTGCCCGTCGCCGCTTGGCGACCGGAGA
>CACZCM010000224.1 GCA_902779615.1 uncultured Ruminococcus sp. | reverse complement strand
TGTATATCGTGAGGAACTTATCATTTCATATGGTGTTGGCAGCAATGGTAAATCGACCTTTTGGAATTCTATTGCAAGCGTTCTCGGAAACTACAGCGGCAATATCTCCGCAGATGCACTGACGGTAGGCTGCAAGAGAAATGTAAAGCCGGAGCTTGCGGAAGCAAAGGGGAAGAGGCTTCTGATTGCCGCTGAACTTGAAGAGGGTATGCGCCTTAATACATCGACCGTAAAGCAGCTCTGCTCAACCGATGAGATTTTCGCCGAGAAGAAATACAAGGATCCGTTCTCGTTCAAGCCGAGTCATACGCTCGTTCTATACACAAATCACCTGCCGAGAGTGGGAGCGATGGACGATGGTATCTGGCGTAGAATGATTGTTATTCCGTTCAAGGCAAAGATCAAGGGCAAGAAGGATATTAAGAATTACTCCGAGTATCTCGTAAAAAACTGCGGAGGGTATATTCTCGAATGGATTATTGAGGGTGCCGAGAAGGTCATTGCAAACGGTTTTGTTATCGAACAGCCTGAATGTGTGAGAGCAGCGGTAACAAAATTCAAGAGCGACAATGACTGGCTGACTCACTACCTTGATGAGTGCTGCATTGTTGAATCGGGTGCTGTTCAGAAATCGGGTGAGCTTTACAGCGATTATCGTGCTTATTGCTTGCGCGTAGGAGAATTTGCGAGAAGCACAACAGAGTTTTATAACGCTCTCGACATTAGAGGGTTTATGCGTAAAAAAACAAAGACGGGTAACTTTATCTTAGGTCTGAAACTGAAAGATGAAGATTTTGTGTAAAAATAGCATTTTGAAATAATATTATAATTAATAAGGGTGGAGGTTTGTTAAGGTCTATTCTAAAAGTTACTATAGGGATAAAAAAATAATACTATATAGAAGAGTTAAGGAAATGACCATGATCGACCACCACCTTAGGAGAATTTGTGATAAATGAGAAAAAAATAGAACAGTGACTTCGTGATGAAGTCAAAAGGAGAGGCGGTCTTGCATTAAAGTTCGTGTCTCCATGATTTGCAGGAGTTCCCGACAGAATTGTTTTATTGATCCCCCAATTAATTCTTGAAACGATTCACAGCACAATTTCACAAAATCAGCATAAACCCACACTTTCCTGCGTTTTGTATCTGGAAAAATTCAAGATTAAATTGGTACAGCAATAATGTCTGATGGGAATGTAGGCTTTGTAGAAGTAAAGGCTCCGGGCAAAGTTCCGAGAGCGATTCAAATATCGGTGCATAAAAGACTCAAGCGATTAGGCTGTAAAGTCTTTGTGGTTGAAAACATTGAAAGTATTACACATGTTATTGATGAGATCAGAGGTGGTGATGACCTGTGAAGTTCATAGCCCGTGCGAAATCAAGACTTAAGGCAGAAGCGGTGGCAAAAAAGAAGGAGGAAACAGCATGACCGTTATGGAATTTTTGAATCAAGTGCAAGAGCTTAAGGGATACATAGAGAGCCGTAACCGAGAGGCCGAGTGTTGGCGCAGTATGGCGAGGAGCATTTCGGCAAGTAACTTCGAGCCTCATTACAACGCAACAAGAAGTACCTCTGCTCAGTATGAAAGGGCTATTGAGAGAGCAGACGAGATCGAGCGTGACATTGAAGAAAAACAGGCGCAGTTAGTTGAAGTATGTGAAGAAGTTAACACTATTATCGACAAGCTGAGTGATGCAGAGAAACAAATGGTTCTTCGATACAGATACGTTGAAGGCTTTAAGTGGGCAGATGTTGCGAGGGTGATTAATCGTTCAAGGAGTACGGCAATTCGTATTCACAACGAAGCAGTAGAAAAGCTTTCCGAGTGTTTTTGAGTCGTTGCATAATTGAGATACATTGGCGCTGATGATTAATATTTGATAAGGGTAGACTTGCAAGATATAAAGCTGCAAGTCTATCTTTTTTTGCAAAAATAAAATGTTTACAATCTGTTCATAATATAGTACGCGATGAAACGCAATGAAACGCTCGTGAAACCTTGCTAAATCAGGCTTGATCTGATATAATTAGACTTAGGAAAGTATACAACAAAACTTTGAGGAAAATATGGGCTTGCATGACGTATTTGTTATGTGAGCTTTTCTTTTACTCAATAAAGTACGAGTAATGATCTCGTTATAATAATCTTGTCTTGAAAAGGGCTTGCATGGCTGACGCTGTGCAGGTCCTTTTTTATACCCAAAACACCGAGGTGAAAAATAATGCCGAGAAAACCAAAGAAACCGTGCAGCTATCCCGGCTGCCCTAAGCTGACGGACAGTCGGTACTGCGAGGAACACCAGCGTACCGAAAATAAAAGGTATGAGCGATATTACCGACAGCCCGAAACAAAACGCCGCTACGGAACAAAGTGGCAGCGTATCAGAAAACAGTACGCGCAGTCGCACCCGTTCTGCGAACAGTGCTTTGACAACGGGATCTATGTTCCTGTTGAGGAAGTACACCACATCAAGCCGTTGTCCGAGGGCGGAACACACGACGCAGACAATTTGATCAGTCTCTGTAAACAATGTCATGCTCGGCTTCATGCACAGCGCGGTGATCGTTGGCACAGACGCAGGAAAGGTAACGTCGAGAAGAAAGATTAGTGTTGTTGTTGAAACGGAACACAAACCGTGTGGGTAATGATTTTGAGTGATAGAGCCGTTATTATCAACAACGCAGAACGCTCATGGTTGTGCACGCCCACCAAAACGGAGGGGCGGTATCAATCTCTGTGACAAAAGCCTTCGGGAACGGGCGAAGGGCCTCGTGTGCAAAAACCGCGATTTCAAACGCATATCCGCTTTTTCATAGTTTTTGGATATTATATTCTGAAATATATAGCATAGC
>CACZCM010000223.1 GCA_902779615.1 uncultured Ruminococcus sp. | reverse complement strand
GGTAAAATACCGCACCGAGTCGTACATCTCAACGCCTTTCTCGCTGTTCTTACTACTGCCCTTCGGCTTCGTACCCTTGAAATACAGATGAACGCCGTCACCGGACGGAGAAAACTCAACATATGTCGGCTGTCTGTCAATGATCGCTCTTGCAATATCGTTGAATTCCTTTGTTTCGGGGTTATAGCAATGGTCTATATCGACGCCGACTATATCGTCATCTTTGGAGAACATATAACCTATACCGGTATAATCGAACTTCGTTGTAGCGTTAAAAGCCGTCTGATAATCGCTCCATGTATCCGGGTTATTGGACATAGCGCCCTTACCCGTTTTCGGGTTGATCGGCATTTTCTTAGGTTTGCCGCCGTTTGGGTCGGGCTCATATCTCCAGCACACCCATTGCTTTTTATTCATTAATTCCTGCGGAAAGCTCACTGAAACACCTCCGTACAATCCTCGGTGAAATATCTCACGGGAATATTTTTACGCTTTGCGTATCTGATTTCGTTTTCCATACCCTCAGAGATCGTATCTCCGAACACCCAGCACTCTTTACAGCAGTCGAGATACACAAGCGCCATGAACAGGGCGAGATTTCGCTCGTTAGGGTCGCTGTCCGACATAAACTGCGGAAAGAGCAGATGGCTTGCAAAGGGAATTCGTCCTTGCTTTACGGCAAACGAGCAATATGCTCTTGTCTTAATGACATTGTTCGCAACATCTCCCCTGAACGGTGAGCAGATGTATACCTTTGGCATAAAGCGTCGGGGTCGAGTGTATTTCCTTTGGGAGATCTCTCTGTCAATGATCGTCAGAGCTTCATACGCTGTCGGGTCGTAGTAACCCTCGCTGTTATACTTGTTCACGCTCACGGATAAAGTCCTCCCATTCTGTCATATTTCCGAAGCGAAGTCCGATCGCCGCCTCTGCTACGATAGGGACATCAAATTCCGGATAGGGCTGCTGTTCCATACACTCTTTCACAAACTCCACGGCTTCGTCTAACTTGTCTATAGGTAATTCAAATACAAGCTCATCGTGGATTTGCAGCAGCGGTTTAAGCCACATTCTGTCCGGCAGTCCGGCAACGATACGCGCACAAGCGGCTTTGAGAATATCCGCTGCCGTTCCCTGAATCGGAGTATTGAGCGAACAGCGTTCAGCAAATGAGTGTTTGCCCCAATCGTCCGATAACATTCCGGGCAGATAACGACGGCGGCCGAGCCAAGTTTCTGCGTAACAGGTAATTTGTGCTCGTTTCTTTGTTTGCTCCTGCCACTTAGTCAGTCCGGGGTATCCTGCTTTAAGATTTGCTATGATCTCACGGCAGCGGTCAAGGGAAGTATCCAGACCTGCCTTGAATTTAAGCGTCTGCTGTAAGCCCTTCGGAAACAATCCGTAGAACACGCCGAAGTTACAGTTTTTCGCTATCGTTCTATGCTCCTTATAGTCGGGTGCGTTCTTATCAACAGCTACCTCAAACGGAACATTGAAAATGACAGATGTAGTCTGTGCATGAATATCGCCTCCGCTGCGGTAGGTTTCAAGCATCTTTTCGTCACGGCAGTAAAAAGCACCGACACGAAGCTCTATCTGAGAGAAGTCGAGCGACATCAGGATATTTCCTCTTGTTGCACAGATAAAATTACGCACACCGATAGGATCGTTCGTTTTCCTGGGGCAATTTTGCAAATTTGGATTACGGGCTGCAAACCTGCCTGTCTCCGTTCCGAGCGGCATAAAGTCAGGGTGTATACGATATGTCTCATCATTGATATGAGAGAAGTAACCGTCGATATAGGTGCTTTTGAGCTTGCCCCATTTGCGATATTCCTGGACAAGTTCAAATAACCTTACATAATCGGGATTTTGCTTCTCGCACCATTCCTTTAGCATCTGCATAGCTGCATCATCTGCCGCTTCCTTGTTCTTTTCTGTCGTTTTCAACACGGGTAGTCCGAGCGTTTCATACAAATACTTTTTGAAGGCTGCTGTTGATGCGTTCGCACCTATATTGACTCCGCCTGTTATGCTGTCGATTTCAGATTTTATGATATCAATCTTTGCTGTAGCTTCTTCGTTTTTTCGCTGCATAAGCACTCTGTCAACAGGCACACCGTTGTATTTCATCATTCCGCAATAAACGGCTGTCGGAGATTCAAGCTGCTCTACGATAACACGATGCTGCGGCAAATAGCTGTTGAACCACGCATTGAATCTGTAGTACAGACGCAGCGTATAGTCCGAGTCGGCACAAGCGTATCTGATAGTTTCATACTCCTGCGGATACATTTCATCGAAATGCCTGCCGTTAGTGACTTTCTCGAATGACGGCATATCGGCACCGTATAACTGTATTGCAAGGAGCTTCAGACCGCTGTCGTGCAGTGTTCTAAACTCATACGGAGCTTTAAGGGTGAGCTGGGCAGCGGCAATCGTATCATAGCATGGCTGCTGGACGATAATTCCCTTTGCATATAGGAACATCGCTTCAAACGCAAGGTTATGAGCAATCTTTACTCGGTCACGGTTTTCAAAAACCGATAATCTGAGAAATTCCCACAGCTTGTTCTGCTGTTCTGCATTAGTATTACTGTTATGTGCAAGCGGTACATAGATCGCATCGCCCTCGTCAACAGAAAAGCTGATACCGACAATATGTGCTTTATGTGCGTCAAGTGCCGCTTTATCCTCTCTACGGTAGAGTTTATCGGGAGATGTTTCAAAGTCAAATGCTATCGGTCTATCATTATCGATATACGCTTTGATACGCTCGAAATCTGTTAAACATCTGTATTCCATGTAATCACCTCTTGTCCGCTCCGGAGAGAGATTGTCTCCCCGGAGCTTCGTTCT
>CACZCM010000222.1 GCA_902779615.1 uncultured Ruminococcus sp. | reverse complement strand
AGATATTCCGCTTGATTATGGTGCTGCGCTTGACGGCGAGATTATTCCTTATGATGTTAATGATGTGCTGATAAAGCAAATCCGCAAGGGCGATTATATAGACGCAATTTTTCAATGCCCCTTTGAGCTGAACGAATTAGTAACAGACGGCGAGCTTTCAAAGATATTAAACAATCTATCCGACGATCACAAGGAAATTATCTTTAACAATATTGTCAGGAGAGTAAGCACAAAGGTTTTGGCGGCTGTGCGAAAACAATCCGACAGAAACATCAGAAAGGTACGGGCGACGGCGTTGAATAAGATACAGACAAATCTATTGCCTATACTGAAAAAGCGATCTGACAAAGAACTGCCGCTTACACTAAGGGAAAGAGATTTTTTAGATAAAAATATAACCGCCCTTGACGACGACAAGGACAGTTAGTATAATAGTAATATATTATTTTGACTTTAGATTACATTGGTGATAGATATGAGCTTTCAATTTGATCATTCCAATTCAACTTGGGTACGATACAGCGAATATGAATGGAAACAAGCCGAAAACGGCAAGCTGTATTTGACAGCCTGTGCTGACGCTCAGCCTACAAATATACGATCCGCTGAAAGAATATCAGCAGTTAGTCTTAGACGCTTTGTATATCGGGCGCTTGGGTATGAAACAGGAACAGGACGATATAGAAATACAAGCCGAGATAAAAGCCTTTGCTGAAAAGTACGGGCTGTTCGGATTGATGACGGCGTTGCCGACCACACCTTCCTTTATGGACTATGAAGCGGTATACCTGCCAAAGAATCGTTTCATCAAAAATGAAACGATGTCAACCGAAGATTATCTCAATCTGTTCTTTCCCTTTGACAAACTCGATGTAGTAAAGCGCAGCGTGGAATCCTTATGGAATATTGAAGGTGACAATATGATGATGGCGCTCGCTATGACAATGAGCGACAGACCGATGGCGGTCAATATGAGCTTTCAACGTCGGTATGCCGAGAGCTACGAATGGATGAAGCATGTGTTTACCGATTGGGCGTTTAATGCTACGACGGTGTTCCTGTATTACAACGACTACGACAGGATAGACGATGACTACAAACAGCTAATGCGGCAGAGTATCCGTGCGTTTGACGGTAATGCTCCGAGCTACCACATTGAATTGCTTGAACAACCGACGCTTGTATGGGATTTTCATTCGCTCTTGCTTGGCATACAAATGATGTTGTCCTTTATGTTGACCGACAAAAACAATTCTATGAGGGTGTGCAAGAAATGCTCCAAATTCTTCGTAGCAAGCCGACCAAGCGCTGTCTTTTGCAGCCCACGATGTAAGAATCAGTACAACGTGTATAAGAACAGAGAAAAGAATAA
The DNA here is from genome assembly GCA_902779615.1 of uncultured Ruminococcus sp. GTDB lineage: Bacteria > Bacillota > Clostridia > Oscillospirales > Acutalibacteraceae > RUG592. The sequence continues at coordinate 1,501 of CACZCM010000222.1, read as the reverse complement.
AAAAGATGAATAAACGGAAAAAGCCCGTTGTCAACGAATTAACGCTGACAACGGGCTTTTGCTATACATATACAATTTCGTTCAATACGATTTCTTCGGCTCGGTTGCGGATATTATTCATGCGTCGTACCCACACCATTTGGTCGGCAGCTTTGAGCGCTTCGGTAACTCCTTCCTGTTTAGCCATAGCTTTTACAAGGCTGTCCATACGCTCGCTGCATTCTTCCTCAATATCGGCTAAATGCTCAGACAACTTGCAAGAGGTAAGCAAGTTTGTATAGAGAATCGGTCGGTGCTTTTTGAGATACCTCTGCCGCAAATGTCCGTACTTGCCGATCACATATTCCTTTGTATCGGGCAAGGTGAGGTTCGGGAGCAGATAATCTCCCTGTTGGCTGTATGTACCGCCAAGATGTTCAAAAATAGTTTTCTGTTCCATAACAGGCTCCTTTCGTAGTAATCGTTTTTACAGTTCGGATTGTAGATTATACTCCTTTCCTACAACTGCTTTTCAATTCACCACAAATGAGCCGCAGTCATATATGTATTAGATGGCAGAAACCACCCTTTACATATTAACTCTTGGATGGCGTTGGTGTTAACATGGGTAGCGACGACGATCTGAAAGCCCGGAAAGTAGTCCGCAAATTTCAAGCCGATCTCGTGAGCCGTCTCGGGAGTGAGGTCGTCGTCGGGCGAGAATGACTGTACAATATGGTAGTAACTCCTGCCGTCCTCCTTGTGAAAACGCTTCTTAACAAACCGAAATTCATCGAGTGCGCTCTCGGGAGAACAGTTTACACCGCTGACGAGCTTGTCCTCAGTCGCCTCGTCGCGCATGACATAGTCGAAGATATTGTTCAGCGGACTTCCTGCAGGAGCGAATTTAACGATTGCCATATCCTCGCCACCTCCTCTCTCGTCTCGCGCAAATCCACCTCATAAGCGAAGCCGGAGTTGACCGCGCGCGTCAGTTGGTTGAGGTTGTTGCCGATTTTTCTCAGCTCGGAAGCGAGCTCGTCGACGCCTTCTATCACAATAATTTTCTTATCCAGCGCACAGTCACGCAGATACATGCTCGGCGTTCGGTAGGAAGATAACGCCTTTTCTTCAATCATTTCTCTCTGCTCGGGCGTTACCCGGCAGGAAAGAATTTCTGTTTTCGCTTGTTTTTTCATAAAAATATACCTCCAAATAGTTTTTAAAGGGGTGCGGGCCTTGCCCGCATCTGCCTTCGCGGCTGCCGAAAAACGGCGGTCGTAATACGAAGGCGAAACTGGCAATAAAGAGGAAAAGTAGACTAAAAAAACTTTCCCTCGCTTCGACAAAATCCGCTTGAATTTGATATGCGGTTTTCATAGAATAGGGGGACTGTATTTTTCGGGGGATTAGGGGGAGAATTGAAGAAAGTCCGGATTTCATGAGGTTTTTGAGAAATCCGCTCGGGGAAGCTAAGGGGGATTTCTCACCCGAAGCTCACCCCAACAGAAAAAGGAAGAAA
>CACZCM010000221.1 GCA_902779615.1 uncultured Ruminococcus sp. | reverse complement strand
TTTTACAAAACATAAAGCTTGTGATATAATGTTGCAAGAAAGTGTTAGCCATAGGAAGAAAAGAAACAAAACAGGAAGGTGACTGCGATGAACGCAATAATTGATTCAAGCTTTGACAGTAATGAAAAAATAGTGTATGATAACAACGAAGACATACGCATAACCGACTGCTCCAAGCCGGGGATTCCAAAAGATGCAGCCGGTAAAGACAAAAGCGGCAAGATAATGGTGGCGGATTTTACCACATTCAACTCGTATTTTTTTGACAGAAAACACGGGAATATGAGAAATAATATCTATGAATATTTGAATGAGGCACTCGAATGCGGTGAACTCGACCAATTAACGAAGCGTAAAATCATTACCGAACACTTAACTATGCAGTGCTATACGCTTGACAATTTAAAATTTTGGGGAATTGACAGATCGAGTTTTTACACGGACATTGAAATAAAAATAGCTCTTGATACTTCCGAAGGTGTCTTTAACTGGCAAGGTATGCTAAGATGTTTTTGTAGATTCAATCCTGATTTTGAATGCGATATATATGGAATGGACAAGGAATTTGAACATAAAGGACTTACACGCTTATCATCTTATCTTGTTCCTGTATATAAGAATATTGATGTCGATTATGCTGCCGAGAGAATATGGGAATGGTACGGGATGAAAGAAGCGCTCACAAACCCGAAGGCTCGTGATGCTAAAGAGCTTGCTCGCCGTATGGGGCTGAAAATCGAGTATCTTCCTGTTTATAACCATGACGGTATTGACAGCATGGTGTTTTTCAGCGACAGCGAGCTTGTTGTAGGTCAGGACTTCTATGTAGAAGACGAGAACGGTAAAAAAGTACGCTGCAAAGACGAAAAACCGCATAAAGTAAAAATATCTGCCGATACAATCGTTGTCAACACAAACTGTATCAGAAGAGAATACTCCGATTTTAATATTTTCCACGAGTGTATTCACTACGTAAAGCACTATCTTGCTATGAGATTACAGGAGCTTGCGTGTAACGATACCCGCAAAATGAAGATGAAAGAAATCACGCCAGAAGAAGCCGAGAATTCCAAAGACCCGCTGTTCTTTATGGAGAATCAGGCTAACAGGGGAGCTTTTGCACTCATGATGCCGGTATCCGATATGCGGGAAAGAATCTACGCAGAAATGAGAGATGTTCGTTATTACAGACACAAGGGAGAGCTTTATGATATTATAGGCAGGAGACTATATAAAGCACTGGGTCTCCCCGAATTCCGTATAAGGGCAAGAATGATCCAGCTCGGCCACATTGAAGCTGTCGGTGCGATGAATTATGTTGACAGCAAAAGAGTGCGTCCATTTGCTTTTGACAAAGAGAATTTTTTGGTAGAAGAACATACGTTTATTATAAGCGAATTTATGCTCAAAAAGCTCTGTGAGACTAACAGCGAGCTTCGCAAGCTAATCTACAGCGAGAAGTATATACACGCAGGCGGTCATGTAGTCAGAAAACTTCCAAAGTATGTGACAAGGGCATCGGGAGAATACGAGCTTACAGATTGGGCTAACGAAAATGTTGATAAATGCTGCCTTCGCTTTAGGAGACAGTATGTTCAGAACCGTGTCGGACATTTTGTGCTTGGGCGGCTGTGCTTTGATTACGATTATGTTCAAAGAACCTTAGAATTTTTGACTCCTATTATGAAGAAACATAAAATAGATGAGATTTCTGCGAAAATGAGATACAAGATGGAATTCATGAATGGTGATCTTGTAGAAGAATTTGATAGAATAATGCACTTTAACGGCGATACAAGGGAGTCTATTTCTGAGAAGCTTAATATAAGCGATAAGACATTAAAAAGAGCACTTAATAACCCTATAGAAAAAATGCCCATGGATATGGTAGTAGCATTGTGTCTTATTTGGCGATTACCCGATTGGCTGAGTATGATGCTTCTGCAAAAAACATATAATCCAATTCAGGAATTTGACAGAAGACATCAGGCTATAGATTATATCTTAAGGGCTTTTTGGGATAAAGGAATCGATGAAGCAAACAAATACCTTCGCAGCAAAAATTTGAATGAATTAGCAATTCCCAAGAACAATTAATATTAGAACAATAATCCCGATCATCAAGAATGGTGGTCGGAAATTTTTTTATTTTTCTTTATGCTGACCGGACAGATTTTGTCCACCTGAAAAGCCTTATTTAAGCGAGTAATATTCATAAATAGAAAAATAATACAATAAAATTGTGTAATAAAAACATAATACGAGATATAATTCGATTGGAATGAGTGAATATAAACAAAAACGAGTGCGCAAAAAAAGGACATTTTCTGTCCTGTAAAATCCGATAAAACTGTGTTATTATTTAACCACAGTCACGACAGCGACTGAAAAAACAACAACCAACGGCCGGATGCATACGGCAGCAGGGTGTTTATAGACTACAAGCCAACAACGGGATAGCTATACCCGAAGTGCGTCTGAAAGTCTGTAAACGCTCTTCTGAGTGTGCATCCGGCTTTTTTTGTCGCCTGTACACAGTATGCCGAAGGCTGGTAAAAGCGGGGTGAAATAAAATGAACAATTCTCTGGAGATCACCATCTCAAAGCACAAGCCGAAGAGAAACAAGGGTATCGCCACAGTACGCAAAACAACCGTCAGAGAGAAGCTCTTAAGGCTCCTGCTCGGTGAGCCGGTAAGCGTTACGGTGATTGTACCCGGCAAGACAGTAACCGAAATGACCATCAAAGAAGAAAGGGACGATGACTATGAAACTTTATGAGATCAACGAAGAAATCGCAAGACTGACCGACACGGTTCTTGTCGATGAAGAGACAGGCGAGATCATCGGCGATATCACGGAGATCTGCAAGCAGCTTGAAG
>CACZCM010000220.1 GCA_902779615.1 uncultured Ruminococcus sp. | reverse complement strand
CCATTCATCCCACGGAATGATTTCTTCCATTACATCAAGAAATTCCTCCCGCTTGGTTTTCTTCTTGCGACAACTGTACTCGAAATCGCTGAAGCTCTGTTGTTTCATTTGTTTTGCCCCCTGTTGTTTTGATGTATCTATTATACCATATTTTTCTTGATGGGGGTAGATTAAATCAGTGGTTCCCTCAAACTATTATCGCGTACTGCTTGCGCCCGCTCGGGCGCCCCCCACTACATGGCTCGACAGTACTATAATATACACCTGAAATTCTCTGCCGATACATAATACAAGCAAAATTATTTCAGAAAAAGTTTTCTCCGTTATTGATTTTCATATCATAAATGGTATATAATAATACCAAATCACGATTTACTAAATCACGATTAGATGTAACGGCAGGTGATAATATGTTTATTGGAAGAAAAAAGGAACTGCAATTTCTGGAAGATAAATACAACGGCAAGGGCGGTCAGCTCGTTGTGCTTTACGGGAGAAGGCGTGTCGGCAAGACTGAAACTCTCCGTGAATTCTGCAAAGGGAAGCCTCACATTTTCTACTCCTGCCGTGAGGTCTCGGATAAATTGCAGCTGCGCAGCTTTTCGCAAAAACTGCTTAGGGAGAATATCCCCGCTGCAAGCTACATCAAAGAGTTTTCCGACTGGGAATCGGCTTTGAAAAGTGTTGCCGAACTGCGTTATGGCAACAGCAAAAGGCTGCTTATCATTGACGAGTTTCCTTATATGTGCAAGGGCAACACAAGCATACCCTCGATACTTCAAACCCTCTGGGATGAGTATCTCAAGGACGAAAATGTAATGATCGTGCTTTGCGGCAGCGCGATGAGCTTTATCGAGAAGGAGCTGCTTGCCGAAAAGAATCCGCTTTACGGCAGAGCTACCGGCATCTACAAGATGGAGTCGATGGGCTTTTACGATGCGGCAAAGTTTTTCCCAAACTATTCCGAGCGGGATAAGATAATCGCTTACGCTGTGCTCGGCGGTATTCCGCATTACCTTAAACAGTTTGACCCTGATATTTCCCTGGAGGACAATATCAAGAATAACATTCTGACAAAGGGCTGCGCTCTTTACAGTGAAGTCGAATTTCTTCTTCGGCAGGAGCTTCGTGAAACGTCGCTGTACAACTCTATCATCGAGGCAGTTGCTCTCGGAAACACAAAGCTGAATGAGATCAGCGTAAAGTCGCTGATCGACGACACCTCAAAAACGAGCGTATACCTCAAAAATCTTATTGAGTTGGAAATCGTCGAGCGTGAATTTTCGATAAGCGAAGGCACGAAAGAGCGAGCCAACTCGAATCGAGGGTTCTACCGTATAACCGATAATTTCTTCCGGTTCTGGTATGCCTTCGTTTTTACAAATTACTCCGAGCTTGAGAGCGGCGATGTGGACGGAGTATTTGAATATGCGATCAAGCCGGACCTTCACGAATTTGCGTCCTTGGCCTTTGAAGATGTATGCCGTGAGTATATCAGAGAAAAGCAAAAGGTCAACAAGCTCCCGTTCCGATACAAGCGAATGGGACGATGGTGGGGCAAGACTACAGTCCGCCGCAAGGACAGCACGGAAATACAGGAAACAGAAATAGATCTGCTTGCAATTTCTCAAAATTCCGATGAATACCTTGTGGGCGAATGCAAGTTTAAGGGCAGACCCTTTTCTTACGGTGAGTATCTCGATACAGCCGCCAAGCTGCTGCCACAGCAGGAAAGAGCCGATTTTCACTACTATCTGTTTTCCGAAAGCGGCTTTGATGACAAGCTCACCGCAGCTGCCGAAAGCGAGGGAAATATTATTTTGGTTGATATTGAAGAGATCGTTGATGGGGTATGACAGTAAAAGAAAATGCCGCTCTTTTTATGCTCAAAAACACGCATTTTTTGAAAACAGAACCGAAATAGAACCAGAGCACAAAAATCAATCCCGAAAAAGCCGCATAACCATGCGCTTTTCGGGATTTTGGCTACTTATTCGTACTCTACTGCGGCAGGCTTTTTTGGCGTATTTTCGGCTATTTTCAGCCCATTTTCGGGGTGTTTTATCCGCTTTTTCCGCCTTGACCGCGACGTTTTCGGAAAAAAGTGCACCGGGCAAGAAGCTCTCACACCGGAGAAAGCTCCCCTACTTCTTACATCTTCTGTACGAACAATTTATTTGCTGCTTTTGTTCGGCAGCTTCAGATCTCTTACGTTATCCAAAACACACACAGATTCCAATAAATTATATTAACCGCCGAAATGACCGCTGTGGAGAGTACGATCGTATTAAATGCTCTTGTTCCCTTTTTCATTTCTGTTTTAATGAGCAAAATGATACCTAACACTACAAGCAGTACGATTATGACCGTCAGTGCGAATATCACATAAAATGCCCAAAAGTAGCTGTCTGCGGGAAGTTCACTCCACAAAGCATTTAAGCCTGCGAAAACGCCAAACGGAATGACCGCAATTTCGCTGAGCATTAATGCGACTGCCCACTTTCCGAGCGGACGTCCTTCTTTTCTTATGATCTTTTGCACAAGCTTTATCAAGATCATTATCACACACGATAAAACCGATATTACCCAGAGACAGGCTATAGATATTTCAAAGATCCTTACGGCTTCGGATGTTTTTATGTAGTCTGATGTCGTATCTAAGACGTTACCCGTTGATTCGTCGGGTACGTAAAAAAACTCTTCACTGCCATCAAACCTGCTGAAACTCAGGCTGTACAGCTTTAAACCACCCTTTAGTATTGTGCGAGAGCACCTGTAGCTTCCTTTCGTTGCTGCAGGTGTTGTTCCCCAGTAGCTTTCCGGGTCGTATTCTCCGAAGATCATATTCATCATATCCATAGTATATATGTATTCGCCGCCTTGGTTTGTCATTACAACCACACCTGTTTCATTTTGCGTGTCGAGTA
>CACZCM010000219.1 GCA_902779615.1 uncultured Ruminococcus sp. | reverse complement strand
GGTGTGTGAATATGGATATTTTTTCGGTATTTACCTTGTGCGGAGGATTGGCGTTTTTCCTGTTCGGAATGAATATGCTGTCAAGCGGTCTTGAGAAAATGGCAGGCGGTAAGCTTGAATCTCTTCTGAAAAAGACTACTTCGAATCCGTTGAAGGGCTTGCTTCTTGGAATGGCGATTACTGTTGCAATTCAGTCTTCATCGGCCGTCACGGTTATGCTGGTCGGACTCGTAAACTCGGGTATTATGCAGCTGGGGCAGACGATATGCGTCATTATGGGCTCGAATATAGGTACTACCATTACGGCATGGATACTCAGTATGTCGGGTATCGAAAGCGATAATGTTTTTGTAAATCTTCTGAAGCCGGAGTCTTTTTCTCCGCTTCTGGCTCTTATCGGAATGATTTTCATAATGACGGGAAAATCGGATAAGAAAAAAAGTATAGGTTCTGTTCTGGTTGGCTTTTCCATACTTATGACAGGTATGGAGATGATGAAAAATTCTGTTGCTCCGCTTGCCGATGATCCGAATTTCGGAAATGTTCTCACGATGTTCAAGAATCCGATACTGGGTGTTATTATAGGTGCTCTGTTCACGGGTATAATTCAGAGTTCGGCCGCTTCGGTCGGCGTTCTTCAGGCACTGGCACTTAACGGAAGCGTGACATACTCCATGGCTATTCCGATCATTATGGGTCAGAATATCGGTACATGCGTTACGGCAGTTCTTTCAAGTATCGGTGTAAACAGAAACGCAAAAAGAGTTTCTATAATTCATATTTCCTTTAATCTCATCGGTACTGTTGTTTATCTTACATTGTATTGTGTTCTTAAATCATTCATTGATTTGCCGATTTATGACACTCCGATTGACGCTTTCGGAATCGCTATCGTTCACAGTATATTCAACGTTGCAACGGTTGTGCTTCTTTTTCCTTTCTCGAAGCAGCTTGAAAAGCTTGCATACATGGTTATCAAGGATAGCTCGGAAGGAACTGCTGCAGATGAGGTTTACAGCTTCGTTGATATCCGCTTGCTCTCGACTCCGTCCGTTGCTATTCATGAATGTAACAGCAAGTGCAAAAAAATGGCAAGACTCGCCAAGGAGACAATTTTTTCAGCTATCGATCTTATAGACAACTATGACGAAAAGGTCTGTAAAGAGATTCTTGAAAACGAGGATCTGCTTGATCTCTATGAGGACAAGCTCGGAACGTATCTCGTAAAGCTTTCGGGTAAGGAGCTTTCAGACCCTGACAGCCAGAGCGTTTCACGTCAGCTTCATACGATAGGTGATTTTGAGCGCATCGGCGATCATGCGGTAAATATTCTTCAGGTTGCGGAGGAGATGCACGAAAAGAAATTAAGCTTCTCCGAACAGGCTAAAAAAGAGGTTGCCGTTCTCATTGATGCACTGACCGAGATTCTCAACACAACAACGGAAGCGTACATCGATAACAGCACAAAGCTTGCAAAACAGGTCGAGCCTTTGGAAGAGGTTATCGACAACCTTATTATTGACATTAAGACGAAGCATATTCAGCGTCTTAAAGCCGGTGAATGTTCGATAGAGCTTGGATTTATTCTTTCCGATCTTCTCACAAACTGTGAAAGAGTTTCCGACCACTGTTCGAATGTTGCCATTGCTATTATAGAAACGGATCAGTATTTGTTTGACGCACATGAGTATCTGAATATTGTAAAACGCACCGGCAATAAAGAATTCGAAAGCGAATACGAAATGTATAAAAATAAATATTCTATATGATAAAAAAACCTCTCCGCTTTTATGGCGGAGTGGTTTTTGTATAATACTGATTTTATCCGCAGCTTGTTGACTGACCATAATATACTCGCCGTTTTTCATTTTGGCGATTGCTGGCACAGGTGGTATAGCAAGCCCCCCATCCTCATGCGGGTACCCCAGCAGTCCCGCCTCCAGGCCCAGCTCACGGGCAATGCGCACCATAGATAAATACTCCATCCTGCCCGTTGGGAAAATATAGCTGCGCCGCAAATCCTCTGCCGACATCGAACGACCCAGATAATGGAGCACCCGCAAAAAGCACGCCGCTCCCGAATCCACCGTCATTTTTTCTCTCTCTGCCATTACGCTCTCTCCCTCAAGAATTCACTCTTATACTTGCGGAATGGCTCCAAGAAATATTCATAAATATGCTTAGAACGCGTTTTAATCTCGGCGGTGACATTCATCCCACTAAGCAGCGGTACCTCTGTACCATCAATCTTTATCGTATCCGCCTCAGGCTCTAGAATCAGGCGATACACTCTGCCCTTATCCGGGTCATCAACGGAATTTGGACTTATCTTTACTACCTTAGCTGGTATTGTTCCATATTTCTGAAACTCAAAGGTTTCCACTTTGACCTGTGCCGTCTGACCCTCATGCAAGAAGCCGATATCCTTATTCTCCGCCCATGCTTCCAGCTTTAGCGGCGTATCCCGCGGCACGATTTCCACTAACGGCTGTGCTGCTGTAACCACACCACCTACCGTATGCACCGCCAAATTGCTCACATAGCCATCATCAGGTGCCACAATCTGTATCAAACGATTTTTTTCATCTGCCTTTTTCAATTCTTCATCTGCACTAGCCAAATCCTGTTGGGCCTTGGTCAGATTCGTATTGATATCCAGCAACCACTCCGCTACAATCCGCTCATAATCCGACTGTGCTTTATCTAACGCAGCGGACTGTTCGCCCACTGTTTGCTGCTGTTCATAATAGGCATTTTCAGCCGATATTCGCTTCGCCTGCTGATCCAGATAAGTAATCTGCGCAATCGCATTGGCCTCCGTCAACATCGCATAACGATTTTCTTTATCTGCCTCAATCTGATAGAGTTCCCCATCCTTCACCGAAGCGATCTGAGCCCCGCGCAAGGAACTCTGGCCTTGATTTACCAGGGCTTTCGCT
>CACZCM010000218.1 GCA_902779615.1 uncultured Ruminococcus sp. | reverse complement strand
ATCGACCTTTATCTTTCCGACACGGGCGGCGCGTTCAACGAAGGATACGCTCACTGGGAAGCCGTTACGATCGGCGGTCAGACGAAAGACGGATATGATGCGACTAACGAACTGACGTATATCCTGCTCAAGTCAAAGCGCGAATTTCCGCTCAACTATCCCGATCTTGCCGCGCGTATCCACTCACAAAGCCCCGAACGCTATCTGTACGAGGTCGCCGAGACCATCAAATCAGGCGAGGGCTTTCCGAAGCTTTTAAACGACGAGGACGTTATCCCGCTGCTGTTATCAAAAGGTGCGACATTTGAAGAAGCGTACGATTACAGCGTTTCGGGCTGCTCGGAGTGCCGTATGCCGAATCGTGACACATACACAAGTCCCAACGCATACATCAATTTTGCAGCGGCGCTTGAAATGGTAGTGTATAACGGACGCATGCAGAAATACGGCGACGAGCTGCTTGGGCTTGAAACAGGAGAATTCACCGAATTCAAGTCGTTTGACGAGCTTATCGAAGCTTTTTTGAAGCAGCAACGATTTTTTCTAAAGCATGCATTCATTCAGCAAAAACAGATCATTCGCCTGCGCGCGCAGCATTTTGCGTCGCCTCTTGGCTCTGCGCTCCACAAGCTGTGCCGAGAGCAATATATCGACATTCACCAACCGAAGATCGATGGCGGCATAGACCTCGGATATTTCGAGTACATGGGCTTTGCAACTGTCATCGACTCGCTCGCTGCGATCAAAAAGAATGTATTCGAGGATAAGCGTTTGACACTTGCCGAAATAAAGGAAGCGCTTGAGCACAACTTCAAGGGCTATGAGGCGATCCGTCAGATACTTCTGAACTCCCCCTCCTACGGCAACGACGACCCCTACACCGACTCGATCGGCAAGCTGCTCGACCGTGAAGCGCAGGAGTTTACGAGAAAGTACAGCCGTGAGCTTGGAGTTCACATGGATCTCAGGCTCGTGCCGTTTACATCGCACGTACCTTTTGGCAAAGTCGTTGGTGCTACGCCGAACGGACGCTTTGCGGGGACTCCGCTCTCCGACGGTTCAAGCGCATCTCAAGGTCAGGACATCAACGGTCCGACTGCGGTTCTGCTTTCAAATTACGCTACAAAGAATTTCGGATACAACGAACACGCCGGAAGACTTATCAACGTAAAACTCAGCCCATCTTGCGTAAAGGGCGATGAGGGCACGAAAAAGCTTGTGCAGTTTATCAAAACATGGCGTGACCTAAAGCTGTGGCACATTCAGTTCAACGTGCTCAACACCGACACCATGAGAAAGGCGCAGCAGCAGCCCGAGCTGTATCGAAATCTTCTTGTACGCATTGCAGGGTACTCCGCATATTTTACAGAGCTTACGAAGGACTTGCAGGACGACCTGATCTCACGTACTGAACACGAGGCAGTTTAACATGACTTACGTTTTTAATATTCAGCACTATTCTCTCCATGACGGTCCGGGGCGGGTATGCACCCGCAGGCAATACGCGCACATAATTAAAAAGTAACGCACAATAAAACCCGCGTCCTAAATTATGCAGGGCGCGGGACGAAAATGAGGCGGTTTATTTTGACTTACGTTTTTAATATTCAGCACTATTCTCTCCATGACGGTCCGGGAATCCGAACCGTCATATTCCTTAAAGGCTGCCCCCTGCGCTGCCGCTGGTGCTGCAATCCCGAATCTCAGAGGTACGATCAAGAGATATCTTACCTTTCCGATAAATGTATCGGGCTTTCGGAATGCGGTTTTTGCACAAAAGTGCTGCCTGAGGACGGCGTTTCGTTTCACAATAACAAGGCGGTGATTGATATGGAAAAATGCCGCCGCTGTCTGCAATGCGCCGATGTATGTCCTTCAAAGGCAATAAAGCTTGAAGGAAAAAATTATTCAGTCAAAGAGCTGATCGACATTGCCGAGCGTGACGCTGCGTTTTATAAAGACGGCGGCGGAATAACTGTAAGCGGCGGCGAACCGCTGACACACGGAGAGTTTCTGATCGAGCTGCTGAAAGAAGCAAAAAAAAGGCACATCTCTACAGCTATCGAAACGTGCGGATATGCAAATTATGAAACGCTCTTTGAATCGGCAAAGCACCTCGACTATATAATGTTTGATATCAAGTCAATGAACGAGCAAAAGCACCTTGAATATACGGGAAAGAGCAACTCCGTAATTCTTGATAATTTCAGCAGGCTTTGCAGTGATTATCCCGACTTGCCGAAAAGGGTCAGAACGCCGGTTATCCCCACTTTCAACGACACGGAAGAGGATATTTTGGCAATAGCGGATTTTCTGAAGGATAAGCAAAATATCACGTATGAGCTTCTGCCCTACCACTGCTTTGGACGAGGAAAGTACAAAACGCTCGGTCGTGAGTACCCTATGGGTGATTTGAAACTCGATATGGATAAATTTGAAAAGCTGAAAACGATCGCCGCTGCAATACAATAAAAATACCCGTTTCTGCCAAATGCATGGAGAAACGGGTATAATTCTATAATTATTTACCGTTAAACAGTGCTGTCGAGAGATTCTCTCATATTTCAACAGTATCGATGCACAATTCCTTCTTCATGTTGTCTCGCATTTCGAGAGCGACGATCTCGCCGTTAAAACAGTCGAGGATCGGAGATGCATACAGCTTTCCGTCCGAACAAGGGATCTCGCATAGTCATGTATCTGAGCTGACCTGATGCAGAGATACCCAATGTACCCATCGCAGCTTTTGCGTCCAACGCAATTCTCTCGCCTTGTTGCTCAACACTCGCAAACAAGTATGAAAATCTTTGCTGAGAATGCTTGTGAGAATAAACTGTGTGGGTATCGCCAGCACTCCGGTAATGTAATACACACCCGGATATTTCTCTTCAATACTGCCGCCTTAAGGCAACACCGCATAAATTCCTGAAAATACTTCTCACAAAATAAAAGCACTCGACCAAACAGCCGAGTGCTCAGAGTAT
>CACZCM010000217.1 GCA_902779615.1 uncultured Ruminococcus sp. | reverse complement strand
TAACAAACTTATCGAACTCTTCTACAGTCCAATACCGCATTTCGGGGGCACGTCCTTTCCCGATCGAACCGGCGCGTGTCACCGGGTTATAGGGTAAATCGTAATATCTGACCGCGTAATTAAACACGGCGCTAATTTGATTATTTATGGTTTTTATGTAGGTTTCCGATAATTCAGATCCGATTAATTCCGCCTGCCATTTGCGTATATCGGCTGCTTTGATGTCTGTGATCGTCCTACTGCCGAAATAGGGCATTACCTTTGTTTGGATTATATGTTCCTTGGTGATCATCGTACTTTGCCTCAGCCTTTTAGACATATCAGCACGGTAAACCGTGTACAGCTCGGCGAATGTCATATCGAGGCTGTTAGAGGCGGCTGCTGTGAAGCTATCGATGTATGCCTGTGCATCCCGTTTTGTTTTAAAGTTCCGCTTATGCTTTTTGATTGTGCGACCTTGCAGGTCCTTGTGATAAAACTGAACATCCCAAAGCCCGTTGGCGTTTTTATAAATACTTGCCATGATTTTTTCCTCCGTTTTTTTGTTGCTCTCCGTTCAGGAAAAAACCCGAACGGAGAGATTAGTCTGTGAAGCTTTATCAGCCTGCTTTTCTTTCGGGATCTAGATTCTTGACATCAAGATCATAGAAGCGCGTTCTGAAGTAAGCTCTCGATACCTTGCCGTTAACTACCAAGTAGCCCTTCTCTGTGAGCTCGGCATTCAGCTGTGCGATTATTTTATATGCCTTGCTCTTGGCCACGTCCAGAAGTTTCATTACATCGTGGACATCGTAAAATATTGATTCTTTCATAGTTAAACACCATCCTATTCTCTAATATAATATACATTTATTTTGTTTATATAATACATAGCTATTTAGCTATTCCTGCCGGAGGATTTGTCGATAACTTTTATCATCTCAACCTTGCCTTCCGGCTGCTCTTCCGAATCTGTCTTTTGGGAATCTACAATTACACACATTGTTTTCCCTATTGATTTCTCAGGCTCCGGGTCTTCCCAGATCGGCTTTCTCTCTGTCGAGAGTATGCACATCTCCTTTGGGGGTTTGGCTTCCTGCTTAAAGAAGCTGAAGCCGGGGTGTTCCTCTGTTCCGATAATCAACTCTTCGTACTGCTGCTGATCGCGGAGAAACAGATACTCCTCCACAGCGGAAGGAGACATCACATAATCCTCATCGGGATACGCTTCATCCTCGTCATCGTAGTTGCTGTCATAACGATGCTCATAATCATAGTCGTAATCATCATAGGAGTCGCTGTCTTCGACGAGCCCCGTGCTCACATCATCTGCAAGCATTTCCTCCTCGGAAACAACCGACACATTCATACGTATCGTTTCATTCAACCCATACTGCATAAGCTGCTCGCTTACATAAAGCTTAAAATCCTCGAGATCCTTCGAGGATTGCGATAACTGTCTGCCGGTCTCAACATTGCAGGTATCAACGATAAGGTGAATATGAGGATGCGCTGTGTCCTGATGTACATATCCGATTGAGCGAAAGCTCTTATTGTTGTAATACGCTCTGCAGGCGGAGATCACCTGATACAGCTTGTCCACAAAGCTTTTGCGAACCACCGTGTCAGACGACCACCCCATCTCAAGCGCTACAATATTATGCTTGTAATGCCTGTCACGGTTCTCCTGCCCATTTGCATAACGGTTGAGTACCGAAAGGTCCTCAAAGCTTTGTGCAGACCATATGGCATCAGTTTCGTTAGTTTTTACCGGATCGGAAACATAGCGCACTGACGCCGAAAATGCGTCTTTGCCGGATTTTTCCTGTGAGGACACCTTTAAGATAGCCATTAATCATCCCTCCCTTCGATCAACCTACGCAGATCGCTCAGGAGCTTGCCACAGGCAGCGCCCACCTGCTTTTTAGTATCCATGTCTGACTTACCGGTATAGAGTAAATTCTCGATACGAATTAGGATCTGAACGATATCATTTAAATCTTTTACGATAACCTTGCTGTCACCCTGCTCGATCAAGCGGCGGATAGCGTCGCTTTTAGTCAACCCCGAGCTTTTCATATAGTCATCAATTGCTTTTTTGCAGGACTCTGTAGCTCTGAAGCTGACCTGCACTGTCTTCTCTTTCATAACTCGCACCTCCTGTACTGTATGACATTTCGGTATCTTGGCTAATATCATTAATACCGAAATACAATTATATTATATAATCCATTAATCATTATCCTCGAAGCTTATCTCCTCGGCTTTTATTCTGATCCCATCAAAATAACTCATCGGAGAACTCTTTCCGAGTCTCTTCTTTCCTCTGCCTATTACAACATTTGGCTTCACTGTCATCAGGCTTCTGAATTCTTTTCTGGTGAATTTTTCCAGAGCGTTATCCTCCGCATATTTACAATAAGCGTCATACACATCGGTTATATGCACCTGGTATTCTTTACCGAATTCTATACGATCCTCAATAAAGGAACTCAAGGGATCAGCGCTGTCCAACATTGACTGTATTACGGCTGTTTCATCGTCTGTCACAATGAATGTATTGTTTCGTAATACAAACGCTTTCAGCGCGTCCACAGCCTGTCTTACAATGGCATTTCTCTCGCTCCAGAGTTTTTCTTCAAGCTCATTATCTCTGTCAGCACCACTTACGGATCTGTCAAATTTGATGAAGTGCATTCTCTCTACCACAGCCGCTGTACCGTCGGTCTTATCAAAAGCGGGCAATGTATTACCGGCATACAAAAGCTTTGCATTTATCTTTCCGTTAAAGGGTTGTTTACCCTTCGCCTCCAGCTCCATCACATCGCCGCCGGTAATGCCTTTAAACACATCAAGAGCCCTTCCGTTTAATGTGTTTACCGGTATTTCTCCCGACGCATTGAGCGCCTTGTTATGCAATCCGTAAAGAGAGAAACGCTGCCCCAGTCCGTTTAATGAGACATTGCTTACATTCTCTTCTCCAACAAGACGTGTAATTAATCTGAGCAAAACACTCTTACCCGAGTTCGGCTCACCA
>CACZCM010000216.1 GCA_902779615.1 uncultured Ruminococcus sp. | reverse complement strand
TAGGCCGTTTAATTGCCTTAAAAGAATGCCTTCATCATAACATTATCCCCTTTATCATCGAAGACAGCAAAAAGCATTTTTACTATCGCGGCTTAACAAACTGGCACGATGAAAAAGGATGGCTTACCGATACCTGCCTTGACGGTCAGGATACGTTTATAAGGCTGCTTGATCTTTTGGATATTCATCACTGAGAGGCTTTGTAATGCAGCCTTGAGCGTTTACTTGCCATGTGCACCGGTGGTGCACTTTTGGTGCACTTTATTCCGAAAACGTCACGGATAAGGCGGAAAACGCGGATAAAACACCCCGAAAACAGGCAAAAAAGCCTCAAAAACACCGAAAAAACGCAGGGTACAGTAGAGTACGAATAGTTGCGGCATCCCGAAAAATGGCTTAACCAAGCCGTTTTTCGGGATTATTCTTTTAAGCGCGTACTATTTTGGTACTACTTTTTTAAAAAATGTTCTAAAACGGGCTGAAAATCGGTGATTTTTCGTGTTCGGGAGAATTTAGAAAATCGAAGTGTTATGAAAATAGTAACATAATTGCAATAACTTATGTGAATGGTTCATATATAAAAAGTTGAAAAAGAGTTATATAATCAACGAATTGCACATAAAAATCGCGATTTTGAGTAGTACCGGTAAATGCGAAAAAAGTAGTACCTGAAAAATCCGAAATTCTACTCAGGTACTACTTTTTTGTGCTTTATAAAATCGTATCTTTACTGCACGGTGAATTCAGTCCATTTTATATTGTTGTACTGCATAACATCGTCAGCTTTTTTCATTCCCAACTTCTCATAGAAAGGAATCGCGTTTTCGTTTGCTATCAGATATACGGCTATATCCTTTTCGCCGCCGGCTATACTGTGTGCCGTCTTCATAAGTTCGGTTCCGATGCCCTGCCCCTCATAAGCCCTGGCAACGCCTAGATCTGTTACATAAAGCCAATACACATAATCCGTAAGCCCGAATAATGCGCCTACGATCAAGCCACTTTTATTTCTGGCGATAAGGCTTATCGTAACATTGTCCACAAGCTTTGATATTCGCTGTTCAAATCTTTCTTTCGGATATTGCGAGCCGAGATTGGTGCGTTTTAAGAAATCGATATACTCCTCCGCCGATACTCGTTCTTCTTTTATTTCTACATCTTTGTTCATAACAATTATCCTCGTATTCTTATCTATGATATTCTGTTCGATTTATTCGAATAGTCGTGATTTTTGATCGTATATTATAACTGTGTCGAGCCTAGTAGTGGTGGGGCTTGTGCCAACCGGTTTTTTGGAAGAAAATGTGTTTCCACACCTCAAATAAACATCGCCATATAAAGCGGCAGCACGATCTTCTTTCCGTTTACCCCGATATTTCCCGAGATCAGCTTGTAGCCGTATGGAATATCGGGTTTTTCAATAAGTGTATTCAGTGAGATCGTCGAGCCATTGCCTGCCTTGACCTCTATCGGAATTATCTGTGCGTCCTTCGTGATCAGAAATTCAACCTCAACAGAACCGTTGTCGGTGCGGTAGTAGTGGAGCTTGTGACCGCTTTTACTCAGAATATCGAGAACGAGATTTTCGTAAATGCCGCCCTTGACATTGCCCTTCACGGTGTTGTCGATGACGGCTTTTTTCATATCGAAGCCGTACAGTGCCGTAAGCAAGCCGATATCGGAAATGTAGAGCTTGTATTGATTATCCTTCGCGTAAGCCGTGAGTGGAAAATCGGGAGCCGATACATTATAGACCATTCTCGCAAGGCTTGCGTCACGCAGCCACTCAATGCTGTTTTCGTATTTCCGGGCGGTCGCCTTTTTTTCTACAACGGAAAACTGAAACTTCTTGTTCTCTTTTGCAAGCTGTTTCGGAATGGAGAGGTAAGCGTTCTTAACCTTCGGCTTTTCCGTGTTGGAGGCATACTTTGAGATGTCATCGAAATAGCTGTCGAGGATCATCTGCTGCATATTCTGCACCTCTCCGAAATGGTGCATTTCGATGTAGCGGTTCACGACCGCAGGCATACCGCCGATCACCACATACTCCCGAAGAAGCGACATCATTTTCTCGTGAATTACATCCGGAACTTTTTCTTTTTTATCGAAGTATTCACGCAGAGAGTTTATCTTTTCGTTATCGTATCCCACAGCCCAGAGAAATTCCTCGAAATCAAGCGAGTACATTTCGACCTGTTCCTCATATCCGACGGGGATTGAAGTGACCTCTTTGTAACTGATGCCGAGCAGCGAACCCGATGCGATCACATCAAAACGCCCGTCGATAGCCAAAAATTTGAGCGCCGTCCGAGCCTTCGGGCACTCCTGAATCTCATCGAGAAACATCAGCGTATTGTGTTCGATATACTTGACCTCGGGCATAACGAGAGTGAGCCGCTTGTATATCTCGTCTGCTGTCAGCTCGCCGCTGAAAATATCCTTTGTCTGCGGCATTTCAATGAAGTTGATGTAGATGTAGCTTTCGTAATTCTCCCTGCCGAACAGATCTATTATAAATGTCTTTCCGATCTGTCTTGCTCCCTTGACGAGCAGACAAGTCTGCTTGTGATCGTTTTTCCATTCAAGCAGCTTATCGTAAAATTTTCGTTTCAGCATAGTATCACCACCGTCAAGATCATTATAGCATAAAATCAGACCGGTATCAATCAAAAAATGCAGATTATTAGAGCCGACATTGACAAACATTGCATATTTTTATTATGCGAGTGTCTCTTTGGGTTTTCAACATCATCGAAGCTCAATGAGGAAAACTAAAAAGAATTGCGCAGCCGCTCTATGTGAACGACTGCGGCAGGCGTGCGCCTGCAGGCAATTCCGAATTGACTTTACAGAAGACAATGGTTGGTCTCCGCACCGCAGGCTACACATATCGATTGTATTGAATGATTTCGCTTATGTCAAAGATTTTGTGTTATATAACCCCGATCGTCTTCGGCAGTATTCCTCCACCGCTTCACGGGGAATTTTCCAAATGCGATTTACCTGAAAGGCCTTTATGTCCTTATTTCGCAGCAAT
>CACZCM010000215.1 GCA_902779615.1 uncultured Ruminococcus sp. | reverse complement strand
GGGGATGTCAGTTTGTTTATGCGCTTTGACAAAATACGCTGTCTGCCCCTGACAAAATACATTCACTTTTGGATGACAGAATGAGTGGGCTGTGACACTGAGCAAATAAAAGCAACTTTTTGTTTTCTGATAAACGATAGCACAGTATCCATGTTCATAATATTTCCGACCCACCATTCCGATATTGTTTTTATATCACTTTATTATACCATAATACTTCCATTTCATCAAGTCAAAACGGTCAAAAAAATAGCGGCTCACCGAAGTGAGCCGTAACCGAAAGTATATCATATTGCTTCATCCTTTGTTCTGTTCATTTCCTGACGGGCGTTCTGGACTTCTTCCATGCGGTGGAGCTCCGCAGCAGCATCCTCCAGCCCCAGATGGGTATAAACATCAAGCGTGACGCCGATTTCGCTATGCCCCATCAGGTATTGAAGCGTTTTCGGATTCATACCTGCCTTGGCTTGATTGCTGCAGTAGGTATGTCGGCAGACGTGTGGGGTGATGTTGGGCATTTGGATTTTATATATCTCATTGTAGCGCTTGACCATATGATTAAAGCGGTGCTCCCAGTGCATAGCCACAAGCGGCATACCGTTCTCATCGTAGAAAAGAAATCCTGTGTATCCGTCGATCATTTTCTCATTTTTGGGAGCGGCTCTGTCCTCGATTATCGTAGCGAAGCACCTTGCAACATCTTCCTTTATGGGTAGTTTACGTGTACCTGCGTTTGTTTTGGTCGGTTCGATGATGTACCTCATGTCGGAAGTTCGCTGCAGCTGATGATCAATATTGACGATCCTCTTTTCAAGGTCGATATCATGCAGCGTCAAGCCGTAAAACTCAGATATGCGCATTCCCGTGTGGAAAAGAATATAGACGACCTCGTAATACTTGCAGTAGCAGTTGTCGTCGTGTATGAATTTCAGAAATTGCCGCATTTGCTCACGGCTGATTGCTTCTCTTGTCACGCTGTCGTTGACCACAATTCCCGCAAGCTGAAACCCAAACGGGTTCTTGGTGAGAATATCATCATCTACCGCCATCTGAAACGCGGGGCGAAGTACGCCTCGAACCGTTTTGACGGTGCTGTACCCTCTCCCCTCTTTCTGTAGCTGTATCAGAAACAGCTTTGCATCGGACGTTTTGATGAACGATATTTTCTTCTCACCAAAATCGCATTTCTTCAATATGTTCCTGACGAAGTTGTAGTTAGCTTGCGTATTTGGCTTTACGCCTGTCTTTGTGGAGAGATAACGCTCCACAAGCTCATTGACGGTCAGATTCTTTTTCATCGGGTCCATCTGCGCGTCAAGGTCGTAGCCGATCTTCTTCTCAAGCTCTCGCAAAGATAAGCACGGCTTCTTGCCTGCGGGCAGCTTGTCGGTCGGTTCGAGCCTCCAACTGTACACAAACCTCGGTTTCCCGTTGACGTGATACTTAAACTGATATTTACCATCAGACCGTATCGACTCCCCCGCCCGCAGAACACGGTGCTTTTTATCTCGCCGGATATTTCCTCGCATACCCATTATCGGCACCTCCTCAGTTCCGGGTTATCGAGCAAGTATTTCTCAAACTCCGTTCTGATTATGAGCTTCCTGCTGCCGTACATTACAACGAAACTCTTGTCGGACTTTTCACTCATCATCTTGTAAAACTTTCTCCTGCTCAGGTCGAAACAACTTATCGTTTCGGCAGCGTTTAGCAGGTCTTTTGTTTTAGGGTCAGCTTTCTGCATAATCGTCACCTCCGGTTTTAATCTCATACAAAACATATGATTCGGGCGAAACTAATGTACCGATGGGAAGATACTCGTTTATATTACCGCCGAACAGATCTCTCCATTTTTTTGCGTTATATATCAGTCCATGAGTACCGGTGAGAACATCATCTGCACTCTCATTTTCATATTTCAGGACAGCTTCCAGAACAATGCATTCGTAAAACTTGTCCCACCCAAAAATTCCGGGGTGCCAATAAAGATTCAGATATTCCTGTAGATCCTGCGGCAGGTCATATCCAAACTCCTTCTTAAACAGCGATGCATCTGTATATTCTGTTTTTTTCAAAAAGTAATTGCCCTGCAAAAATTCCTCTTTAAGCTCGTCCGAAATCATTGAATCTGGGATCATACTGGTATACTTAACATCATGTATTTTGATCCTTTTGGATAAATGTATCAATAGTATCTTTGAGCGTCCACTCTATATCATACCCGTCAAGCAGTCTCCACTTGAACATTTCGTTAAAATCTTTGAAGCAGCTTTCGCAAATACAGCATGATATATTCTCCGGGACGTACCAGAATTGATGGCGATCGTTATTTACCGTATCATAGCAGAAAACGCAGTGATCGAGGTGCTTTGCGTTTTGACATATCTCTTCGCCGTCGGTTGGATTAATGTAAGCTCCCCTCAGATTATCGACATCGTTGAGAAGCCGCCAGTCGTTTTTATCTATCATAAAAGTCACCTTTGTGTATTATTCTTCTTTACAGATGCTGATCTCATATTTTATCCGTTCTATGTATTCCTCTAAGTTGCTTTCTGTTGATTGGTCACTAAGCCAACCACTTCTTTTATCTATCTCGTATAATTTATCATATCCATAGCTCTCAATCAAGAACTGCCAGCCCTTTTTCGTAATATACGTTTCGAGAATCTGACAGTAATCAAACAGCTCTTTGACTTTTTCAGGTTGTAATAAATCCACTTTGGTATACTCACGAACATCTCGATTTTGTACAAACGGGTATAAATAGTAGGCTAACATATTAACACCTCAAAACGTAGTATTACAAATCTATTATATCACAAGGATAAATCATACTCAACATCGATCATCACTGAACTTTCGGATAACCCAAAAACTCCTCCGTTGAGCCGTCAAACACATTCATGTCAATATACTTCTCCTCCCCATCGTACCCGTCAAGGCACATTCTGTTTGAATACTGCCAGAATGTCCATTTTACTTCTCTGTTCGGTGTTGAATAAACGCTGCGTATCCAGATATCGTAATCGGGAAATGAGTCTTTGATTTGC
>CACZCM010000214.1 GCA_902779615.1 uncultured Ruminococcus sp. | reverse complement strand
ATACTCCGAGAGGGGTAAGTCCGGTTTGGAGGGGGACTTGTACAAACCTACTGTAGTAATACAGCAAGGCGGTACTTGTCTACCCTACGTGATGGCAGCGACGCAAATTTACAATATGCTCAAATCCTACAACGGCAAGGTCACCGTGAAGATAGACAGCTTGGCGGCGAGCGCTGCGTCTGTTATCGCTATGGCGGGTGACGAGGTGATGATGTCACCTCTTTCTCTCATAATGATCCACAATCCGCTTACAATTGCAGCCGGAGATGTATCCGATATGCAGAAAGCGATCGATATGCTTGAAGAAGTCAAGGAGAGTATAATCAACGCTTATGAGTTGAAATCGGGTTTATCCCGTGCAAAAATCTCGCACCTTATGGACTGCGAAACATGGCTCAACGCGAAGAAAGCCGTAGAGCTTGGTTTTGCCGATTCAATTATGTTCACCGAAAATGATACAGACGCTGATGAGGGCTACGAGTTTAGTCAGCGCGAAGTATCTAACCGGCTGATAAATCAGCTCAAAAAGAAAAACACACAGACAGCGGGCGTGAAAATATGCGACCTGCAAACAAGACTTAATCTTTTGAAATAATGGAGGAACAGATTATGACAATTCTGGAAATGAGAAAGAAGCGTTCCGAGACATGGGAAAAGGCTAAGATTTTTCTTGATACGTACCGCAATGCAAGCGGCATTCTCTCCGCAGAGGACACGGCGATCTACGAGCGCATGGAAAAGGAGATCGTTGATCTCGGTCATGAGATCGACCGCCAGGAGCGACTTGAAAGCATGGAGCGTGAGATGAACAATGCAACTACCGAGCCTATCAGAAACACACCTAACGGCACTAAGCCCGACAAGGTCGGCAGAGCTTCCGACGCATACAAGGATGCCTTCTGGAGATCGCTTCGTAACGAGACGAACTACGAGATTAGAAACGCGCTCCGTGAGGGCGTAGACAGCGACGGCGGTTATCTTGTGCCGGATACATTCGAGCATACGCTTATTCAGGCACTTGACGAGGAAAACGTGATCCGTCAGCTTGCGCACACGTTCACTACATCGAGCGGCGCTCACGCTATTCCGATTGCCGGCAGCAAAAGCAAGGCTACGTGGGTTGCGGAGGAGCAGGAGATCCCCTAAACAACGGAGACCTTCACTCAGAAGACCATCAGTGCTCATAAGCTGACAGCGCTTATCAAGATATCCGAAGAGCTTCTCAACGATTCCGCTTTCGACCTTGAAAGCTATATCGCATCTGAGTTTGCTCGTAAGATTTCCGATGCCGAGGAAGAGGCATTTATCACAGGAAACGGAACCGGAAAGCCGTTCGGAATTTTACACGACAAGGAAGGTGCAGAAGTCGGCATCACGGCGGCTGCCGCCAATGCGATCACCACAAACGAGCTTATCGACCTTTACTACAGCCTGCGTTCTCCGTACCACAAGAGAGCCGTGTGGATAATGAACGATGCAACCGTCAATATGATCAGAAAGCTCAAAGACGGAAACGGTCAGTATATTTGGGAGCCCGGCATAAAGAGCAACGATACCGACACGATTCTCGGCAGAAAGGTGTACACGACGACTTGTATGCCGACCGCTAAGACAGATGCGAAGACGGTAGCTTTCGGCGATCTCGATTATTATTGGGTAGGCGACCGTGAGGGCATTTCATTCAAGAGACTCAACGAGCTGTATGCAACAAAGGGTCAAGTCGGTTTCCTTGCGACAAAGCGACTCGACGCAAGGCTTATCCTTCCCGAAACGATCAAGGTGCTCAAGATGAAGTAATAGCACACATACGATTATAGCACCGGCTGTTGCTAACCGGTGCTATATGTTGTTCAGTGAGGAATATCCAAAAGATCGAGCAGCTTAATAAACGTATCTTGACCGTCAAGGCAAGTGTCAGTCAGCCATCCTTTTTCATCATGCCAATTCGTTAATCCGCGATAGTAAAAGTGCTTTTTACTGTCTTCAATAATAAATGGGATAATGTTATGGTGTAAGCATTCCTTTAGCGCGATAAGACGTCCGACTCTGCCATTACCGTCTTGGAATGGATGAATATATTCGAATTCAGCATGGAATGCGATTATGTCATCTATTGTGTATTCGCTTTTGTTGTTATAGCTTACCAAAAGCTCTCTCATTTTTTGAGGAACATCTTTAGGCTTGACCGTTTCGTGTCCTCCTACAGTGTTTCCTCTTCGTTTATAGTCTCCGACCGCAAACCAAGAGAGTGTAGAATCCTTAGTGTCATGCTTAAGGATATAATGCAATTGCTTGATCATATCTTCGGTCAGAGGCTCTTCGGCACAGTCAATCACATAATCGATTGCCCTGAAATGATGAAGTGTTTCCAAAATATCATCAACAGGTGTTCCGTCACCCGTATCGACAGTATGAGTTTCAAAGATCAACCGTGTTTGCTCTTCGGTAAGTCTGCTGCCTTCAATGTG
Source organism: uncultured Ruminococcus sp. (assembly GCA_902779615.1). GTDB lineage: Bacteria > Bacillota > Clostridia > Oscillospirales > Acutalibacteraceae > RUG592. The sequence continues at coordinate 689 of CACZCM010000214.1, read as the reverse complement.
ACTAGAGTTGTACGTCATTCGCACCTGCAGTTCGTGGTATAGTCCGCCGGAGATCCCTGCGAATTTTTCATCACGAAGTATCTGCAAAATATTGTTATCCGAAACTTCACGATACAGTGAACCGACATCGCATTGCAAATAATTAGCAATTAACTCCAACGTTTTTTTTGAAAGCTTTTCTCCCTTTCCGATTTTGGCAATCGTGCGGGAAGAGATACCAAGGTGTTCTGCTAATTGAGTTTTGTTGATACCTTTTGCTTTTAGGCAATTTATCAGACCATCATAGATAATCATATGTTAACACTCCAATCCACAAACAATCTTTACATTATTATACCACAAACAAGGTGATAAGTAAAGATAATTATACGATATTAAGAGAAAAGTAAAGAAGGTGACCGCCTATGATTTTATCTTTAAAAGAAGTCAAAAACTATCTCCGTATCGACTTTGACGATGATAACAAGCTCCTATATCAGCTCATCGACACGGCACAAAAGCTGTGTATGGAGACAGTCCGCACCGATGATATTGCCGTTCTCAACGCCAATAAGAAAACATATAAAACAGCTGTACTGTACGCCGTTGCGTATTTGTATGAGAACCGAGAAAAAGCAAATCACAACGAAGTGAAACTAACGCTCCGAGCCTTGCTTGCAATGGTGGTTATGTTTTGAAGATGACACGCT
>CACZCM010000213.1 GCA_902779615.1 uncultured Ruminococcus sp. | reverse complement strand
TTTTCGGAGCGTTCTGCTGAATCTCTTTTCTTACCGTGTTGCCGGCCTTGCGGACAGCCTTTTTGACCTGCTCCGTTGTAACATCGGCGTACTCGTCCAGGCCCCTCATTACTTCCTTCGCAAGATCATCAATTTTTATACTCACATCACCGCCTCGCTTTCCTGCACTTGAATTTCAAGTATTTCTTTGTATATGAAAAATGATTCACAGCCATAATGTCGTAGATCTCGTTTCGGAAGATTATTCTGTATTTTGTCGAGATAATCGAGGATATTTTCTCGCAGTATCTCACAGAGAAACACACCTCAACGTTCTCGACCGTCTCTCCGACAATAGCCTGCTCCGTTCCCGTCTCGCCGCTGACCGTTGCGTAGCAGGAGTAGTAGTCCTGCCACTCGTTTGGTATGATTGCCGATTTTGTCAATAACCACAGCATTTTTCTGAATTGTTATTCTTACATTCAAATTAGAGATATTCATTAAAATCCCTCCGGTCTAAAGTTTGCAAGCAAGGCTCGGAGTGTTAATTTCATCTCGTTGTGATTCGCCTTTTCTCGGTTCTCATACAGATATGCAACGGCATAAAGAACAGCGGTTTTGTATGTTTTCTTGTCAGCGTTGAGAACGGCAATATCATCGGTGCGGACTATCTCCATACACAGTTTTTGAGCCGTGTCGATGAGCTGATATAGGAGCTTGTTGTCATCGTCAAAGTCGATACGGAGATAGTTTTTGACTTCTTTTAAGGATACAATCATAGGCGATCACCTTCCTTTTGGGTATGGAAAAGGAGTCGTATTTATACGACTCCTAAGCACCAGTATTATATTGTTATTGCGATAAAACGGCATTCATCATACAGTAAGCTCTATTTGATTCCCCTCGATAGCAATAATGCAACTCTCATAATATCCATCTCCAGTTGTACGAGGACCGCTTAACACTTCAAACCCATCGCTTTTTAGTATATTTGTTAATTCATCGACTTTCGCCGTACTTCCAACACTAAAAGCAATATGAATAAACCCTGTGCGATTAATATCTTTTTCAATATCCTTAATTTCCGGCTTATTCATAATCTCCAGTCTTGCACCATCATCAAATGTAATGAAGTACGAAAGAAACCCTGTTCTTTTATTGTGATATAGACTATTTGCTTTTCCTTCCAAATAAGTGACGAAGAAATCCTTTGCAGCTTCTAAATCATTTACATACATGGCTATGTGTTCGATTTTCATATGCTTACCTCTGCAAATTCCAATTGTTATAGGAAAGTATATCATAGCAAAATAGATTAGTCAAGGAGAATTTTCGGCTGCCGAAATTTCTCCCGACAGCCACATCAGAATTACTTCATTTTGAGCACCTTAATCGTTTCGGGAAGAATAAGCCTTGCATCGAGACGCTTTGTCGCAAGGAAACCGACCTGACCCTTTGTAGCGTAAAGCTCGTTGAGTCGCTTGAAGGAGATGCCCTCACGGTCGCCGATCCAGTAAAAATTCAGGTCGCCAAAAGCCACCGTCTTTGCACCCGTTTTAGCAGTCGGCATGCAAGTTGTGGTGTAAACCTTTCTGCCGAGAATTGTATCGGTGTCGTTGCTCTTGATGCCGGGTTCCCAGATGTACTGACCGTTGCCGTCCTTGAGCTTGCGTATCATATTAACAGTCGCATCGTTCATGATCCACACGGCTCTCTTGCGGTACGGAGAACGCAGCGAATAATAAAGGTCAATAAGCTCGTTAGTGGTGATCGCATTAGCAGCAGCCGCCGTGATGCCGACCTCTGCACCTTCCTTATCGTGCAAAATTCCGAACGGCTTTCCAGAGCCATTTCCTGAGATAAACGCCTCTTCCTCGGCATCGCTTATCTTACGAGCGAACTCCGAAGCAATGTACGATTCAAGGTCGAAAGCGGAGTCGTTGAGAAGTTCTTCGGAAACTTTGATAAGTGCCGTCAGCTTATGTGCGCTGATGGTCTTCTGAGTGAATGTCTCGGTCGTTTCGGGGATCTCCTGCTCCTCTGCGACCCATGTGGCTTTTCCACGAGTCCCGACGATAGGAATGGCGTGAGTACCGCTTGCAGTCGTGAACGTGTGAGCAAGCTGACGGATAATATTCTCCTCGTCAAGTGCCTGAATAAGCGTATGCTCGAAGGTGTCCGGCACGAGATAACCGCCGTCGCTGTCCACACCCTCACGGAGCGCGTTTCTGATCTCGTAGTTAGTTTCGTTGCGGAGCGATCTCCAGAATGCGTCCTTGTACGCATCGGAAGCTCTGCCGACCTTTTCATCAGTCTTTGTCTCTGGTGTGTTGCGGATTGGCTCTGATGTCGCCTTCTGCATCTCTCGCTCCATGCTCTCCAGACGCTCCTGACGCTCGATCTCATGACCGAGATCAACGATCTCCTGCTCCATACGCTCGTAGGTCGCCGTGTCCTCTGCGGAGAGAATGCCGCTTGCATTGCGGTGTGTATCGAGAAAATTCTTAGCCTTTTCCCATGTCTCGCTGCGCTTCTTTCTCATTTCGATAATCGTCATAATCTGTACCTCCATCATTTCAAAAGATTAAGTCTTGTTTGCAGGTCGCATATTTTCACGCCTGCGGTCGATGTGTTTTTCTTTATCAACTGATTCATTAGGCGGTTTGATACTTCACGCTGACTGAATTCGTATGAATCGTCAGAGTCGGTGTCAGTCTCGTTGTCGCTGAACATAATCGAGTCGGCAAAACCAAGCTCGACAACCTTTTTCGCCGAAAGCCAAGTTTCACAGTCCATCATGTGGGATATTTTCGCTCTCGATAAGCCCGATTTAAGCTCATAAGCATTGATTATGCTCTCCTTCACTTCATCGAGCATATCAATAGCTTTCTGCATATCGGACACATCTCCGGCGGCAATTGTCAGCGGATTGTGGATCATAAGTAAACTGAGTGGTGACATCAGCACCTCGTCACCCGCCATTGCGATTACACTCGCAGCACTCGCAGCAAGGCTGTCAATTTTTACCGTTACCTTGCCGTTGTATGTCTTAAGCATATTGTAAATCTGGGTAGCGGCGCACACGTAGGGTAGACAAGTACCGCCTTGCTGTATTACTACAGTAGGTTTGTACAAGTCCCCCTCCAAACCGGACTTACCCCTCTCGGAGTATCCGGCTTT
>CACZCM010000212.1 GCA_902779615.1 uncultured Ruminococcus sp. | reverse complement strand
ATAATCGTACCCACAGGGTATTCCCTGCGGATAAGGTCAAGCTCTTTTTTACTCGGTATCTTCACTTTTCGCCGCTCCTTTCCTGAATGCCGATGAACCTTCGAGATTGCGAAGCAGAATCTTTCGGCAGGTCTTGTAAGTTTCGCCAACCATGCCGAGCCTAATAAGGAAAACTCGCATGGCAAACTTAGGATTGTCTGTCTGCGTTTTTGAAGCGTTTACTCGCTTCTGTTCCTTAAGGTGCTTGGTCAGCAAGTCGATGAAGGTGCTGTAGGCAATGCCCTCGTCGGCAATTTTAGCCCAAGGGAACCATGCGAATGTAACTCTGTCATCGGTCTTTTCGTAGGAAAGGTCGTCGGTTTTGAAAGCCATTTTGAAAAGCTCGCTCTTGCTTTCGATCAAGCGGTCGAGCTTTGCAAACAAGGCTTCATCGAAGAAGTCTCTCTGCATTGAAATGCTGAACCTATCTACAGTTTTCTCTGTGTCGGGCTGTGTTGCCGTGTCTGCCGTTGTTTCGCTTTCTTCGGATACTTCCTCGGTTTCGGTAATCTCGGCTGTGTCGGGCGGTGTCGCCGTGTCTGCCGTTGTTTCGGCTTCTTCGGATACTTCCTCGGCTTCGGTAACCGCCGCGGTGTCGGGCAGTGTTGCCGTTTCTGCCGTTTTTTCGGTTTCCTCGGATACTTCCTCGGTTTCGGTAATCTCGGCTGTGTCGGGCGGTGTGGGCGTTTCTGTCGGCAAGTCTTCATCAGTCTCCATTGCCGATTCGCCGTTATCGTAGTAGCTGCTAATTACCGTAAAGCCTCTCTCTGCAAGCCCCTCAAGCACCTGCTCGACTATCTCCGTGTCGCTGCGGTCGGGGAATTCGAGCATTCCCTCTTTCGTGACCGTGAAAAAGTCGATCTCGTAAGCGCAGGTCGGCATGAACTTATAAACCGCTCTTGCTCCGGTGATTTCGGAGATACCTTTTACAAACTGCTTTCGATCTCTGCCGCTTAAGTCAAATGTGATAACCATGTTTTTTGCTCCTCTCTTCGGATTCGGTTGCCCGCTCCGTTTTTTCAATTACATATATTGCTCGAATTTTTTAGGATTGCAAGCGATTAGAGCGATATTTATCATATTCGACCTAATGAACAAGCCGCCGGGGATACCGACGGCTATAATGTACAAACTATTATTCGGGAGTGTAGACTATAAGACTTTTACCCATTTCGTGGCATTTATCGATGACGAACTTCGTTCCTCTCGACTTGCCGTCCCAAAAGGCAAGCACCAGATCGGCTGCCTCTATTATAAGAATATTGCGTTTCAACGGAGCAACTCTGCCGGGGTATTTCTTGTAATCCGGCAAAAACTCCGTCAGCTTGATACCGGTCGCTTTTGCGTAATCATGTGCCGAGGTATCGACCCCCTTCGCACCACCGCTGATTATCTCCGTTGTCCCCTCCGGCAAATAATCTCCGAGGTTGCTGACCGACAAGCCTCTTGAACCAACAACTGCTACTTTCATAAAACCGCCTCCATAAAATAGTTTTTGAAAAAATATTGCGTCACTTTTTCACCATTTTACCACCATTTTCGTTTTGACGCAATAATGATGATAAAATAGCATCATAATGACGCATAATAATTATTGAGGAGGTGAGATCATGGACGAGAATCTTTTAAGATACACACTACGGGTAAACAGAAGATTGTTTCAAAAATTCCGTTTTATTGCAGAATCCGGAGGTCGCTCTGCAAATAAAGAAATTGAGCAGTATATGAAAAAGCGTGTACAGGATTACGAAATGAAACATGGCGAAATTCCCCTGAAAGACTCAAAAGATTAATTGCATCACTTTAACGCTATAGCTCTGTATTTCCGCAGGGTTATAGCGCTTTTTTATCGGTAAATCGTGCATTCTTTCCTCGAAAGTTCTGTACTTACCGAGATATTGAACGAGAAATAGACCGATTACCAAGATATGTACCAATAGTCGGTTTATTTTCGTTCATCAGTTATACTAAGCGTATTTCAGCCGTACAGACGACCAAAATTTCGTCATTTTCGGGCGACAGCGGTGCGGAAAATAGTGTAAATATTCAACCGCCGTAAAGCTGTATCTTTGTCGGATTTATGATTATTTTTATCTTGCTATCAAAGGGCAGGGTATGGTATTATCTACACAACGAAAGAACGAAGGAGATCAGCGGAATGAACGGACAGTCATAGCAGGAGCTTCCGCTCCACGGTGCAGAGGGTATCATTTTTACTGCCGCCGTGAGCGACTACGAGAACCTCGACAATTTCAAATCCACGCTTCTTGCCGACTCCGTTGGTGTTCCAGCCGAAGGACAAGGCGAAGCCGCCCGGCTTGAGGATACGGGCGATCTCATCGAGGTGGCGAGAGCGCCACGAAGCCTTCGTTTTCTCCGCCGTCAGCGGAAGCCCGATGCTATCGTAGCACTCCTTGACCTGGCGTGAAGAGTACGGCGGATCATACAAAACCACATCCGCATAAGCGTCCTTGATAGATTTAAGGAAGTCCAGAGCGTCCATGTGGTAATCGGTATCGAATTTTGGATTGAGATCGTTGGTGATCGTACCGATTTTGCTGTCGTTAGCGAAAGGGTCAACGATAACATCGCACCAACCGACATAATGTTCGATAAGCTCACGGATAGGCGGAATACTGAATGTACGGCTGTTGGACATTGCCCATGCACGATTTATCTTCATTCAATCTCCTCCTCGTGAGCGTCGAAATATGCGATACCAGATAAGACAAACACAGCGCACCATTTGCACAGACCATTGCCCCAAAGGGAATACTCTGCACTATCGGAATGCGGATCTTTGAGCCATTTGATTATTTGGTTATCTGATTTGGGCTTTACTGATTTTCCTATTGCGTGATTATATTCATTGAACACTTCACGCCAGTAAGCAATATCCTCTGCGGTTGGATTTTCCGTTCCAAGATTACTGCACCAATCACGGTCATATCCCTGCAGCACAGCACATTCGGAAGGAGTCAGTCTTCGCACGATATACTCGATTCCGTCTGTGTCATTTATAACAGGCGGGTCTTTGTAATCGCTTTCGACAAGCGTTCCTGCAAGCTCTACATTCGCCTTTGTGTGATGTGAGTTTTTGCTTGTGCAATATGTAGGCTGTGCAACA
>CACZCM010000211.1 GCA_902779615.1 uncultured Ruminococcus sp. | reverse complement strand
TTCGATGAACAGGTAAACTGCACTCGCATACCACACGATGCGTCGGTTACGACTTTGATGTACTTCGTTTTTGTTGCGTCGAGATAAAAGTGAGTGTGAGCTTTTTCTTTGACTGTTCCGTCTGTATCTTTCGTTTCCTTTACTTCTTCCTTCGTCATACCGTTGATGTCCTTTGTAGCGTCGGTCAGGTCTGCTACAAACTTCGTATAAACGGCTGTGTGCGGGATCCCTGTCCTGCGAATGATCTTGTTAAGCTCCATGTGTTAATCCTCCTTCTGTTTCTCGGCTTTGCCGTGTATTGTTGTTACGCCTGCGTTTGATGCGGTCGATGCAGATGAACCCGACACCGTTGTAGTCTTTTTGCCAAATGCGTCAGTTGCAGCCGAACCACTGATAGCGGCCGCTTTCCCACTGATAGCGGCCGCTTTCTTCTTCGATGAAGAATCGTCATCATCTTCAAACGGATCCTTCGGAACATTGTCCGGGTGATACCAAGATTGAAGCACTAACGCACCGCCGACATACTTGTCTCTATCGTAAGTGATGATGTGCATAAGATCGTCTGTATAACCACCGGCAGATATTCGGTAATCAACACCTTCCATAAGCAGCTCGCCGTTCCACCAAACAAGCAGCTTTTCGCCGTTGTTGATATCCCATTGCTCTCTTGAAATACCGTATCCGTACAAGTTGCCGGGGAAATGATCCCATTCTTTGATAGGATAGCATTGATAACCGATCAGCATCTGTCCGAAGTTTGTGAACGTCTGTATTAGATTGCCACCGCCTCCAACACCTCCGCTACCGTTTTTTAGACCTTCCATAAATTCCTTGAAGGTATCGTCATATTGAGCGAAAAGATTTGTGGTATCGATCTGATCGATAAGTCCCGTAACAAAACCGCAGACATCGGTGTTAGCTCGTTCATCGACAATATTGCTCTGTCTGATTTCCGTTGCGTTTGCGTGAACCCAGACGTAACCGAGCGAAAGCTCCCACACACCGTTTTTCACTCTTTCGAGATTTTTCAGATAAGTAGGATCGCCCGGATCTCCCTTTTTCACTTGAATCGTTATAGCTCTAACGTCATCTGACGGGTCAAGCCTTAAAACAATTCTGTCAACACGGTTATACTTGACATCTGCCTTGTCGAGTGTGATATAATGGTCATTATCAAGTCGCAGCCACTTACAATTGATGAAAGCCCAGCCGGGAGTAACCTTGACTCTCATACCTGTGGCTGCCTGAATCTGCATTGAATTGGCAGGTGTCGCAAACACGCCATTTGAGATCAGCTTAAGAAAATAGTTGCTGATGTCATCGGCGTCGTATTTGCGGTCGCCGTCTATTGAATTAAAAAATCCGCTTCTCATTTACTCACTTCCTCACATATACTGTTGCGCAATGATAGGTTCTACATATTCTTTCACCGATACCCATTCTGATAATGTCGGTACGATCTTGTACCCGCTTTCATCTTCTACCTCTGTTACCTCGATTATCGTTGCCGTTGCCTGTATGCCGTACTCATTCTCAATAAGAACAGTATCGCCAAGCTCATAATCGACATGGTATTTATACATACCGTTGTCCACGATCTCACCGCTGTACTGTACGACAGGACGCAGCTCTTTGCACTTCTCTTTTCCTTTATTTTGAAGAACTACAAAATAGTAAGTGTCACTCTGTGGGTGATCGCTGTTGGAAGAACAGTTGCGTTCATCAAGCCAATATTCACGGCGATTTAATCCCTCAAGCGTTGAAAAATCAACATCCTCCGACTCGTAGCCAATTACAACACGGTCTTTCCCCTCCCCCTCTCCTGCTGTATAGATGTAATTAAAATAGTTGGAGTAGTCGAAGGTGAACTCAGATTTGCTGAGATTGCCGAACTGCGGACTAAAAATAACGGTGTCTGTCATATCGCGCCCACGATACAGAGTAAATGTAAACTTGTTTGGAGAATCATCACAGGTCAGCTTGAAACCGCAGTCTTTTGAAATGCAAATGTCTGTAAAAACGCTGAGCAGCGTATCACCCGTTATCTGCTTTTCCAAATGCTCGGTAAAATCGCTGAGATTATTTACCCTCAATTGTGGTATAGTTTTGTCTGAGTCAGATCTATCAGGGTATATACAATTCTTCTCCAATAGATGTGATATTCCTGAGCCTAATGTACCATCAAGGTTAGTTTGCTTATTTACTACCCTGCGCTCAAATATACTCTCTAACGATCTTCCCGACAGTATCAGAAAATCTCCTGTTCCTTCGTCCGTTGTGAGCTTGAACTTTTCGAGTATCATAATAGTTTCGCTGTCGTCTCGTGTAAAAATTACATCACCTTGAAAAAGCGATACAAGCTCTTTACTTGCCGGGATATAAATTTCAAATTCTCCGCATTCTCGATAACGGCTGACCCATATAACGGAAGTTGCGTAATCGATAACGGCTGTCTTTTCATATGCGTTATTTACCTTTTTCCAAACATAAATTAGAATCTTAAACACCCCCATAAAGCGGCGTATATTCGACTTTTGCTCCAACGCCTTCATAATGACCTTCTGCAATTGAGAACGTGATAGTATTCAGCCCTGTTTCAAGATGAATCCAGCTTGAACCCTTTTTAAGAAACGGAAGAAGATTATGCTCTGAACCGTCAGAGCTATAATGAATAATGCGGAGATTGCCGAAATTTGTGTTTATGAACAGTTCGTCACCATCACTAAACCCTGCGTGCTGCAAGTCCATATATTCGTGCGTGACTTCGTTTGTTATCTTGAGATAGTTTGTGTATTCATAAAAACGGAAATGAAAAATACAGCCACAGTCAACGTCACCGATATTATTCAGAGAACAAGTAGGTACTCTCATGATATTACCGAAGGGTATCGGCTCCGTTATCGAGAAAGGAAATTCAAACAAAGGCTGAACTTTTCGGATATCACTGTCGATAGTAGATATTCCTTCAAAGTAAGGATTAGGGCATATTATCGAGATTTGTACATCTTCCTGCTGAACGAAAATATCGGCTTCGAGAGTCTCAATAAAGCCGTTTATCTTAAGGTTTCTATTTTGGTTTTGATAGTAAACTGTACATTCCTTTTTGAGCGGAAATATTGAATACAGATGCTGACGGTTTGCTTCAATATTGCCCCTCAAACCGAGCGTAATCACGATGTTTCGCTGCTGCATTCGGGAAGAATTGTAGTACGAACCATCGTGAATACCGCTGACTGTTGTGTTTATCGTTGTAGGCGGCGGAGTCAGACCCGTTACCGACTTCACATAATAATGATCGTAATCGTGAGTCAGCTCGTGTATCTCATTTTTATAGTTTCTGATCTTAAGCGTAAAAATGAGAATCACCTGCCCTTAACGCCCGAAAGAAGATTTTTACTTTGACGATAAATATCAAATCTCGATAATGCCTTCGGAGAATTGTTCGTTTGATTGAAATTGTATGTGACATTGCTGTTGTTAGTTGTATTGTTGGAAACGGCTGCCGCCATAGAACCGCCGCCGATCAGTGCGGCATTAGCAGTCGGTGTGATTACCATATCTGCCGAAACGTGACTGATAGCTTTCTGAATAAGTCCTCTGCTTTTCTCAATGCC
>CACZCM010000210.1 GCA_902779615.1 uncultured Ruminococcus sp. | reverse complement strand
GCAGGGGTAATGCGGTCATGGGGGAGACGCCTCCTTTCTATGCTATATGTGGAGCAGGCAATGTATTTTAGTTCCTATTGCTTTTTTATACTCAAAGCTGACCGTCGCCGAATACTTCGAGCAGTGGATCGCGGAAATGGAAGGCAAGGTCAGAGAAAACGCCTACCGTAACTATTGCGCGAATATGCGAAATCATATCATCCCCTACTTTGAAGCGAAGAAAACGCTTCTGCAAGAGCTTACGACCGTCGATCTGGAGGACTACTATGCGTCAAAGCTGCAAAGCGGCAGCAAGCTCAAGTCGGATGCGGCGCTCTCGCCAATGACGGTTAAACACTTTCAGCAGAATATCAGCAAGGCGCTCTCCGACGCGGTTCATGACAATCTGATCCCCTCGAATCCGGCGTCAGCGGTCAAAATGCCGAAGCCGAAGGGCAGAGTTCATAAGTTCAAGCCGGAGTTCCTGAACACGCAGGAAGTGGACGAGCTTCTGATACTCTTTACCGGCTCAGTCGTGGAGCTGCCGGTCAGATTATGTGCGTTCTACGGTTTCCGGCGCAGCGAGGTGCTGGGCTTAAAATGGAGCGCCATTGACTTCAGACGTCGGACAATCACCGTGGAAACCACATTGCAGCAAGGCGTCGGCGGCAACTACGAAGACGAGACCAAGACAGAAAGCAGCCTGCGCACGCTCCCCATGCCGGGCAGCATTTACGACCTGCTCCTGCATCAGCAAGAGCTGCAAAGCGAACGGCGCAAGCTCATGGGAGACTATTACATTAGCAGCAATTACGTTTGCACATGGCCGAACGGCGCAGTTATCACACCGAACTATCTGAGCACGGCGTTCCACAGCGTTGTAAGCAAAAGCACTCTGCCGCAAGTCCGGCTGCACGATCTTCGGCACAGCGCGGCGACAAACCTGTTGGATCTCGGCTTCAATGTCGTGCAGGTTGCGGAATGGCTCGGACATGAAAGTCCGAACACTACGCCCAAATTCTACGGCCACGCAATCAAGACTTCCAAGATAGAAATGGCCACGGCGCTGGACAAAGTGTTAGAAAATTGTTAGATAATTGAGCTCAACTGTTAGATGCAAAATTTTCCGCAACATCCGAGAGCAAAAAAGAACAGATTCTTCGGATTTCTCCAAAGAATCTGAACTTCTTGGTGGAGGCGGCGGGAGTTGAACCCGCGTCCGAAAGCGCTTTAACAGGACTTTCTCCGGGCGCAGTCAAGTTTTAAGGATTCCCCCCGCGCAAGGGCACTTGACAGACCTTGCGTTTCGGTAGAGTCATGATGCGTGGGCGGGTCAACTCTTTCCTGCCTCACGGACGCCGCTAAATGACGCCTTCCCCGAGCCGCGGCCCTCTCAGTTCAGACGGCTGCCGCAATCAGGCGGCAGCAAGAACAATATTTTCGTCGTTCTTTAATTTATAAGTTGCCCGTTTTATGGCGGTCAGGCGCCGCCGCCCGCTTATCCTGCCTCCACACCCCCGTCGAAACCGGTACGCCCCCATATGTCGGTGCAGATGCATATCGTTTGTGGTCGCGCTTGCGCGGTCCCTCGTTCACTGCGCTGCACCGTCTCAGTTTCTTCGCAAAGCCGCATGTGCCGGTCTTTGCTCGAAAACCGGAGGTATCCCTTCGGGATGTTTCAGGAAAACATTATCGCTCCGGCAGCTTCTCCGGCTCGGGATATTCCTCGCCGAGGGTGTCCACGCGGATGCTCTTGATGGTCTGCGGCTTTTTCGGCTTGTCGTTATACATGTCACGGTTCACGCGGCTGATCTCGATCGCCTTGTCGACGTTTTCCGTGATCTTGCCGAAAGCGGCATACTGTCCGTCAAGATGAGGCGCATCCTCATGCATTATAAAGAATTGACTTGAAGCGCTGTTAGGTTCGCGGCTGCGAGCCATCGAGATGACTCCTCTGGTATGCTTAAGCGGATTGTGAAAACCGTTTAGTTCAAACTCACCCTTTATATTTGTTCCGCTTCCGCCCATGCCGTTGCCTAAGGGATCTCCTCCCTGTATCATGAATCCTTTTATTATTCTGTGAAATGTGAGCCCGTTATAAAAAGAGTTCTCAGCAAGGCTTACGAAGTTTTTAACCGTTTCGGGTGCAGTATCGGGATAAAGCTCAAGCTCTATCTCCCCGCCGCCGTCCATTACAATTTTCACATTTATATTATCTGCCATTTTATTCCTCCAAAGCAAAATTCAATTCGCTAATATTATATCGTTATTGTATTATCAATGCAAGAACTTTTTTTGATTTTTTTGTTGCACGTTTACTGACTGCTTCCTTCATCATGGCAATCAAAAAATTCTTCTCTGACCGACTTAATACCTGCCATATCGGGAATGACGTATGAAATTTCATTTATATACTGGGGATTATTCGGCATAGTAACAGTCGTTATATTGTCTCCTCCGATCGACAAAATCTGCCTTGCGCCCTGGACTGCGTCATCGGGAGTCATTGATGTTTCCATATTTCTCGCGATTATTCTGTAAATTTTACTTATCTTACCTATGTTGCTTACTTTGAGCTGCTGTTCAATAAGTGCATGCAAAAAATCCTGCTGAACCTTTATTCTGTCAATATCTCCGTTTTTATATCTGCGAAAACGAACGAGCTGCTCTGACTTATCTCCGTCAAGATGCTGCATTCCTTTCTGAAGGTCTATATACAGATCCTGATACGGATCGCTGTATTTCATCCTCTGGGGCACATTAAAGTCAACGCCTCCCAGTTCATCTATTGAATCTCGAAACGCATTGAAATTCACCTTTATAAAGTGATTAATAGGAATCCCCGTAAGTTCTTTTACGGCAATAATAGCGTTTTCGCTGCCTTTATTTTGTTTAAAGCCCTCCGCATGCACGGCATTTATTTTCATCCATCTGCCGTTAAATTTAACCCTGGTATCACGCGGTATGCTCATAACACAGGCAGTCCTCTTTTCAGGATTTATCTGTGCAAGCATTATAACGTCTGTAAGTTCTCCGCTCTTATCGGTGCCAAGCACCAAAATATTACATTTTTCTTTTGAAATCTCCACCTCGTCAAGAGTATCCTCATCAAAGTTTGCTATATAATTACTGTAGGGCCGTGTGAATACCCTTGCAAAATATATTCCGCTTCCTGCAGCAATAAAAACAAATACAAAAATGAGAAGCACATCCAGTGCACGGCGAATT
>CACZCM010000209.1 GCA_902779615.1 uncultured Ruminococcus sp. | reverse complement strand
GTTACGGCATCTATCGTCATTCCGAACGAGCTTGCTTTGATTTTCTTTACCGTCCACTCGGTGCTGCGTTCGCTGAATTGCCTGCCCTTGGCATCCGGAAAAGTCTTTTCTATCGTTTTGTAATTCATCGTTACACTCAGCTCGTAATCAAGCGGGATATCTATTTTGGTCACCCCGACGAGCTTAATCGGGTCTTCATCGAGCATAGTAATACCCTGATTCTCCTTAAACGAGGCTTCCTTCCGTTCGATAAGCTCCTCGTTTTCCTCCATAAACTTCAAGCAGCCCTCAAAGGTATCCGTGTTGTCGCTGTAAAGCACCTCATCGATATGATAGACTGTCGTTTCCTTATCCGTGACGGTGAGCCGTTCGCCCTTTATAAGACCTATATCGTCATCATACAACGCAAATGCGCGGATCGTTTCTTCATCGACGAATTCATACAGCACTCCGCCGCGCTCGGAGCCGCCTTCTATCATACGTCTGAGCTTCTTATATTCACTCTCGGATACATTCACATCAGCCCTTACGTTCCTGAAGCGGTAAGCATCGGGAGTATCGAAGGATTCTACAAAATCGCCCGCGTCCTTCCTCCTGATGTCGTAGATAGAGATCATTGATGCCGCGTCTCCCGTGACGCCCAGAAATTCGATGTCGAGGGTATCGCTTTTCACCGATATATCCGCTCCCGGGAATACACCGTTTGCAGGCTCTCCCGCGTAAAGCTCGGCAAATGCCGGAGTAAACGCTCCGGTTGCCGCCTGAACCGTGAGCGTCGCCGCTGCTGTGATCGCCGCGGCAATAGCGGCTATCGAGAAGATTTTTCTTATCGAAGCCTTCTTAGTCTTCTTTCCGCCCTTGATCTCCTTCATGACCGCCTCCTTTACTCTTGCGGCGTCAATACCCGTTTCCTTGATTATTGTGCCTTCATCAAGTTCATCGAGCTCGTCCTCGCTCTTATCAAATACAAATGTCCTTTTCATTTTGAATATCCCCTTTCCGCAAGGAGCTTTCTCAGCTTTTCTCTGGCTCTCTTTATTCTCGACTTGACCGTTTCGCTTTTCATTCCCATTTTCTCGGATATCTCCGTAGAAGACTGGTAGTAGTAATAATGGCGGACTATTATCTCCTTATCGGGTTCACCTATAATATCAAGCGCCTCTCTCAGCACCTCGGTGATTATCTTGTTTTCTATCTCATCATCAACAACAAGCCCGTCTTCATAATCCATCTCATCAATATTCACTATCTTATGACGGAATACCGATCTGAGTTTATTTTTCGTCTTGTTTTTCGCTATACAGCATATGTATCCCTTCAGCTTATCGGGGCATACCTTCTCACGGTTATACCACAGAGCAATGAAGGTGTCGGACGTAAGCTCCTCCATATCCGTTATGCTTAAAGAACCGTTTGCCAGATTATATACGATCGTTGACACCAGCGGTGTAAAACGGTCGATTATTGCTTCAAAGGCGCTTTCATCGCCTTGTATAAGCCTTTCCGCAAGCCTTTCAATTTCCATTATTTTCACCGCCGTTCAAGATTACTAATTTCATTAATTATAACATCCTGAATGCCTGTTCAGGGGCATGAATTTTAAAAAAAATTAAAGCTATTCAGTCCACCAAAAGCATAAGGCTTGCCGCAGAAAGTGCAGTATGACCGCTTTTTACCGCGGTGCAGGCTTAATGATAACGAAAGCGCTCCCGACTTGACGGTACGGGAGCGTGTTTTAGAATTATTCGATTTATATCTCCAAATTGGCGATACAGGGTGCTGCTTCTATGTTATTCAAAGATCATTTGTCATCACAATCTCGCTCACTGTTTTAAATCCTCTCCGCTGATAAAAGCCCTCCGTATTTTCACCGTGAGAGGTAATCAGATAAATGTGCGTGATACCTTGCTTCTTCAAATCCGCTTTCAATGCGTTCAACAGCGACGTTCCTATGCCTTTATTCTGCGCCGTCGTCTTAACACAAAACTCCCTCAAACAGAACTGTACGCTGACATCGCCCTGCTCTGTTTGACCTATTATAAACCCAACGGGAACATCGTCAATATATGCCGCTTTGCCGATAAAGGTATCAGCCGACATCATTTCCGAGATACGTCGCTGTGCCGTATCTTCCGACCACAAATCATTCCACGGTGGCGCATTGAACACGGACATATAAAGCTCGGCATAATCGGCGATTCGCTCTTTCTTCATATTCTCCATCGTAATATTCATACTATCGTCCTTCCAAATAATCTTGAATACAGTTTATCATATCATTAACGAAAATTCAACGGGAGTGTGTAGGCTAATTGTAATTATTTGTAATATGTGTTTCCCGATATTTCGTTGAATAAATCCTTATTTCGGCGATTGGTAGAAGCCGTAGTCGCCTATGTTCAGTCGCTGTAAACATTTTCCACTGATAAACCGACAGAAATACACCGGCTTCGGGTGCGGGCAAGAGGTCTGTGCCGGCAGCAGACTTTGTTCGCATATCGCCGCCGGGCGCGTGCCCGGTCGCCAAGCAGTCGCCACGGGGTATTTTTGAGTAAAAGAAAAGCAAGCCGTCTATCAAAAAACGGCTTGCCTATGCGATTTTTTAAGAGCTGATAAACGGGAGCTTTCACCGACGACCTCGTCCTTACCAACCTGACCACCGACATTTCACTATTGTTCGTTATCGTTTAAAAACGGCTGTTTCAAGCCGTTTTCGGCACTTCCGATATTCCGTATCTGCTGCTTATTTTCGGTAACTTTTGATGAAGTTGTGCACCAAACGTGCACCAATAATTTCTGCTCGACAAGGTTGTTATTATTTTGACACAGAATAAATCAGCGTGTTTAACATCTGATTGTACAAGTGTGCTTGCACAAAGTAACTATCTTCGACAAGCAATTACTTCATTTTATCTGTCAGTTCAATCACCGTACTCATAACATCAAGCCACGAATAATCTCTCGCATACTCATACTTTCGCTGATAGTTCTCCCAAAGCTCATGCATATTCTTATCAGCCTTGATCTGCTCCAGAATATCATCACTTCTGCCGACAACGCTCTCCGATCCACGGCGTTTGCACGTCGCTTTCCGAAAGAGTGATATTCTTCAAGGTAGTGTCAATATCCATTGTCGAGCGATTATCCAAGCCAACAATTGAAGATACCATCAGCCCGCCCTTGAATATGAAATTGCTGCGATATTTTGAAAGA
>CACZCM010000208.1 GCA_902779615.1 uncultured Ruminococcus sp. | reverse complement strand
GAGGGCTTCCTGTTTCGTTTCACCCTCGTCCTCATCGGCTGTACTCTGAAGGCTACTCCGGTTGGTATGCCTTGACCTCGCGTCGCCGTTCGTCCTCTCCCCACCACGCGGGGCGTGTCGGGGACCCCGTTGTATCTTTACCGCCGACATACTCCCACAACAGCCCTCGCGCTTTATTCACCGACCGCTGACAGATTAGGAATTTATCCTTGTCCCATATCAGCGCCGAGTTCCTCGACTTCAAAGAGCTGAACGCGTTCTCCTTCGATGATAACGAGGAGGAGTAATGCCTTTCATAGTATTTGTAATAGTATGCCCCCGACTGTTATATCGGGGGCAATATGTATATATTTGGTCTTATGCAGTACCGGGAAGCATGGCTTCAAATTGTTCTTTTAAGAGAATATAAGTGTTATCATACAGGATCTTTTGTCCTGTATCAGCTGTCAAGATATAATCCTTGAGCCCCTTTTTCAGAGTAGTTAGGGTATTATTATTATTATCCGATTCGCCTGCTAATTCGCTCAATCCGTCACCCATGGTATCCAGGGGATCCTCGTTCACGCCGTCAACAACAGCCAGATATACCACATCATATCCTGTTACTGTATCCGGACAGCGAGGACAGATCGCATTTTGAAGCAATAAATAACTTTCGGACAGCTTCATATACAGAGACATCTTCAATTCGCTTTTTGTTTTCTTTAAGTATTGTTTAAAATACTTAGCTCCGGTATCGCACGATTCTGTTTCACCGTGTTCGGTGCATTTCCACAATTCGGGATCAAAGTTCGTCTTATTGATTTTTTTCAAAAAACCTTTCTTAAACTCAATGATATATATCGTTGAGCGTTGCCCCTTGTGGCGTATATATATAGCGTCAGCAGAACGAAGGTCACCTTTCTTTATCAAGGAAGCCTTGATAGCATCCAGGCTATATGCTTTTTCAGTGTTTTCCACTAAAAACGTCGACGGATCATCGGAGTTGCTCTGCGACAGTTCTTTGAAAGTTTTATAGTACTTTTCGTTTTGATAATTTGATACCAGATAGGATTCAACGTCTTTACTGCTAATCATCGTCGTCACCGTATCTCAGCATATCATATTTTGCCTTGATTTGAGAAAAGAACTTGGCAAAATCAGCATATATCTCAGTCGTATCATCAACATGCTTGTAGTCGACCCTGTATCCGTCTTCGTCTTTTACGGTCGTGTAGAAATTTGTGATATCGCCAAGCTTATACTTCATGCTGTAGGTCTGCATCGCCAATACAAAATTCGGCGAATGGCTGGTCAAAACGACTTTGATCCCCATCTCCTTTACCAGTAAAGTGACAACTTGCGCAAAAAGATTCTGCCACTCCGGATGCAAATGGGATTCCGGTTCATCAAGGATCAAGATGGTATTCTTATTGATAGAACCGTTCATCAACAGTATTTTCAGAACCAAAAAGATTTTTGCGCCGGTAGCAAGATTCGACAATTCCAGACCATCGGAAGAATAAACATATCTGTTATCTTTTTCAACGATATCATCATTGATAACGGTATTGATTAGGGCTTCAACTTCACGGTAGCGATCCTCATCTATCATGGTTCCGATAATGCCCTTTGATTTCTTTTCCAGTTTTCTGGATAAAGCAACATCATGTTTTAAAGCTCTGATATATAACTCAAAATTCTCTATTCCGGTAAATGGGTTATTACGGAGCTTTCTGTTTAGTTTGATTTCATCTATTATGGCAGCATCATCAATAAACAACACATTATCTTCTTCGGAAAACGGCATAATCCCGGAGTATTCGACTTTGTGCCCCTTTACGTCATATGCGGCTCGATATACTCCGTCATCAGTCTGCACAACTATCTCGCATTCAGTGATGTCTTTTCGTTTTACAGGGGTGAGCTGCGTGCTGTATTCCTCACGTAATGTTTCGGTTAATTTCCGTTGTTCATATAAGGTAAAGTCATTGTATTGGTCGATCAGCTTCGGGACATCCCTCAGCTCCCGGGACAGCTTTGTTTTAGCCTCCTCTAAATCCCCCGGCTTGATCAAGCCGGCTTTGATCAGCAATTCTTCTTCCTGCTCCAGCTTGATTCCGTCAACTGCTGATATAATGAACATAACTAAATCTTTCAATTCAGGGATAGAGGATACCGGAGGATAACTTTGATTATAGGCATCTTCCAGAAAACTCATATTATCAAATGAGAGATTTAGAATCCCTCTGAACAAAAAACTGATTTTACTGGATCTCAAACGTTTTGTGACAAGTCCTTCTGCATATCCTACAATATCTGCTGTTGCACTCTCATACAGGTTCTCAGCAGCTGAGACGACTGAATATACAGCTTTTCCGAATGTACTTTTACCGGAATTGTTCTTTCCTGTTATCACTGTTATTCCGTCGATAGCAACGGAGGAATTCTTAATGATTCCTATGTTCTTTAATCGAATGTTCAATGCGGCACCTCCAAAAAATGGATATAATACCCTATCATATGGTCATTATATCACAGATTATTATGATTCACAATACAAAAATTATGAAAAATATATTCGTAAAGTGTATTAATACCCCCTTTGAATACACCTTTGTACGCGTGACAGCCCACGCCGTTGTCCGGTTTCGATTCGCCGGATATTTTGACCCCCCGGGGTGATGGCAGGGTGGTGTAAAGGTGGGGTTGTGGTGGGGAGAGCCGTCGGTGCTCCACCATGTGTTTTCTCCGATAGAATGTAGGGTTTTGAGGTCTGGTGGTGGAGTTGGTGGACTTGTTTCAAAAAGTCATTCTCTCTCTTAACTGCTTCTGACATACAACCTCATTCCCTCTGTCCCGACAAACCGGACTTACTCCACCAAGTCCACCTAAAGGAGCGGGAATCGGCATAGACAGTGTGTTTGCGGGTGGTGGAGCAGTCGAAACCAACTCCACCATAGTCCTACCAAGTCCACCTATGCCCACCCGGCGACAGCTCTCAGTCATCATGGTCGGCATGACTATCCCGCTCCCGATTGTTAGCATAATCCTCCCGACCGTCGACATCATACTCCCTGCGGTATTGCTCCTTGGCTGCAAGCGTCAGCCCATAATCACGGTAGTAGCGGTAGCCTCTGCGAAGAACAGTCATTTCGTCAAAAGTCGTATCGAGATACGCCGCCAGATTATTCCTGAACTCATTGTAGGGCTTGGCGTAACCGTTGGTGTTATCACGGCACCACGCCTGATACACCTTGTAGATCTTACCCGTCGTACACGCTTTCTGAATCTTGCCGTTCACCCACG
>CACZCM010000207.1 GCA_902779615.1 uncultured Ruminococcus sp. | reverse complement strand
TGCCGCTTACTCATTGCTGGTTTTACCGTAAAGCTTGACCGCGGGAACCAACTTCAAATACGCAATTGTCCGTCGGAACTTGGGGGCGGCAGCATGCCGTCATGTAAGACCAAAGCTGATTGATATCGCTTCGTTTACTTTGCCCATGGAGCCTGTATCAAGGCAGCCCATACGCTCCTTCAGCCGCCGCTTATCGATGGTGCGTATCTGCTCCAACAATACAACGCTGTCGCGTGACAGCCCGCCCGCAACTGCGTCAACACATATGTGGGTCGGAAGTCCCGCCTTGTCACGCTTACTGGTGATCGCTGCTGCAATGACCGTGGGACTGTATTTATTTCCCACATCGTTCTGAACGATAAGTACGGGACGAACTCCGCCCTGCTCAGATCCAACTACGGGACTTAAATCGGCGTAATAGATTTCTCCTCTTCTGACATTCACATCATTCATCTCCGAATCAAATAATTTTTGGAACAGCTATGCGTGTCCCTGTGTTCCGCCGAACAGCTTTCTGCCGGCAATTATATTGTGGCTCGCTGCACCAATTATTATTCAGTTTTCAGAAATTTTTTTACATGAAAAAGGCACGCCATACGACGTGCCTAATCCACATAAAGTTTTAAAGAAAAGAAAAGAAATGTGTTAAACTCAAAATCAAGATCTGCGACCTTATATCGCTCCTTCCAACATAGATATAATATCACATTTTGTTGGTTTTGTCAATGACTATTAGCAAAAAATCATAGATTTTCAGCCTTTTACAATATTTATTCGTTCATTTTATGGTAATTTCACAAATCGACTGTTGCATTTTTACAATATCGTGCTAAATTCATTGTGCATATTTCACATAATTTTGTTTTCACGCACTAACACTTCACATTACCAAAACGCCGTTTTCTCCGGTCATCACAATATAGATTTGCTCTTCAAGTCCTGTTTCGCAATTAATATATACGAGCAGCTGCTCATTGCCGGCTTCGCAGGAAAACTCATACGCCGCCGTTTCGTTCAATCCTCCGGTCGGGATCATAGCTTTTTTGCAGGACTTCACCTTCAGCTCGGGGCTGAGCATCTGCGCGGCCTCTGCTTCCGATATTTTAGGCGGCTGAATGTTTCGCTGCGTGTGGCTCATCAGATAGCCTGTTGTACACAATCCAACTACCCCGCCCGTTTCCAGACTTACGCTGACCTTTATCAGATCGTTATAATACACAATATCGTCCTTTGTATACGCAAGGTTTATTGTGCAAATATTCTCGCTTATCGAGTAATAGCTCTCGGTAAAATCCTCCTGATACATATCCAGCAGCAGTCTTTTCGCTTTTCGAATCGCGTCCTCACTGTTGAATTTTTGCTGCGCCGCAGCCTCATTACTTCGATATATGTCGATATATCCGCCGTACTTTGTCACGGTAATATATTCGTCTCCGACCGAGTAATTATACGTCGGCAAATTACCTTTTGTTTCACCTTCAAACACGAGCCTGCCTCGCTCTGTTCTCAAAAAATTCGCTGCCACGCCTCTTGCCTGCTCCTCGCTGATCTGCGGCTTGCCCTGAAGAAAAACCGGCTTGCGGTTTGCGATATGGTCTGAAAAGGGTCCGTCGTATATCATAGTCGGATAATCCGTAAAACCCTCGTTCATCTCCCTAAAACCACCGTCGAGCGTAAGCTCGCTGCTGTCCGAGAGCTGCTCGATATTGCCATTTAACGTGATCGGTCTGCCAAGATCAACAGAACCATCTGCGTATGCCGCCGCCATATCGCCGACCGCCATATCAAGATCGCTGGCATATCTGTAAAGCGTCTTTATAGTTTTACGCTCCGAATCGCTGATATCTTGATTTTTGGCAAGCTTCGACAAAATATAGTACGAATAATCGCCCACCTGCGCAAAATATTTTTGAATAGCATTGGCCTGACCGCTGCTCATAGGAAGCTGAGAAAGCGCTGCCTTTGCCCCCTCGCTCATTGACATCAGCTTGGCAAATGCCGGCTGACGTGCGGCGGATGTATTGGCATATATGCTTTTTTCCAGAGTAGTTTTTATATTCGCAGTATAATCGGCAAGATTATTAAGCGACATCTGATATTTACCTTCGAGATTGTTTTTGTAACGAGAAACTATATTGTATCCCGCCGCGCCTGCGCCGATCAGCAGCACGGCAGCCAACGCTGCAAAAGCTGCGATCCTGACAGCGATCCTCTTTGAAAAAATACGTTCCATAATAAAATCCCTCTCCGATAAAAGAATCCTTACGTCCGATGAAGTCTGCGGACGGTAAATTTTATAGTATTATTTACCGAGTGAGGGAAATTTATTCAGAAATTTTATTTTGTACTGTAATAAAGCGCAAGCGCAGCGAAAACAAACGCTCCAACAATCAGAAGAAGCCCAAAAATTCGCACAATACGGGTCGTTTTTTTGATGCGCCATTTTTTATAGAAGCTTTCGGGCGCATACGGCATAATCAGAACTGTAACGGCAAGAACGATGAGCGCGCCGGCAACAATAAAATTACCGATGACCGGCGAAAAAACTGCAACGATAAGCCCCGCCATTATCAATATTATCATTACAACATTGATAACGCCGAATATGTTCTCGGTACTGCGCCGCTTTTCATAAAAGCTGTTTGCCATCTGCTCGCAGTCGCTGTCTTTGCAGTACATCAGATGGTAGCTGTCAAGCTCCCTGCCACAGTATTCACATTGTTTCATAAAAATCATCTCCAACAATATTGTACCTCATTTTTCACAAAAGGGCAATAGGAGGAGAAAATTTAGATCCCATCGCGGCGATGGATTTCTTGTGACAGCGCATTATATATCGAATTTCAAGATTATTTTTGATAGTAAACAAATTCATTTTTTTCTCTTTAGATTATTGAAAACCGATTGCAGGGACTTTCCCACTGCTTTTGTTTGCTGCTTCGCTTTATATTGTTTTCTATTTCTTAATTATTTGCTTGCCATTAGATTCTTTGCGGGGCTGCTCGGCCCCAATGTCGTTAACTTAAGACTTTAGCGTCGCCTTGGAGCGGCGAGAATACTTTATTCTTAACGTTAGTAAGGGGCATTTTCTGCCAAAATGCCCCTCTTTCGAAAACAGTCCGCCGGACTATTTTCGAAATTCACCCCCCAAAAGGGCAGACGTATGCCTTCGGCGACCAAAGGTGCGGGTCTCCGGGGGAGACCTCTGCGCAGCAGAAGCACCGACCGACGCGGCAGCGGAGACCTCTGCCTTTGGAAACCGCAAGCCTTTTGAAAAAGGCTTGGCGAAAAC
>CACZCM010000206.1 GCA_902779615.1 uncultured Ruminococcus sp. | reverse complement strand
CCTGCCGAATACGGGCGGCGCTTCCCACGGAGACAGCTCGCTGTTCCAGTCGTGAATACGAAACGCCGCAAGAATAAACGGCTCTGTCGTGCGGCGCTCTATCTCTGCAACTTCGTTGTCAAGCACTTCAAGGTCGTGTTCGTCTACGGGCTGGATCAGGAGATATTTCGGGGATCCGGAGGTGTAGATGCGGCATTGCTTTTGATGAATGGTGAGAGTGTGATTTTGCATATTGCTTCCTCCGTGGATTACGTTTTAATCAATCTTTTTCAACTCCATATCCGCAAGCAGCACCGCCGTTTCTGTTTCGTCCTGTTCGCCCTTCCACGCCACGATAAACCGAACGTTCGCACGGTACGGCACATAGCCCTTTTGGAGCAGATCGTCAAGACGTTCTCCGAATGCTTTTGAAAACTTCGCAATTCTCGCTTTCCTGCCGTTTACCTCCGCACAGAGATACGGCGTGTCAATCGACAGCGGCTGACCGCTTCTTATCGAGAACAGAAGCTGCTTTTTATCCTTAAAATAATCGAGAACAACATCTTTATAGGTCATCTGTAAGGAAAGCTTTTTCGGCTCACTGTACTCCGTATCGTCTGATCGGCGTGTGATATCGGGGATTAAATACCCATTGAAAATGTCTTCGTTTGTGTGGATATAAAGATTTTGTTTTGCTCTCGTCATGCCGACATACAATTTGCGTCGTTCTTCGTCGGTTGCCGCACGATTACCGCTCAGCAGCATATAAACAGAATCAAACTCACGCCCCTTGGATTTGTGTATCGTGGAAACGTAAACCTCCTCCAGATCGTCGCCGTAAAAATCTTCGTAATTTGACTCCATGATAAACTGCGTGAAATCGGAATAATACTTCGTTTTGTTCACCGTTTCAAAATCGCTCATCAGGTTCAGAATGTTTTCAAGGCAGGCGCTTTGTGCGTAAATGTCCTTTATTCTCTGCCTTGCGTTTTCCCATAACGAATCGGAGATCACGGGGCTGTTCAACCCCTTTTCGATCGTCTTTATCAATAATCGCACCTCGGCAAGATTGTACAGGCGAAATCTGTCAACAGACTGGATCAGCTTCGCTCTGACGCCCTTATCATTAAGCATACCAACGATCTGCAGCGCTTCGTCATTTGTATTTGTCAGCACACAGGTCTTTCCGCAGCGGGTCTTTATCAGCTCATTTATTAGCGGCTCGATCATATTGCTGTATCGATGGCGAGTAATAACGACTTCGCCCATTTCGTCCGTCACCGCTTCAATAGGAACAGATTTCATACGATGCGTGATCGTTTTTGCGAATTCATTGGAGAGTTCAACAATAGCGCCCGCGCTTCGGAAATTCTCCGTCATCTCGTATTTTACCGCACCGTATTCATCCATAAGTATACGCATATATTTTGAGTCAGATCCTCTAAACTCATAGATATTCTGATCGTCATCGCCGACCGCGATAATTCTCATATCATCGTTTTGGCTCACAAGCGCCCGCACAAGGTTGAATTCGTTCTCATCCATATCCTGCGCTTCATCTATTACAAGCACACTTTTCGTGATGCGCCCCTGCTCAACCTCACCGCCTCGTATCATGGCGGCGGCGTCCTTTACGACATTTTGAGAACCTTCGAGAGTGCCTATTTTCCCGAGGAGATCGAAGCAATACGAATGGAATGTCTTTATCTCAACAAAGCTCGCAGCATTGCCGATCAGCCCAATAAGCCGCTTTTTAAACTCGGTCGCCGCAGCTCGCGAAAAGGTGAGCATCAAAAGCTGCTCATGCTTTACATCTTCCATGAGAAGAAGTGCCGCCAGCTTATGGACAAGTACTCTCGTTTTGCCGCTGCCTGGTCCTGCCGCCACAACGATGTATTTTGAATCTCCGTCGTTTATTATATCCGACTGCGTATCGGACAGCGAATTGAACAGCTCATTGTACTTTCCGGGCGTAATGTTTCGCGTTATCTCCTTTATTCTGTCTCCCTTGAAGTATTTGGAAATGAATTTCCTGAAATCCATCTGGAAGTAATCCTTAACGAACTGTAATGCCGCGGTATAGTCCTTGACCATGAGATTCGCAAACTCGCCGACTATATGTATCTGTCTGATCTTCTGCTTGTAAAACTCATCCAGAAAACGGTAGTCCTCCACCTTATAGCGGATCTTGTTGTCGGTGATTAGCCGCTTTATTTCCATTCCGTTATATGAAACGAGAAAACCTCCTTCAAGGCGCAGCGCGCCTATTTTTGAAAGGTACAGCAAAGCGTCCTCCACGTCCGCAAGCGAAACAGCAGATCTGCTGTCATCAAGCCGTATCTCGCTTCTATAGTCGTCATAAAGGCTCACAAGAGAAAACTCAACAGGCGCTTTATCCTTGCCGCTCTCACGCTTTCCCGCAAGCTCGTAAAGGCGTTTCAAAACGAACCGGCAGATATCTACTCTGCGGTTAAATTTTTCAAAAAGCTTATCATGCTCGAGCCCGGGCACGATAACAAGATTATTGTTGCCCTTCATCCCGGGCTTCAATATGTAATTCTTTATCGTCAGGTAGTATAAAACGGTGCGGATATTCTTGATATTGGAATTATTAATACCGTTTTCATGCGCCGCCTCGTTGAGTTCTTTGAGATTATACGTGTCGCCGTTTTCGGGAAGCTGCGATAATATAAATGATTCGAGCTTTACAAAACGGTTGAATAGCAGCGTCGATTTATTCTCCGTATCGGAAGCATAGATAAACGCCGACATATCCATAGCATCTTCCAGTATTCGCTCCCGGCGCATCATATTGACCGAGTTTATTACCTCTTGTTTTGTAAGCCTCAGAATATCCGCAAGGTAGTCTACTCTCGATTCAGCCTCGGCATTTCCGGCTTTTGCGATGCTGCGCTTTGATATCAGCGAGCTTATGATACGCTTTGCCGTCTGCTTATCCTTCTCGGAGAAAAGCGATGAGCGCTCAATGCTCGCCGCCGCTTCGGACATATTCCTTGCAAGAATGCTCGTGGCATATATGTGCGGAACATTCTGACCTCTCTTGATATATCCAGCCGTTTCAAGCGCGGAGATCGCCGTTTTCACCCTTGTTTCCACGTCGTTTACTTGTTCGTCCCAGCCTGCGGCGCGTGCGATCTCAAGGGCGGAGCAGCAAACAGTCGGGCGGAATTTTGTCAATGTCTTTATCGCGCGCCAGACCTGCTGTATCTCGCTCATACTGAGCTTTGTCTGATTGAGCAGGATAAAATGCTTGTCCAAATCGTTGTCATTATACAGCACGTAGCATTCTGCCTGCATACTCG
>CACZCM010000205.1 GCA_902779615.1 uncultured Ruminococcus sp. | reverse complement strand
TCTGATAACATATTCCATAGCACCTTCGTTTTTTCGCCTTAACAGCTTGACGAAATTGTTCTCGTTTACATTCAAGTCATGACCTCCTTTCCGAAAACCATTCTTTGTTTTCCTCCCTTCACTTATTATTACAACAAAAGAAGTACGAATCTATCCAAATAAATAAAGAATTCTAAAATATTTTTATTGTGTACAAACTAATACTATAGAAAACAGCCGACAAAGCACGAATATAGCTCTGTCGGCTGTCGTTTTTGTCAATCAAACGATTAGTCTCATATTTACAAGTGCGCGATCGCTGCCCTCATCATTGTCTTTCAATAATTCCTTGAGCTTATCCTTTGCCTGTGAAAGCCTGCTTTTGACAGTACCCTCGGGTATCTTCAATGTCGTTGAAATCTCCGTTATCGAAAAGCCCTCCGAATACTTCATCACGATCACTACCCGCAGCTTGGGCGAGAGTGAATTTATTGCTTCTCTCAGTTCGGTGTTGTGTGTGAATGTATCGTCCGATCTGTTCTCGATCACCTCAAGCGGCGCGGTGCGTTTTCGGGCTTTCAGAATCTTGTTGCATTCGTTGATGAGGATTCGTGTTATCCATGTTCGAAAATACTCCTCGTGTTTGAGAGAGTTCAGCCTTTTGTATGCTGTGAGTATCGTCTGTTGAACAGCGTCTTCGCAGTCGGCGTCATTTTTCAGCATTGACATTGATATACGGTACAACATCTGCTCACTGTCAAGAGTCTTTTGTGTAAAAACATCTTTTGTCATTATATCACCTTACTTTTGTGCAGAGCGTATCGAAGTTGAATGTACCGTCAACATTCTTGCTCATTGATACATTCAAGGTGGAGGTCTTTTCGTCGTATCGGTAACACTGGCAATTGCCGTAATCGGTCAGATATAGGTCATCGAGGTTATCCTCATCGCAGATAAACCCGATGTGCACCGTCCTTGTTTCACCAGAAGAAAGCGTCAGAAAATTCCACCCCGATTTAAAACCGTCCGAATCGACATTGTTTTCGTCAATGTATGTGATCTCAGTATATGACGGCTTGATCGAATCATCGTCTGCCGTAAGCTTGCCATTGTTGTTTGAAAGGTTAGCCATCTTGAAGCCTTGATAGTAGAAGGTGCGTTNNCGTGATATAAACAAGTCTGCGCTCGGCTGTCTGCGTGCCCGTAACGGTAGTAAACGGAGCATCTACGCCGTCGCCATAGGTATAGATATTACGCTCATACTGCAGGAGATTTCCATTCTCGTCAACATCTTTTTTAAGGTCAATGAACAGATCCTGAAATTTATTATAGTCCAGCCCGCTGATATTATCAAGAACCTCGATATTGTCAACGGAATACTCCAAGCCGTCGCCGTCATACTGCTCTGAGCCTTTGCCAAATTTTATTGTTGTACCGACATCAACGGGAATAAGTCTTTCGTCACGTGTAAGGTCTGCGGCTTTGTTGATTAATGCTGTCATTTGCTCGTCACGCTTTTCCTCGGCGTACTCCTTTTTTGCTTGCGTGAATGACATACCGTACATATCCGTATCACATTCCTCGACTGTAATTCCTTCCATTATCTTATCAAGCTCGACGTCGGGAATACCGTATGTCACATAGCCCTGCACAAGCATTGCCTTATCTTCAAAATAAATGTAGAAGTGGCGTGTGTAGTCATTCTCCGACGCAGGGATAGCGGAATATGTTATCATCGCCGCATGACCGTTTATCGTCATCTCTTCGTAGCTTGCAACATTGTAGTCCTGTATGGTCTGTTTCTCCGTTATGCGCCGATAGACGATCGTCATGCGCTTTGTTTCATCATCGCTGAAATACTTGCCGTCCTGCTCGTTGAAATACATACCTTCGGGAAGATAACCGACGTTCGGCTTGACATACTCTGGCGTGCTGCTGGGAGCACCGAGCGTCATAAGCCCCGGCTCACTATCGGAGCTGTCGCCTACGGTAATGTTCAGACCGTAGTTACCCTCTTTTACGGGCGCAAAAGACTTTATCACCGCATTTGCGCCGAGCGCGCCAACAGAGAGCAGAGCGGCTGCGGCAGCGAACGCTGCGAGGCGGCGTGTGTTTTTATGCTTTGCCGGTGCGGCCTCGTCAAGCGAATCGAGCGTGTCGGTTATCCTATCATGGAACGACTGCGGCGCGGTTCCGTAAATGCTTCGTATCTCGTTTTTACCGATCTTCATATTGATTCCTCCAAATGTGAGATAACCCTTCCGGAATTGGTTTCGTATATTAGATGATTTTGAAGTGAAAAAAGTTCGGTAAAAAAATAAAAATTTGAAAAATTTTATAAATGGTGAAATTTCTATGTCCAAAATTAGTCTATAAAAAAGAGAGGATTGTGGGGGCTCTGATTGATTCGTGTAATCATATATCAGGCGGTAAAAGAGCAGGCGCAGCCGTGCTATTCCGCTTGACGACGCTGTATCTATAATCCATTCCGAGTTTGAGAAAACCTTTATTCGTGAGGAACAAAAATAATTCTCCATACTGCGATGAACAAGCTTAGATCCGATTCATGTATAGGATTTTGAGATTGTCAATGTACCGTATCTCAAATATGAGATCGAGCTTTCGCCGAATGACGAGGTATACACGGTTCTTGACAAGGACGAGGGAACGCTGTGTGTCAAGCAGGAAAACGGTAATGTGGTGATATTTGTTAGTATGTGGTAATACAAACGTTTTTGATATTGACACGAACAGCCGGCAAAGCGAAAAACTTTGTCGGCTGATTATTGGTATGATAATAGATAATAGACTTTGTTTTTGAGACATTATTGAGTTTTGATGATCCGGAAGAATGGTAATGTGGTAGGGTGTTGTGAATTAATATATTTAATCTTTTCCATATTCAAAACTCGGAAAAAATTTTTTAAAACCTGTTGACAAATTAAAAAAGCTGTGCTATAATAACATAGTCGCAGCTGATAGCTGCGCATCAACTCGCAGGTATGGCGGAATTGGCAGACGCGCATGGTTCAGGTCCATGTGAAAGCAATTTCATGCAGGTTCAAGTCCTGTTACCTGCACCAAAGCCGCATTGATTTGCGGCACATATTCGGCGTTATAGCCAAGTGGTAAGGCAAAGGTCTGCAAAACCTTGATCCCCGGTTCAAATCCGGGTGACGCCTCCAATCATTTCCCCTCTGCTGTATGCGGAGGGGCTTTTTGTGTATGTATTTGTGACATAACAATTAAGGAGGAAACTCTGTGACTGACGGTGTATTTAAACTGAAAAGCGATTATGTGCCTACGGGCGACCAGCCGCAGGCTATCGATAAGCTGGTGAAGAGTATTGAAAGCGGCAAGCGGGAGCAGACGCTGCTGGGCGTCACCGGCTCGGGAAAAACATTTACGATGGCGAATGTTATCGCCAGACTCAACCGCCCGACGCTTATTCTTGCCCACAACAAAACACTTGCGGCGCAGCTGTGCAGTGAGTTCAAGGAGTTTTTTCCCGAAAATGCCGTTGAATACTTTGTGTCATACTATGATTATTATCAGCCCGAGGCGTATATCCCTTCAACGGATACGTATATAGAAAAGGATTCATCGATCAATGATGAGATAGACAAGCTTCGCCACAGCGCCACTCTTGCTTTGTCGGAACGGCGTGATGTGATTATCGTGGCGAGCGTGTCGTGCATATACAGCTTGGGCAACCCGATCGATTACCGCACAATGGTGATCTCACTGCGCCCCGGAATGGAGAAAAACCGTGACGAGCTTTTGCGAAAGCTTGTGGAGCTTCAATATGAACGAAACGACATCAACTTTACAAGAAACAAGTTCAGAGTCAGGGGAGATGTTGTTGAAATATTTCCCGCAGCCAGCGGCGATAATATTATCAGAGTCGAATTTTTCGGCGATGAGATCGATACTATCAGCGAGGTGAATCCGCTTAACGGCAATGTGATATCCCGCCTGCGCCATGCGGCGATCTATCCCGCTTCGCATTATATTGTCCCGAAAGAAAAAATAGAAAGAGCTGTTATTGAAATAAATAAGGAGCTTGAAGAGAGAGTTGCGTTTTTTAAGGAACGCGGTAAGCTTCTTGAGGCACAGAGAATAGAGCAGCGTACCAGATATGATATCGAAATGCTGACCGAAATCGGCTTCTGTAAGGGAATAGAAAATTACTCACGTATTCTGTCCGGCAGAAAGCCTGGTTCTGTGCCGTATACATTGCTGGATTATTTCCCGGATGATTTTCTTCTGTTTGTAGACGAATCCCACGTAATGCTGCCGCAGGTCAGGGGAATGTACGGCGGAGACAGAGGAAGAAAGGAAAACCTTGTTGAATACGGTTTCCGTTTGCCATCTGCATATGATAACAGACCGCTTAATTTTGATGAATTCTATAGTCATATTAATCAGGCTGTATTTGTAAGTGCTACGCCGGGAGATCTTGAGCT
>CACZCM010000204.1 GCA_902779615.1 uncultured Ruminococcus sp. | reverse complement strand
CTCTTCGTTCTCCGTACCGCAAGAGAGCGGTCTGGATTATGAATGATTCAACTGTAAATCTTCTTCGCAAGCTCAAGGATGGCAACGGTCAGTATATTTGGGAACCGGGTATCAAGACGAACGACACTGACACTATCCTTGGCCGCAAAGTCTACACCACGACCTGTATGCCGACCGCAAAGACAGGCGCTAAGGCTATCGCTTTCGGCGACTTATCGTACTACTGGATCGGCGACCGTGAGGGCATCAGCTTCAGACGACTTAACGAGCTGTATGCAACTAGAGGTCAGGTAGGCTTCCTTGCGACGAAGAGACTTGATGCAAGGCTGATCCTGCCAGAAACGATCAAGGTGCTTAAGATGAAGTAATCATGTTTATGGCTGTCGGGAGCAATCTCGGCAGCCGAAATTTTCCTTGAACAATCTGATTTACTGTGATATAATTTATTAAGAAAAATCAGAAGTTGTAAGACAGTCGGGAGAAGTGAGATGTATATTGTCAAAGCAGAAGCAAATCAGGTAGAAAAAATCGTGGAAATGTCGATCAGAGCTTTTGAAACAGATGTAAAAGTCGGCGGAGCAAAAGGTGATTGTCCGCCCGGATTTGATTCGGTAGAATGGCATAAACAAATGGCTCGGGAGGGACATTTGTATCTGGCAATGATAGAAAAAGACGTGGTAGGGGCAGCCATTGTATTTCCGGATGAAACAACAAGCAGCATATACATCGGCAGGATTTTTATTGACAGCGTCTATCACAGAAAAGGTTACGGAATCCGTCTGATGGAATGCATAGAAAAGAATTTCCCATATGCTGCTGCGTTTGATCTGGATACCCCATGTTGGAATGATCGGACAAATGCTTTTTACAAAAAATTAGGCTATCGTATCGTAAAGGTCGAGGACGGGTTCGTCTTTTACCGGAAAAGAAAAAGAGAACCCAATATCATGCAGGATTTCAAATAGGAGGAAAAACTATGCTGGAAACGCTGAAAAAAAGATTTGCCGAAAATATGAACCGTCACCCTAATCTTGAATGGGAGTATGTTGAAAAAAGATTAAAGGAAAACAAAAATGCATTAAAGCGCCTGCAATATATGGAAGAAAGCGGCGGCGAACCCGATGTAATAGGGATTATGGAAGATACGGGCAAGATTTTGTTTTGTGACTGTGCCAAAGAATCTCCGTCAGCCCGAAGAAGCTTGTGTTACGATGAGGAGGCTTTGCAAAAGCGAAAGAAAAATCCTCCGACAGGAAGCGCTGACAAACAAGCAAAGGGAATGGGTATAGAGCTGTTAACAGAGGAGCTCTATTACAGATTACAGCAGCTCGGAGAATTTGACTTAAAAACTTCAAGCTGGATCCATACGCCGGAGCCGATCCGGCAGAAAGGCGGAGCCTTGTTCTGTGAGCGCCGGTATGGAAGGGTATTTACTTTTCACAACGGAGCAGATTCCTATTATTCATCTCGCGGATACAGAGGATATATATGCGTATAATTCAGATTTAGCGAAACGACCGACCCGCCGTTTGACGGTTCTTATCTTTACAGCGAACTAAACCAAAGGCTGATCTGACTGCCGGACCACCCGGCAAATTCTGATTTATCTCAATAACAAATATTAGTACTTCGGAGTCGTAGAAATACGGCTCCTTTTTCATACCCAAAAGGAGGAATGTCCATTGATTGTATCGTTAAAAGAAGTCAAAAACTATCTCCGAATCGACTACGATGACGACAACAAACTTTTGTATCAGCTTATCGACACGGCGCAAAAGCTGTGTGCGGAGATAGTGAGATCAGAGGACTTATCGGTTCTTGAAAATGATAAAATGACGTACAAGACTGCCGTCCTTTATGCCGTTGCGTATCTGTACGAAAACAGAGAAAAAGCCGACCATAACGCAATGAAGCTGACACTTCGCGCATTGCTTGCAAGCTACAGACCGGAGGCTTTTTAATGAAAATCTCCGCTATGAATGTGAAGATAACATTCCAAGAAAACAAAACGACTATCGATAAAATCGGCAATCACATAAACGAGTGGCATGATTACTATACCTGCCATGCGACCGTGACAGGCGAAAATGGTAAGGAAGAATTCACTGCCGGAGAGATTGTCGAGAATATTGATATCGCTTTTACGGTTCGGTATTGCAAAAAGGTGGCTGCCGTTACAAGTACAAATTTCAGAATTGTCTTTAACAACGAGCTTTACGATATCGTTCTGATAGATCATTTTTCATATAAGAACCAAGCCGTCAAATTCAAGTGTCAGAAGGTGAGACGATGAGCAGCATTAAAATAGATGATCTTGCTCGTGAAGTGAAGAAGGGCTTAGACGAGTACGCCGATTTCACGACTGAAGAGGTCAAGAAGGCTGTCCGTAAAGCAGGAAATACGGTCAGACGTGAGATTCAGGAAAACGCTCCGAAGAACACCGGAGATTACGCAAAAAGCTGGGCGGTGAAAAAGGTGCGTGAATCGCCGCACACGCTTGAACTGGTGGTGCATTCAAAGAACAGGTATCAATTAACGCACCTGCTCGAATTCGGCCACTGTCTGCGAAACGGTGGGCGAACAAGGGCAATCCCGCACATCGCTCCTGCCGAAGAAAAAGGCATTGAACAGCTTGAAAAAATGATAGAAAGGGGTATCCGCAATGGATAAAATCGTATCAATCCTTAAAGAAATTGACCTGCCCTATGCATATGATCACTTCGCCGAGGGCGAGTCACCGGAGCCGCCCTTTATCTGTTATCTCACACCGAAGAGTGAATATTTTTCGGCTGACGGCGGAGTTTATCATCGTATTTACGATGTTCATATTGAGGTCTACACTAACAAAAAAGACACCGACATTGAAGCCAAAGTCGAGGGCGTTCTCGACAAGCACAAGATTTTTTACAACAAATCCGAGATCTGGATCGACAGCGAAAAGCTGTATGAAACCATTTATTCTTTTGAAAGTGAGGTCGATTAATTTATGGCTAACAACAAGGTGAAATTCAATCTGTGGAACGTCCACTACGCTCCGATTATAGAAAACACGATCGATAAGGTGAAGTACGGTACCCCGATACCGATTCCGGGCGCTGTGTCTTTATCT
Source organism: uncultured Ruminococcus sp. (assembly GCA_902779615.1). Taxonomy (GTDB): domain Bacteria; phylum Bacillota; class Clostridia; order Oscillospirales; family Acutalibacteraceae; genus RUG592. Next base: position 258 of record CACZCM010000204.1, on the reverse strand, counting down.
TTGGACCCGACTGGCGAGAACACTCCGTTTTATGCCGACGGCATAGAATACTACACTATCAGCAACAACATGGGCTACAGCGGCGATCTTGAAATCGCGCTGATCCCCGAATCGTTCCGTGTGGATATATTGAAGGAATCTCCCGACAGCAATAAGGTCCTTATCGAAAACAAGGACATCAATGTCGGTAAGTTCGCTCTGCTTTTCCGTTTTGACGGAGATATCAGAGCGATCAATCACGTCATGTACAACTGCTCA
>CACZCM010000203.1 GCA_902779615.1 uncultured Ruminococcus sp. | reverse complement strand
TTCCAAGCGAAGCATTCAGGCACAGTTTTCAGATATTTAAGTATTGCTTGAACAATGTCTTTTTCTAACATATTTTCACTTCCATTCTGTACCTTGTACCTCAGTACCCTCCGTATATAGAGAGACTTGTGTATACGCGCGCACACGCGCACGCGCACGCACACGAGGAATAACTTTCCCGTGTATCTCTCTATATATAAAGAGGTACAGGAGGTACAAGTTCCATTTATAAAGGCATTATTTCTGTGCCTAAAAAGCCCATTACATCGCAGTTTTTTGACAATAATGCGTAGTCGATCACCCAAACTCTGCGTTTCTCAGAGCCAATTCTTTTCTGTGCGTTCGATTCTACAAAATACTCCGAATGCTGAAGCTGTTTCTTAAACTGTGCATACGTCAGCACTTCTCCGACAATCGCATAGTCCTTGCGGTACTTCGTATAGAGATCGTAGACAGGAGTCAGCCAGAGATACAGCTTGCCGTCCTCGATCTTATAGTAAACTGTGGGATCGAGCTTCATTCTCGCCATGATCTCAAACGTCTGCTCGACAATGCTCAGATTATTTGTGCCGCCGTCAAGGAGATAGTCCTTTGCTGCAAATTCAAGGTATCTGACGCAAACGTCTATCTTGTACGGGAACACCTCATTCCATTGGCAGTTATACACAGAGCAGAGCTTTTCAAGGAGTTTCAGTCCGGCATAACAGCAGGCAAGATTGCTCACTACACGGCTCGGCAGTTCTGAATTAAACAGCTTTCTGCCCTCTGCATACCAAGCGGCAGCGGTCTCGCTGTCTATAGTCAAAGCGACATTGAGCAAGGTTCTTCCAAGATCGGAAATACTGTCGGCATTGACCATTATCCTGTTGAACGCCATTCTGTGTTCACTATTTTTGAGATCCTTTTTTGAGAAAAGCAGTTCTATGCTGCGTTCTCGTATAGCTGCCTCATCGGCAGATTCTTCTCCGGCGACGATAAGCGGTGCCGCAAGGTCGTATGTTATCACGGATAAATCGGCTCGTCCGCGCACACCCTCATGACCGTCATAAGCGTCACGAAAATGGTTGTACAAAACACCTATTTTCATACGATCCATTTTTGACGGCTTAAATTCATCGAGCGGCAGCGGAATGATATTTGAAGAAGATGACTCCTTCATCAGAGTAAATGCCGTCACCTGCGTTGCGGCGGTTACTCTTGTCTCGGAAAATAGCGGCAGTAATACACGCTCCAGAGTTGTAGACTTACCGCTGCCGGCTTCACCGATCAGGAACATATGCGGAAACTTTATGCCCTCTGCTCTCAGATGTTCCTTAACAAAGCAACCTGCCGCCCATGCTATGATAGATATTGCTTTCGCAGGCTCATTATACGACATCAAAAGTCCTCCGAGCTCTGTCAGCTTATCCTTAGTCAGCGGATCACAGCTTAAAATACTGCTTTCGATGCTTTTGTATTTGTCAAGCTGAACGATATTTTCAACGGAAAGACCGCCCTTCTCAATAGCACCGTCCTTCGATACGAATACCAATCTGCCTTCATGCTTGTAGATCCCCATAGCTTTGACGCCTCGTTTCTTCTCCCATTTCAGTTCGGAAACGAATGCCTTTAGCAGTTCAAGATCTCCGTCGCCGCCGAGATAGGTCAAAGCAATAGTGTTCTTGTTAAGCAGGTTCTTAAACTTCTGCTGATTGGCGAAATCAGTCGTCATAAATGTCAGCCGAAATACCTCTCCCCTTGTAGTTATCAAATTGGCGGTGAGCTGCGTTTCTTCCTCAGATTCAATCATCTCTATAGGCTCGAATATAAAGTTCGTCAGCGGATATGTATTGTCACCCTTTGAACGCCAGTATCTGCCCATAAACTCGTATATCGCCTTTTCTGTATTCGGTGAATACACACTGTCAGTTGATTCGATAGCTTTATTAAGCGTTTCTTCTCCATAGGTCGCACCGTCAGCATGATGACGCTCGTCCCACTTAGGTCTGAACAATCCCGATGCCCGGAAAATTCTATCCATCTGCTCCTTTTTCTTTCCAGACCAAAAAGCGAGCTTTCGGCAAAAAGACATATCCGCTTCCGATTGGCTTTGATAATGCTCCTGCCATCTGCCCTCAAGGAGTGCTGTAAAAAGTTCGCCGTCCTCGGAGCCTTTTGCTTTATTAAGGAGTTCTTCATCTGTCAGTTCAATAGGCTCTTCCGACTTTTTCTTAGACGATTTTTTTCTCGGCTTCTTGATATAGGTCTCGTATATCCATTTGAGAGTATCTGTACCCTCGGCAATAATATCAGGCGTTCCGGGAAGCTGTCTGCCCGTTACGGTAAAATATCTCACCGAGTCATACATCTCAACACCCTTCTCGCTGTTCTTACTGCTGCCCTTCGGCTTTGTACCCTTGAAATACAGATGAACGCCGTCACCGGACGGAGAAAACTCAACGTATGTCGGCTGTCTGTCGATTATCGCTCTCGCAATATCGTTGAATTCCTTTGTTTCGGGGTTATAGCAATGATCGATATCTACACCGACTATATCGTCATCTTTAGAGAACATATAACCTATGCCGGTATAATCGAATTCCTTTGTTGCGTTCAACGCGGTCTGATAATCGCTCCATGTATCGGGGTTATTGGACATAGCGCCCTTGCCCGTTCTCGGATTGATCGGCATTTTCTTCGGTTTGCCGCCGTTCGGGTCGGGTTCATAACGCCAGCACACCCATTGCTTTTTATTCGTTAATTCCTGCGGAAAGCTCACTAAAACACCTCCGTACAATCCTCGGTGAAGTATCTCACGGGGATATTTTTACGCTTTGCGTATCTGATCTCGTTTTCCATACCCTCGGAAATGGTATCTCCGAACACCCAGCACTCTTTACAGCAGTCGAGATACACAAGTGCCATGAACAGAGCAAGATTTCGCTCGTTAGGGTTACTGTCAGACATGAACTGCGGAAAGAGCAGATGGCTTGCAAAAGGAATTCGTCCTTGCTTTACGGCAAACGAGCAATATTCCCTCGTCTTGATTACATTGTTCGCTACATCTCCCCTGAATGGTGAGCAGATGTATACCTTTGGCATAAAGCGTCTGGGGCGTTTGTATCTGTTCTGCGATATCTCTCTGTCAATGATCGTCAGAGCTTCATAAGCTGTCGGGTCGTAGTACCCTTCGCTGTTATACTTGTTCACGCTCACGGATAAAGTCCTCCCATTCTGTCATATTTCCGAATCGAAATCCTATCGCCGCCTCTGCTACGATAGGGACATCAAATTCCGGATAGGGCTGCTGTTCCATACACGCTTTCACAAACTCCACGGCTTCATCTAACTTGTCTATGGGTAATTCAAAGACAAGCTCATCGTGTATTTGCA
>CACZCM010000202.1 GCA_902779615.1 uncultured Ruminococcus sp. | reverse complement strand
CGGGAGAGATAATGGTGTGTCTTGTCGTGCGCAAGGATATATCGAGACAGCTCAACGCTCTTTGCAGGACTCTCACTGAAAAATTCGGCGATATAAAAAGTATCATCATGAATATAAACTCAAAAAAGACCAACGTCATTCTCGGCGATGAATGCGTGACTTTATGGGGCAGCGATACTATCTCCGATACCATGTGCGGAAACACAGTGGAGATATCTCCCCTGTCCTTTTATCAGGTCAATACCGTGCAGGCTGAAAGGCTCTACGGAAAGGCGCTCGAATACGCATCTCCCGAAAGCAGCGAGGTCATCGCTGACCTGTACTGCGGCGCAGGTACGATAGGTCTTTCAATGGCTAAGCAGGCGGCTAAGATAGTGGGCGTGGAGATAGTTCCACAAGCCGTTGAAAACGCAAAGAAAAACGCCCTCCGCAATAATATCGCCAATGCGGAGTTCCACTGCGGCGACGCAGGGGAGGTTTTCGGAAAGCTACGCAAACAGGGCTGCAAGCCCGATATAATCGTTGTGGATCCGCCGCGAAAGGGCTGCTCTCCCGAAACTATCGGCTTCATGGCGGAGGCTGCTCCGAGGAAGATAGTCATGATATCCTGCAACCCTGCTACTGCCGCAAGGGACGCAAAGCTGCTCTCGGAGCGCGGCTACAGCGCAGATAAGGTCTGCGGTGTGGACCTCTTCCCGAAAACAGGTCACGTTGAGTGCGTAGTTTTGATGTCAAGGGACAAGGCGTAAAAGTGCCGATTTTACGGCAGTTTTCGGCTATACAGTCAATCTGCGAAGTCAACCCTAACCGGCTTTTTACTGTATTTGGAAAAACATCTACGAACTGAAAACGCCTGACAATCAATCTGCGCAGTGAGGTTAGTGCGTAGATTGGATAACAGAGGGTTCGATACTTCATAGATTGGTTGTCATTCGTCAAAATGTACAAAGTGGGAATAAATCCGTAGTAATGCAGGCGGAAAGGAGTAACTGTTATGCCAGAAAGCATCAACCTGTTCGATATCAATGAGATTCTGAAGCTATTGAGAGGAACTTATCCTCTTCCCAGAGAATACAGATCGCAGTTTGAACCGCAGCAATTAAATGTACCAACTGAAACATATGCCGTTTTGAGAGACCATATTTATCGGAATGCAGGCTGTAAACTCTTTTTTCAGGAGGCTTTGCGGACATTGTTTTCGGGAAATGCTGATGATGTTTTTCTTGGTGCGGCGTATTTTGAGGATTGTATAGTCTGTGAAGAAAACAAAACGGCGAGTTTTTCTATAGACAGGGAAAGACTGATCCCGCTTCTGAAAGAAGGAATTCGTCGGAACGCAGCGGAACTAATGCACAGAAAGGCTTTCCTGATCGGCAGTGAAGAAAACTGCATGGAGCGGCTCGCCAAAATCAGCACTCTTTATAAAGATAAATACGGATTCACAATTTTGGATTAATTAAGGCAACACCGCGCCACTGAAAAACAGCGATGCGGGGGTACAGAAAGGAACAGAAAAATGGGTAAAAAGTTTCATCTGAATGGCTATAGATATTCCAGACCGAATACAAACCGCAATAAAGAGGGCAATATCGTTTTGATCAGTGCGCTCTCTGTGTCCTGCTGAGGTACACCAATGGGGCTTAAATGCCTACGGACAGCCGTACAGACTGGATGACTATATCGATGAGGACTCAAGATCTGAAAACATTATCTCAAGAAGCGAGCTGGTAGGAGAACTTCAGAGGCTTATCAGCCGCTGTCAGTCGGAGGGGTATCCGGACTGGGCAGCAGCTTATCAAAATGCGCTTCTCTGGCTGAATAACCACTGATACAAATCCCCGCACCACTGAATCACCAGTGATGCGGGGATTACTCTATCTATTCACTTTTCAATGCTGATCGTCACGCCGGACTTGAACCGGAACTCCAGAAAGAACTCGCAGACCTTGACGCTTTCCAGCAGCTTCTTCACCAGCGCCTCATCAAACTCCGTGATGGTGCGCGGTTGGGAATTGATGAAATTAGCCAGTTCCCGGATTCGCTTCTTGCGCTCGTTCTTGCGGTGCTGCTCGCCGTAGGTTCGTCAATCCCCGCAGGTGCAGGCGTCCTCGATGAGCTTGGCGCTCTCCTGCCCGTCACGCTGCCCGCAGAGGAAGGGCTCACGCTCCCGCCCGAGCTTTCCATTCCAAATGGGCTTGACGCAGCAAAGCTTATGGACTACCTCGCTCTGCTCCCGACGGACAGCTCAAAGCTCCCCGAGAACATCGACGCTTCCGAAATCGTGAAGCTACTCGGAGAGAACGGCATTCCCGCCGAAATAACTATCCCCGAGGGCATCGACGCCGACGAGCTTAAAAGCCTGCTCGATTCGGTCAAGCAGCCCGCTGACGCTACGCTCCCTGAAGGCATAGACATCGAAGAGGTGCTCAAAATGTTCGAAACGACCGACGAGACCACAGAGATAACGCTGCCAAAAGACCTCGACGTTGAGGATCTTCTTAAGCTGCTCGATTCGTCAGACGTTGCCACAGAGATAACGCTGCCCGAGGATTTCGACATTGAGGAGCTCCTGAGTATGCTCAATTCGTTTGAGCTGCCTGAGGAAGTCGACGTTATTGATATTCTCAACCTCTTTGAATCGCTCGACATACCCTACGAGATAGAGCTGCCCGAGGATTTCGATTTCGGCGACATTCTTGATCTGATCGAAACGCTCGATGTACCCTCCGATGTAACGCTTCCCGACAGCGTTAAAGACATCATCAAGAACATCGAGGAGTTCGATATCCCCACGCCCGAGCCTGTACCTAATCCCGAGCCGACGACCGACCCGCAGCCCGAGCCCATCTTCAAGAAGGGCGACATCGACGCCGACGGTCAGATCACCTCAAGCGACGCACTGCTGATACTTCGTGCAAGCGTTGACGAGGGGCTTTTCATTGGCATTAAGAAGCTGCTTTACGACGTCAACGGAGACGGCACGACCGACAGCGCCGACGCTCTGATAGTTCTGCGCATAAGCGTGGGGTACGATGAGTGAGCCGTACTGCGTCAATAAATTCGAAACGGTGAAAAAATGAGACCATTATGTATAGTATGCGCCGCTATCCTGCTGACAGCGCAGGCAGCGCCGCTTAACGCCGCCGCACTTTCCGTCTGTGAAGACGATATCGACAGCGCCGCTGTACCAAACGTAAGCCGCTCGACGTACGGAGACTTCGAGTACGACGAGCTCGTCAACGGCACGCTCGAGATAAAAAAATACAACGGCGATTCGAAGGACGTCACTATCCCGAGCACGATAAACGGACAGCGTGTCGCATACATCGGTTGGCACGCCTTCAAAAACTGCAACAACATTGAAAGCGTCACTATCCCC
>CACZCM010000201.1 GCA_902779615.1 uncultured Ruminococcus sp. | reverse complement strand
CGTATATTACACCGGAGAGCTGGAGTTTTTCCTGCGCAGATGCGGCGAGGATAATAAGGCGAATGCGCTCGGCGATATACCGCAAAACGCATATCTGCTTGTGCGGCTGTATGAAATATTAGACCTTAACCCGAAGTTAACGGAGGAGGATATCAGGCGTTGTCACGCTTGAATGCGATAAGCCGCTCGATGATCTCGGCTATCTCCACGGCTTCGCTTTCGGACAGGCTATAGATGGCGGTCTCGATGCGGTCTATTGCCGTCTTGTGCGTGGGGTTTGTCTCAGCGGTCACGTCCAGAAGCTCAGAGAGCGGTATCTTCAAGCCCTGCGCGATCTTGTAGAGCGTGTCAACGGTCGGGCATTTTTCACCGCGCTCCAGCCTGCCGAGGTACGCGGGGTGTATCTCGCAGGAAAGCGCCAATGCTTCTTGGCTTAAATGCTGCTCGGTGCGGAATCGGCGAATGCGCTCGCCGATCTTGTAGGATATCTTTTCTCGTTCGGTTTTCATTGCAATCTTCCCTTTAGGTCGTTTTTATTATCCCATAGACTATAAAAAATAAGCAGTATGGGTGTTGACAAGCGCAGATAATGATGATATTATTAATATAATGATTGTAGGTATAACACAGTTATTATACCAAACCGATGAGAAAATTATTAAATTTGTGGAGGCTTAATATGTTTCTTATGCTTTTGAAGGAAGAAAACAAGGAAAGATTCCTTAAGGTATGCGTTTATGCTGCAATGTCGAACGAGATTTTTGCGGAAGAAGAGAAGCTTATGATCTCTGCTTACTGCAGAGAAATGAACATCGCGGAGCATATCCCCGAAACAACGGCGAAATTTGATGCTTTTATTCACGAGCTTGCTGAAAACACCGACAGTAAAGAAAAAAATATTATCCTTCTTGAAACGCTCGCGCTTATACGTTCCGATGGTATTTATGACGACAGAGAGCAGGCGTTTATGAAGTCGCTGACAGTTGGACTTGGTTTGCCGCTTTCAAAGCTTGATGATTATCTTGTTATTCTTGATAAATACAATGAGATGGCAAAAGAAATGCTGCAAGCCATAGAAGCCTGACTTGATCCGGAGGTGGGGGCATTGAGCGCAGAGATCATAGATTATAATTCTCTTATAAAGCACTCAACGGAAAACCAAAAGCTGTTTGCTCATGATGATAAATGCGACAAATACGATTACCTTATAGCTGCGGCATGCGGTGCAGTAGGCGGACTTATGGATATTTTTCTTGTAGGCGCGCCCGGAGACAGTGTGCTCGGTAAATGGAGCGACTCTCAGGTTGACAATGCTGTGAAGGGCTTTGCAAAGCTGACGGGCTGGAATCCCCGTCCCGGCAAGGAGAACAGTATTGCGAGTGCGATCGGTCATCTTGAGAAAAAGTTCCCGGTCAATTACGATCAGCGTCATACCGCGGATGTCGGAGGAAGCTTTTCGATGTCCGCCAAGGATCATCATTTTAAGTCGCTTGCGCATTCTCCGGATATAATCGGATTATTTTTTTCGATTGTAAATCAATTTACATCTACGGCGTCATTTGTATCCAACGGGCAGCTGATAACTATCGATACCGAGACCTTCGAGCTTCAGGGTGGAAATTTCGTTGCGAAGCTGTTTTGTGCGGTAGCAAACTGGATAGGACATATTATGTCGGACGCTGCGGGAAGCTCAGGCTCTCGGGGCGGTATGGGAAGAGGAAGCGGAGTTGTAATGCCTTTTTATGAGTTGTTCGGCTTTTGCAATTTCGGTAAATTCAATATCGGTCAGGACAAACAAACGCTTGCCGAGCTTGCGGACAGAGCGTTCAAGGAGGGCTTTGATCTCCGATTCGGTATCGCTCAGGCGATACCGGTCGTTATAACAGAATTGTCAATACGTCTGATATGGGCGCTTCGCCGCCGTTTTCAGTATGGTATGGAGATCAAGGACTGCGTACCGACAAGCAGACATGATTCGCTCAGAGTTATGCTGCTGATCGGAGACGGGACCTTATGCGTGATGGACGGGGCAGACGCACTGCTCCGTTCTGGCGGAGACGCGCTGACATTTTTTATGCGTTTAAATCTCATCGCCTGGTGCCGATTTGTAACGCTCGTGCTTAAAGAGGTGTTTATCAGGATAGGCATACCCAAAACAATGCATTCTTTTGTCGAATCGTTCAAACGTGTCAACGAAGCACTGAGCGAATATCTTGATGAACTAAAGAAGCTTGATATTGCGGCGTACAAACTGGAAACCGAAAGGTATAACAGGCTCATGGAAACCTTCTCGGAGGCAGACACACCCGAGGAGCTCAATGCCGTGCTTTTGAATATGCTGGACGAGCTGGGCATAAAGAAACCGTGGACGGGCGATTTTGATGAGTTTATGTCGGAGCCTGATTCAGTTTTGGTGTTTGAATAATGTTTGAATGTGATAGGTGCGGCTGCTGCTGCAGAAGCCTTAATAAAAATTCGCTGTATGCACAGCTTGACAGAGGAGACGGCGTATGTATATATCTTGACGGGGATCAATGCAGTATATACAATGACCGCCCTTTGATATGCCGCATAGACGAATGCTATGATAGATTTTTCAGCGGTATCATGTCGAGAGAAGACTACTACCGGGTCAATTATGAAGCTTGCAAACGATTAAAAGAAATGGAGGAATAGTAATGCCATTACCGTTTATACTTGGCGCCGCTGCCATTATAGCGGGTACTGCAGGAGTAGGAAAGGGAATTGGTGGAGCCGTGAAAATGAAGGAGGCTAATGATACCGCCAAAAGCGCGCAGCGCCGTCATGAGAATAATATGGAACGTTTTAACAAAACACGTGACGATACAGATCGTGTGATGGATGAAGTCGGGAAGCTGGAATTGGATATACTGAATTCTTTTGAGGCTTTTTCGGATACGATCGAGAAGATACAGGGAAGACCGAAGTTTAAGGAATATTCAAAGGAAGGTGTGGATCTTCCGGAATATAACAAGGAAAAGCTAAAGGAAGTATCGGTAGGTGCCGGAGTCCTGTTAGGAGGACTTGGGGGAGCAGCAGTCGGCACAGCCGGAGGTTTTGCGGCTGCCGGCGCAACAACTACTGCAGTTATGGCACTTGGTACCGCTTCTACAGGCACAGCGATCGCTTCTCTCAGCGGCGCCGCCGCGACTAATGCAACACTGGCGGCGTTAGGCGGAGGAGCAATAGCAGCCGGAGGCGGTGGTATAGCTCTCGGAACTGCTGTGCTCGGTGCGGCAACGGCAGGAGTTGGATTGCTTGTCGGAGGATTGATCTTCAGCGCAACCGGTTCAAAGCTATCTGATCAGGCGGACGAAGCATGGTCTCAAATGAAAAAGGCAGAGAAACAAATTGACGAATCATGTAAGTACTTAAACGATCTCAGAGAAGCTGCGGGAAAATATAAATCTTCTCTTACAATGGTATATGACAAGTATAAAGAGATCTTTGCAATAGTTTCAGATACGGTTAATGTAAATAACAAGATATATTGGAAGGATTTTACACAGTCCGAAAAGACGGCAACGCAAAATTCCGTTATGCTTGTTGCGCTGCTGTATAAAATGTGTCAGGTAAAGCTTGTAAAGACATCAGAGGAAAAGGGTAAAGAAAACACCGTTAACCACGAAGAGATAAACGGTGCGATTGTTGATTCCTACAAGGTTATGGCAAAGGTAAGCTGACGAGAATAACATTCAGGTTTCGGGAACCCATGGATTATGTGGATTCCCGAATTTTTTGCGAATAACGATTTAATAAAAGTTTTTTACATGTAAATATCCTCAAGCGTCAGCAGCGTGACCTCATCTTTATGCTGCAAAAGTTGATCTGTAAATCCTCCGAGCGAGAATATGAAGTAGTGGTATTTTACTCCTTTACCAAACACCGAAGCATAGTGGTTAAGCAGTTCCAATTCGTCAATGCCGATTTTTTCATTACGGTAT
>CACZCM010000200.1:661-4137 GCA_902779615.1 uncultured Ruminococcus sp. | reverse complement strand
TAATATCGTATCAATAGTCACAGTGCGCATTCCGGGCGCATTTCTTGCAAGCAGACTGTTCCCCGACACTCTGCTTCCGATGGGAGCAGCTGCGCCGCTTGGCTCGATCCTTTCTGCATTGATATGTATTGCCGTGTATATGTACTACAGAAAACATGAAAAAGCATAACTGAGTTTTTTCCTTCGGAGGAGTAGTCTATGAGCATCAAATTCAATCCGTTTGCCGGCAGTGACTCTACAGGAGAAAGCGGCTTTTTTCAGATGAAAAAAATTGCGGTTTCATTGGGAACTATCGACAAAACGATCTACAAAGATGCAGAAGAAATGGTTCGGGGCAAACGAGCAAGGCTGCGTGAAGGACGCTTTGGGTACGCTTCAAGCTATTATTCGGATATGCTGATGGGCGAGTTTACAGCCGAATTTGACGATAGCATGTCTTTCAGATTTTCGTTTTCAAGAACAGAGCTGCTCATGCTTGAGTGCCCAAGCTACAAATGTCAATCGGAGCGTGAAGGCTCGAGGTACTGCATACATGAAACAGCGGCGCTGATAATGCTTAACGATTACATCAGAGAGAACAACCCCGGAGATACTACCGACCGAGCGGCAGCGGGATTTCTGATGTTGTTTCGTTCCGAGAACTCGGCGTCGGGTATCGAGAAAAAGCCGTGTGTTTCGCTTGTTCCCCGAATGAAAACAGCTTCGGCAAAAGATGATTCGTCCCCGGAGATCAGGCTCATGATAACCACTACCGACGTAAGCAGGTATTATGTTGTTCGCGATATTTCTGACTTTGTGAGAAGTGTTTACGGAGAGGAGATCTATCCGCTGGGGAAGAAAAACCGGGTCGATTTTTCCGCGCAGACCTTTGATCCGAAAAGCAGCGAGCTGTTCAAAGCAGTATCCGAATGGGTCGATGACCGCAATCACCGCAGTGAAGGCGTTTTGCGCCGTTTTATGGGTTTTGAAAGGGACCTGAAGGAATCTGTCGAGCTGTACGGCGAGCGGGTCGATCGAATATTCAATCTTTACGAGGGCGAAACTATTATGCAGGAAAACACCTCTGCACCGATGGAGGTCGTTCGGAATACTCCCGAGATCACGCTGACGCTCTCGAGTTATATGGAAAACGGTAGTTTCATGGGCGTCAAGCTCTCCGGTCAGATCCCGCCCTTGTATTACGGCGCAAATGGCACCTACAGTATTGTCGGCAGCCGTTTTATGAAGCTCGATGATGAAGCGGCGCGAATGCTTAAGGCGTTTGACGAGAGCGACAGCTTTGCGGGCTATTACGGCAGATCTGATGAGGTCGTGCTGACATTCGGAAAACGCCACATGTCGGAGCTGTACCACACGATACTGCCTGTTTTGAGAGGCAGATTCACCGTTATCGAAAACGATGACGCCGCCGAGGAGTATGTTCCCGTTGAAGCTGTCTACAAGTTTTATCTCGATATTGCAGACGAGCTTCCGGAATGCAGAGTCGAAATGCTGTACGGCGACAAGCTTTTGAGCATAAAGGATAACCTCAAAAGCGGATACCTGAAGGAGGAATATCGAAATGCCCAGCAGGAATCGGCCGTGCTGAGAAGCGTGATGAAGTATTTTCCGACATCACAAAAAAAGTTCGATACGTTTTCGGGCAGCGAAGACCCCGATAAGCTTTTTGAGATCATCGAAAACGGCGTTTCGGAGCTTTTGAGGTATGGCGAGGTTGTGTGTACAGATCGATTCCAACGGATACGTTCGCCGAAAAAGATCGGCATTTCGGTCGGCGTTTCGATCGAGAGCGATCTGCTGAACCTTGAGGTCATGAGCAGCGACATTTCGCCGAAGGAGCTGCTGGAGATCGTAAAAAGCTATAAAGCAAAGAAACGTTACCATCGGCTGAAAAGCGGCGAATTCGTCAATATCGACACGAGCGTTGAGGAGCTTTCGCTGATGCTCGACACAATGCATATTTCCCCGAAGGAATTCGTGAAAGGGAAGATGAAGCTGCCGATGTATCGAGCCTTGTATCTCGATAAAATGCTGGAGCAGAGCGGCGAGATCTACGCAAAACGAAATTCCGTATACAAAAAGCTGATAAAGAATTTTAAGACGATAAGCGACTCCGATTTTGAGATCCCTGATTCGCTGCGCCGCATTATGAGAGGCTATCAGCGTTACGGCTGCAGGTGGCTTAGAACGATCGAGACCTGCGGCTTCGGCGGGATACTTGCCGATGATATGGGCTTGGGCAAAACGCTTCAGACAATATCGGTCATGCTTTCCGCGAAGGAGGAGGGCAGCTGCGGCACGTCCCTCATTGTTTGTCCTGCGTCGCTTGTATACAATTGGGCTGAGGAATTCGAGAAATTTGCGCCTTCGCTCAACGTACTGATAGTAACGGGAGTTCAGAGCGAACGAGAACAGCTCATCAAAAAATACGATCAATACGACGCTGTCATCACCTCATACGATCTTCTTAAACGTGATATCGACCTCTATGAGGACTGCCGATTCAATTATCAGATAATAGACGAAGCCCAGTACATCAAAAATCATAATACTGCCGCGTCAAAATCAGTTAAGCTGATAAAAGCAGACCACCGCTTTGCACTGACGGGAACCCCGATAGAGAACAGACTCAGCGAGCTGTGGAGCATTTTTGATTATCTGATGCCGGGATTCCTGTATGGCTACGATACCTTCAGAAAGGAATTCGAAACCCCCATAGTAAAGAAGTCGGACGAGGCAGCGGCAAAAAGACTCAGAAGAATGATCTCGCCGTTTATCCTGCGCAGGCTGAAAAGCGAGGTGCTGAAGGATCTGCCCGAGAAGCTTGAGGAAGACCACTACGTCAAGTTCGAGGAGAAGCAGCGCCATTTGTATGATGCGAAGGTCGTGGAGCTGAAAGCGCTGCTCGACAGCGAAAGCGACGAAAGCTACAATACAAATAAGCTGAAGGTGCTTGCAATGCTGACTCAGCTAAGACAGATCTGCTGCGACCCGTCGCTGCTGTATGAGAACTACAGCGGCGGCTCTGCGAAGCTTGGCGCATGTATGGAGATAATAAAAAGCGCAGTTGAAGGCGAACACAGAATGCTCATTTTCTCACAGTTCACATCGATGCTTGAGATAATCGAGAAAGCCCTGAATGACGAGGGTATCGAGTACTATAAGATCACAGGCGAAACGCCGAAGCGAAAGCGCGCGCAGCTTGTTGACAGCTTTAATTCGGGAACAACACCCGTGTTTTTGATATCGCTGAAGGCGGGTGGTACGGGGCTTAACCTGATCGGTGCAGATATCGTTATCCACTACGACCCGTGGTGGAACGCAGCGGCTCAGAATCAGGCGACCGACCGCACGCACAGGATCGGTCAAACAAAAAAGGTGACTGTATATAAGCTCCTTGCAAAAGGAACGATCGAAGAGCGTATCCAAAAAATGCAGGCGACAAAAAGTGAGCTTGCCGAATCGATGCTTAGCGG
>CACZCM010000200.1:0-651 GCA_902779615.1 uncultured Ruminococcus sp. | reverse complement strand
GCTTAGCGGCGGAAATATAAATCTGACGTCGCTGTCAAGACAGGAGCTGATGGACTTGCTGGGCGGATAACGCACAAGCCTGCGGCTTTTATCCGGCTGTTGAAAGCATAGCTTTTAAAAATCAATCTCGCTTGAGCAAGCTGCACTGAAAATCAAATCGGCTTTGCCAAGAAATAACAACTATAACAGAGGTGATAACGTGAACACAGCAGCGATATATCATATTTCCGACGGACGGTTTTGTTACCCTCTCGACTCCGACCGCCTTTGCATAAAGCTTCAGACGGGATGCGAGGTTTCCGAGGCTGAGCTTGTGTGGGGAGATCCGTTTTCTTCGGGACTTTTCGGCAGCGACAGCGGCTGGGAGGGCGAACACGTTCTGATGGAAAATACAGCGTGCCTCTCGCAGCACAAGATCTGGCAGGCTGTCGTCAAACCGAAATTCAAGCGGTGTAGATATTATTTTATTGTGAAAACGCCCGCCGAAACTGTGTACTTCATCGAAAGCGGATTTCGGACGATCAAAGAGTTCAGATCATACAAAGGCAGACGACAGGATTTCTTTTTCCCGTGGATGAATGAGGCAGACATAATAAAGCCCGCCGAGTGGGTGAATAATACGGTGTGGTATCAGATCTTCCCCGATCGCTT
>CACZCM010000199.1 GCA_902779615.1 uncultured Ruminococcus sp. | reverse complement strand
ACCTGCTGCAATGTACGGCGACCTTGATGGTGATGAGAATATTACATCATCTGATGCGCTCTTTATTTTGCGAATGGGCGTACAGCTTGAAAAAATCACTGATGAAAACAAGACTCAGGCAGATGTTGATAAAGACGGAGAAATAACATCTGCCGATGCTCTTCTTGTTTTGAGGTACAGCGTAAAGCTTTCTTCAAATGATATCGTTGGTACGATGGTTACCGATACAGATGATACTCAGAGTGATTCTATAGAATATTGGGCAGAAAGCTCGCCCGCAATGGCGTCGATCATTTCGTTTGTAAACTCCGTCACGGACGAATCCTCGGAAAACTATTTACCGCCTGAAAGAAGGATTGCAGTCTTTGATTCCGACGGTACATTGTACGGCGAGCTTTTCCCGACATATTTCGATCAGTGCGTGATGATATACAGACTGGTACACGATGACAGCTATGAAGGAAATCCCGAAGATGCTGCTTATTGCAGGGAGCTGGAAAAAGCCCTTATCAATAAAGCGGAAAAACCTAAAGCTCCCCGTTCTTCCGGCGAAATAATAGCAGAGGCTTTTAAAGGCTTCACTGTAGAGGAATATCGTGAGTATATCCGTAAATTTATGTCAGAGCCTGTTAAAGGCTTTGAAAATATGACATATGCAGACGGCTACTACAAGCCGATGATCTCCCTTGTAAAGTACCTTTCGGAGAACGGCTTCAAGGTCTATATCAACAGCGGTTCGGAAGTGAATATGCTCCGTGAGCTGTCGGGTGATACTCTGAGTCAGTGGATACCATCATATCAGATCTTAGGCACAACATACGGACTCACAGCAGAGGGGCAGGGAGATACAAAAGCCCGTGACTATACTCCTGCTCCGGATGAAAGGATCACCTTTGACGGAACAGTAACATTCAAAAATCTGAAGCTGAACAAGGTTGTCAGCATGATCTATGACCTGGGCATATCACCTGTTCTTTCTTTCGGAAACAGCTCCGGAGATACTGCAATGGCTCAGTATGTTATACAGCATGGAGGAAAGGCGTATATGCTTCTCTGTGACGACACCGAAAGAGATCACGGAAATATTGAAGAAGCTGCATCGTTTAAAGCAAAATGCGAAAAGCAGGGGATCGAAACTGTTTCGATGAAAAACGAGTTTACGACCATATACGGAGATGATGTAACGCTTACAGACTATGCGGCATGAGCGTATCAGCCCGATATAATAGAATAAGACTCTGTTATGATCTTGACGTTTACATCGGTCATGATTGACAACACTTTTTAGCGAAAGTGTTTTTTTGAAATGATAAGGAAAATATTATTGAGATTATTCGGCATTGTGTTGGTTTTAGCGTCGGCAGGCTTTGCGATCTGGTCTTTTGTTGATACGAGAGATTATATCACCACAACGGGTTCCGTAACAGCAGTTGAATTTGATCCGACCGTCGTTCAGCAGGAAGAGGGCGTCACGAATGATCTCAAGGTAACGATCTAATACACTGTTGACGGCACAAAGTATGAAACAGAAATCTACGTACCGGAAAACGATTACCATGTAGGCGACCGGGAGGAGGTCGGCTACGATCCCGAAAACCCGAACAATACGGCAGTCGGAAAAATGAGCCTGCCTGTTATGATCGCACTTGTCGCTGTTGCGGTGATAGTAGGTATTGTCCTGATATTCAAGGCGTAACGTTAAAGGAATACTTTAAGGAGGAGTTTCTATGAAGCAATTAAACGACCTGTGAGCATACTTCTGTCAATTCTTATGATAGTTGGTCTGTTCACCATTGTACCTGTCACTGCAAGCGCGGAGGATATCGCTTCGGGTACGTGCGGTACGTGTCAGTGGGAGATCGACGAAGAGGGCACACTGACGATACACGCGGGCAAGCTGCCGATGAAGTAAATTGGGGGTGGAAAGATAACCGCAGAAAAATAAAAAGTGTTGTGTTTGAAGACAATGTCAGAGCGGGTTCTACTACACAAAATATGTTTATAAACTGCTATTATCTGGAAACGATCAACTTCGGCGGCTTTGATACAACAAATGTCAGCAATATGGCAAGTATGTTCGAGAGTTGCGAATCTTTGACCTCGCTTGACCTGAGCAGCTTTGATACATCCAACGTTACAGAAATGGATTATATGTTCGAGAATTGCAAATCTCTGACCTCACTTGACCTGAGCAGCTTTGATACATCCAGCGTTACATATATGCATCACATGTTCAGCGAATGCGAGAATCTGACCTCGCTTGATCTGAGCAGTTTTGATACATCCAACGTTACATATATAGGTTATATGTTCAAAGGTTGCAGTACTCTGACCTCGCTTGACCTAAGCAGTTTCGACATGTCAAAGGTTACGAACTCGGCAAGAATGTTCGTGTCCTGCTCTTCGCTTGAGCGCATTTATGTCAAGGACGCTTCCGTCAACTGGAATCTGAGCATGAACGAAAATAGCAGTAATATGTTTTATGGCTGTACCTCTTTAAAGGGCGTTAAAAACGGAGCGGTAAGTGAGGAGAACGTGTATGACGGAAACCGCTTAGACGCTTCCGCTGCTCATGTCGGCATGATAAACGGCGTGCAGGGCTACTTCACTCCGCTGACGCAGGACACAAGCCTTAATTCTTTCCCCGAATTTGTAAACTTCACGCTTGACGGCATAATATGAGCGAATTTTTATTATCCCGATTCTATGAGCGAAGATATCACGAAGATCAAATTCACTATCCAAAACAGCACTGTCGGAGACTCCGTAAAGACGGTCGCTGTTGACAGAGATAACATCGAGACGATCGAGGAAGCTCCGTACATCAAAGTCGTTTGCCCCGTGACGATAGACAAATTCGCAGGCGGAAAGATCACGGCTCAGGGCTTCACGGACAATGAAGGAACATTTGGTCAGTCAAGAACGCTCAACATAAACAAATATGTAAACAGCGTAGATACCGGTGAATACGACGACTCGATGAAGGCTATCGTCAATAATATGAAGCAGTACAGCCTTTACGCACAGCAGTTTGTAAACGAGACAAGCGGACTGCCCAACCTCGACGGTGACACCGCTATTGCTTCGGCTGCGGCGAAATATAAGGGAAGCAAAACGGACGCGAAGTCGATCACGTACAAAGGCTCGCAGCTTCTCCTTGGAAACGCCGTTACTCTCCGTCTTGTATTTACGGGCGGAGCTCCTATCCTTGCCGACAGCTCATACGATTACCTCGGAAAGAAATACGCGGTCAGACAGAGCCAAAGCGGAGAGGAATATTATGTCGATATAGTCGGTATTCCCGCCTTTGCTGTTCTGCACGAGTTCACGATCAATTATGTAGACTCGGACAATTTTGCGGGCAAGGTCGTATATTCGCCTGCAAAATATCTTGACACTATCGTTAAGGGCGATTACAATAGTAATGAACAGAATCTTGCCCGCGCTCTCTATCACCATTACTGTCAATGAACCCGTTAACGGTACGCTCAAAGCTAATACTATCGAGGGTA
>CACZCM010000198.1 GCA_902779615.1 uncultured Ruminococcus sp. | reverse complement strand
TTCCTTTGACAAAATAGAATGCCTATCGGTTGACACAACCAATACCTGATTGACAAAATACGATGTCTATTGGTTGACAGCATGGGTGGGCTATAACAATATGTGTATCTGTCTATTTGTGGTTTTGATAGCTTGATTCTTCATTGTTTTTTTCCGCATTTGGAGGTGCTATTGGTATCAAAGTATAGCAAATACATCAACAGTTCATTTTAAGCCCTATACTATAACAAAACGGCGAGCAGATCTTCCCTACTCGCCGTTATTTTCTTTTTGAAGCTATATGTTTCCCGGTATTTTTGCCAGTACCGATCGAAGACGAGAAAGTCAATTATTTCACAGTGGCAACATTATCCGTAAAACGTCACGATCACTTATTGACAGCTCTTGTTCGAATTTCCTCTGCGATCTTATCAACAAATTGCTCAGGCGGAATGATTACTGTTTTGCTGTCTTGGGTTCTGACGGAAAGAGTATCATTCTGCATTTCCTTTTCGCCAATGATGATCATATACGGCACGCGCTCTATATATTATGCCTGGCGGATCAGATACCCGATTTTCTCATTGCGGTCATCAAGTACAACCCGAATCCCTTTACTGTCGAGAAGGTCATAAACTTTTCTTGCATACTCGGCGCTTTTCTCCGACACAAGAAGTATCTTTGCCTGAACAGGCGCAAGCCATACAGGGAAACGCCCCTTTGTTTCCTCGATCAGATATGCCATAAACCTGTCAAGAGATCCTAAAATAGCACGATGTATCACTACCGGTGTTTTCTCTTTTCCGTCCTTGTCAGTATATTTCAGGTCAAATTTCTCGGGCAGGCAAAAGTCAAGCTGACAGGTGGACAGAGTGAATTCCGCGCCGACAGCGGGAAATCTGCTCATAGTAAGGTATAAAAATGCAGCCTGCCGCAGCGAACGATCGCCGGCAGATACGTTTTTTTAGTTATTGCTTATCACAACCTCACTGCCGGATATTTATATAGATAGTTTTTCAAGCTCTGATCTGATATGCTCGATATCCTCATCAGTTCCCACACCATTGAGCTTTGCTATCACAGGCACATTATACGCCCTACCGATATTTTCAGCACCGAAATTAAACGTTTCGATGTGACTCTTTGCGGTGCTGCCGCTGCCAACGACCGCCTTGACTGACGGATTGTTTTCAAGGAACTTCTCCACAGGGCTAGGAGTTTTCCCCTTGCCGCAGGTATAAGTAAATATCACATAATCTCCGTCAATTTTTTCCGTACCATCAATGATTTTGAGAGCATCGAGTCCAAGCTTACCTACTATCTTTTCTACATGGCCTGTTTTAGATGCATAAACATATTTCATTGATTTTTCTCCTTTACTATAACATTCCTCTTGTTTAGTGCTGTTCATAAGTAATCAGTTTACAGTTATCGATACGGTAGATTTTATCGGTCAAATCTAAAATCCGCGTATCGTGAGTTACCATCACAGCGGCTTTTTTGCGTTTTTTCACCTCGCTGCGTATCATTTCCGCGACGCGGCGTCCGCGCTCCGCGTCCAGACTTGCTGTAGGCTCGTCGGCGAGTATCACATCGGGATCATTGACAAAGGCTCTCGCTATGGCTGCCCGCTGTTTTTCGCCGCCCGACATTTTGGAAGGGAACTGACCGCGGCAATTCTCGATATCAAGCTCTCTGAGAAGATCGTCTGTTTTCACTTTATCACGCTGTGATTTTTCCTGAATTATGGCAAGCTGATCCTCAGTTTTGAGGTACGGCAGCAGATCATGGTTCTGAAAAATAAATCCTATCCTTCTGCGGCGAAGCTTCGTGTGTTCCCTTCGTGAGCGACTCGTTACATCTTCTCCCGCAATAAGAACTTTTCCGCTGTCAGGAGAGAGCAACAGACCGGCGATAGAAAGCAGCGTACTTTTTCCGGAGCCGGAAGGGCCGACTATCGCAATAAACTCGCCTTCGTTAACAGACAATGACACATCATCAAGGATCTGTCTTTTTTCCGTTCCGTCACGATACGCTTTTGATATATTCACAAGTTCAAGCATCGTCTTGCTCATTCTTCACCGCCTCCTATCGCAGTTATGGGGTCGATTCGCGAAATATTTACAACTGACAGCAAGCTGCTGAATACTGAGATCACAACAAATGCCGCCGTTACGACCAGCGCATTCGGCACTTCAATGTAAAACGGCATTGTCTCCGGCAGCGAAGCCGCCATAGCAAAGGTCAGCGCAAGCGATAATGCAGCTGCAAATACCGAAACAATGCACACCTCGCTGATAATTATTCCGGAAAGTTCGCCGCCGCTCATACCGATAGCTTTCAGAACGCCGAATTGCTTTCTCTTCTGCAGCGTAAGGATATAGTTAAATATCCCTATAATGACAGCGGAAACTATCACAAGCACCCATACTATCATCGTGATTGTCATGTGCTCAGCTGAATAAGACGGGATATTATCGATGATTTCCTGCTTTTGTACAAGCTCCACGCCCTTATCTGCGAGATCGTATTTAATTTCTCCGTTAACAGCAACCGCATGATACTCTTTTTCATACATAGGATTAAGCTCTGTACGCAGCTTTGTGTAGCTGTCCGTTCCGATATAACCGACCGAAGTATGACCGTACATTTTGTCTTTTACAAAGCCGACGACCGTAAACTCCATATCTGTAGAGGAATCATACACCTTATCCCCCAAGGAGATACCGTTAAGCTTAAAGTCATCGTCAAGCAGGATCGGATCGTCCGATGATGACGCAGCAAGTCCGCTGCCCTCAAACATCTCCGGCTCGATAAAGCTGCCCGGTTCGATAGCGAAATAAGTAATGTTAAGCTTTTCGTCGTCACCGTTTTTAACTATATACATACGCTGAATGTCAAGCGGAGCCACATCTGCGCCGCCGCTTTTGAGTTTATCGTAAACATCTGTGCCGACCTTTGAAACTGTTATCAGCTTTTCGGCGGAATCGTCAACAATGAAGTATTCGGCGTCCATAGTATCGACAGCCGACGTCACCGCTCTTCCAAGCCCTTCCGCCAGTCCCGACAAAAACAGCACCATAAACATCAAAAGGACAAGAAGCAGTTCAATAAGAATATATTTTTTCTTCCCGTATATGATTTCTTTCCATGCGTATTTCATGAAGATATTACTCCTTTAAGTTTCAGATAGTCCGTTTTGGTTTTCGCCCGCTCCATTAATACCTTTACCATCATCGTCTAAAATCCCTCCTGTTACATATTCTTTTCCAAGCTGACAAGCAATCGGTTCAAAAGTTCCCGAAGCACCAGAAGTTCTTCCTGCGAAAGCGGTATGCGGTTTTGGATTTCCCTCGGCACGCTCTTTGCTTTTTCTTTCAGATCCCGACCTTCCGGTGTCAGTGTAACATGCGGTGTTGCCTTAAACACATTTACTCACAAAGATAAGGTCTTAACACCTCCGGAATACTCTTTTCCATCAGATCTGCCACCTGCTCATATGACAAATCTGATTCTTCTATGAGCCGGTCATGTAGGCTGTGTCACTCCACA
>CACZCM010000197.1 GCA_902779615.1 uncultured Ruminococcus sp. | reverse complement strand
ATACTATCGAGGGTAAATGTAAGGCTTGTGAGGGCGATGTGATCGATCTTGATGTTACACCGGCTTATTGCTACGTCATTGGCAGCGTTTCATACAATAATACAGAGATAACGCCGGTTGAAGGTCAATACTCGTTTACAATGCCTGCACAGAATACGACTGTTTCGGCGGAGTTTGTAAAAAACCAATGGTTCGTCGGTCACAGCCTGACGCTCAGCGGTGATATCGGGCTGGATTTCTACCTTAACATTACCGATGAAGAATTAAACAGCGGCAGCACCATTGACTTCACATGGAATGTGGACGGTACCGAGAAAACGTATTCAGTCGAGCTGACAGCTGCCGATAAATCGGGTGACTATTACAAAGCTTCCGTGCCTCTTGCCGTTGCGGAAATGACTTATGACGTTACGGCAGTGCTTAAGATCGGCGATGATGTGACAGCCGAAAATACTTATTCTGTCAAGGAATATGCTGACTATATCCTTACCGATAAATATAAACAGTCTTATCTTGCGAATAGTCACACTGATAACGATTACAGCAAGCTCGCGGCTCTCGTTACGGCAATGCTCGATTACGGCGCAAAGGCACAGATACAGTTTGAGCGCAACACGGACTATCTTGCCAACGAAGATCTGAACTATACGATGCAGAAAGTAACTAAGGATACGATCACAACTCCAATGCCTGATATGGAAAGTGGTCTTGACGCTTACGGGCTTTCGTATGAAGGCAGCACGATCGTATATCTGTCAAAGACTTCGATCCGCCACTACTACAAGATCACCGATCAGGACAAGTTTAATGCGGCGGTGAACAGCATTACCTTTGACGGAGACAGCGCCGAATATACTACAAAGGGCGACCTCATTTATTTTGAACTCCCGAATATCACGGCGAATGATTTCGATAAACAATACATATTGCATATCGGAAGTAATGATTATATGTATTCCGTACTCGACTATGCCCGTGAATGCCTTAGTGTGTCCCAAGCCCCATATGCGACAAAACAGCTTGTTTCCGCAACATATTGGTACTATGTGGCTGCAAATGACTATATCGGTGTATAAGGAGGCTGCAAATGAACAAAAAAAGATACTTACTTCCGGAATTGGAGATCTTAGAGTTTGAAGATGCGGACGTGCTGACCGACTCTTATGAAGGCTATAACCCACATTCCGACAGCAGCAACAGCAGCGAATATGAAGGCTGGAATCCTCATGCTTCCGCAGCAGCCTCAAACGCAGGCAATCGATACCGGAATTGAATCGAGTAACGGTATTGTTTTTGCCATTTTACTTACTGCGTAACGATCAAATGTAATCACCGATGGCATAAATGAACTGCCATCGGTGATCGAAAAAAACAAGGAGAAACCAAAAATGAAAAAACTAACGATCGCATCACTTATAATCGCCTTAACGCTGAGCATAACAGCGTGCGGAGCAGCAGATACCACATCTTCCTCACAGGACTCCGTTTCCGGCACTGAGGCTTCTCAGACAGAGTCGGCAGCACCCGCAACAGCGGACAGCGCAGAGAGCAAGACGCAGGGCATCGACTACAAAGCCCTTGTAAATAAGCTGCACCCTCTGCCCGACGGCTGGGAGGATTCGCTCGAAACGGTCACGGTCAAGAACTCACTCGGTGATGATGTTGAGGTGGAGAAGAAAGCTTACGATGCATATCTAGCGCTCAAAGCCGATCTTGAAAAGGACGGGGTATTTGTTGACCTCGATTCCGCTCGCAGAAGCGTTGCCGATCAGCAGAGGATCATGGACGTCTTTACAAAGGAGTACGGAGCCGACTACGCAATAAAGACAGTTGCAGCTCCCGGTTATTCAGAGCATCACACGGGTCTTGCGCTCGATCTCTATCTTAACATCGAAGGCGAGGATGTTTACCTCAACGAGGATATGGTACAGTACCCCGAGATATGGGCGAAGATCCACGAGAAGCTCCCCGAGTACGGATTCATTCTCCGCTATCTCGAAGACAAGGAATACATCACGGGCTATGGCTATGAGCCTTGGCATTTGCGCTACATCGACGATGTTGACGCAGCAAAGGAGATCACTTCAAAGGGACTCACTTTCGAGGAGTATCTTGGTGCGGTAAATACGACCGATGTGACAGTTGACCTCGGCACTTCCGAGCTTTATACAGAGGACGAGCTTAAGGAAGCCGCAGTTCAGGTGAAGTGCAAATTTGCGACCTTTGACGGCTGTATGCTTCAAAGTCTCCGCTATGCAGGCGATGAATGCAACACGGAAGAAAACATTAAGTGGCTCAATTCTTTAGACGAGGGCGCAGAATACACTAAGGTCGCAGAATTCTTGATGGATTTCCATACTCCGAAGGAAAACAGCGGCGCATTCGACGCTGATAAGGATATGAAGGATTATCAGTGGTGGCTCGCTCAGGATAGTGAGGGCAGCTGGCAGATCGTGTCATTCGGATATTGAGTTTTGATGTCCACCCGGAAGAGGTCGAGGAGAACCTGCCCGATATCAATCGGATACTCTTTGGCAAGACGGAGCGTTGAAATAGTATTCGCTCAGCGAGGCGAACGAATATTTTAACATCACTAACGCAGGACTTCAAAAAAAGGCTGTCACCGACGGCAGAACGGAGTATCTTCTCACACGTCTCGGCTATGAAAAAAGGATGCAGCCTCAAAACGGAACATATATATTCTATGTTCGTCAGAGGGACGAACGCTTCTACACCTACGAGGATTTCAACAAGGCGTACAACGAGTACTATGACGGCTATGTCGGTCATGACTGATAATTATAGAAATAGAGAATAATAAGGAAACACTGATTATATCTACCCTGTACGATAAAAATACGATATACACTATAATATATCAGCAAACAGGGGGGCAAAGAAGATGACACAACAGAGCTTTAGCGATTACGAATACAGCTGCCAAAAGAAGAAAACAAAGAGAGAAGAATTTCTCGATATAATGGAAGAAATAATTCCTTGGGAAGAGTGGGTCGAATTTGTAAGACCGTACTATCCGAGCGGTAAACGCGGCAGACCGGTAATATGACAAAAATAATGAAGGAAAAACGGATCAAGCTCTTAAATTATCAGAAAAAATATGTTAGGATTTATTTGTAGTTTACTTGACTGCAACAAGTGTTGCCGGAGCGTTAGTTCTTACAATTGAAGAGATCAAATCAAGCGACCTAGTTTATTCAACGAATCCCGATATAGAGGAGAGTGAGTATACGTAAGTTGTGCAGACCTTTGAGAATGAAACCGAAGATCTTGTATATATCTCTGTAAGCCTGCTGCAGAAAAGGGTCAGTACGTTGAGTCCTGTGCCATCACTCCAACAATGGTTTTATCCGCAAAGATTAGCTGCACAAAGTTCCGGAGCTGATAGTCTGACACAAGCTTTCAAAGAGTCTTCCGAATGAGAGGTTCTTTTGGCAATTTTGTATATTATGCATATTAAAGGAAAGGTCTGGTACCATGAAAAAGATCATTTCATTAATATTGGCGGCTGTTACGTTTCTTGCTCTGTTCACTGCCTGCGGAGATACGCTCCAAAGAGATAG
>CACZCM010000196.1 GCA_902779615.1 uncultured Ruminococcus sp. | reverse complement strand
ATAGAAAACGCGAGGAAATACAGTCGCTTCGCTGTCGATAAGGGAGCGATCCCGATAGCGCCTCACCTGCTTTTTCCGCAGTTTATGTCGGAGGATACCGAGCGGGAGCTTGCGATGTTCATGAACAAGGTGCTCATAACAAAGTGCGCGGAGCTTTGGGTGTTCGGAGATAAATATACAAACGGCATGAACGATGAGATCATTTACGCTATCCGCAAGGATAAGCCGATACACTACTTTAATGAGAATATGGAGGAGTCACGATGATGGATTTCAAACTGCCCGTATGGGTATCAAATTATGTCGGCAATGAGAAGAACTGCCGATATCCGCATGAGTGTGAAGCGTATGATGCTGATACACTCAAGAAGTGTTTCTCAAAGGATCATGTGTTTATAAAGTTCAAGGACAACTACCGCAGCGACGAAAACTTTATGTACGCCGATGTGCTTGTCCTCGACTGTGACAACACGCACTCCGATGATCCTGATGATTGGTACACGCCGGAGGAGATCGCTAAGTATTTCCCTATGACAAGATACATCACTTACACGAGCCGCAACAATATGAAGCAGAAGGGAGATCGAGCGCCGAGACCTCGTTTCCATGTGATCTTCTTTGTTGAGCGTATAACCGACTCACAGACGTACAAGAATCTGTTTACCCTTATTCGTGAGTATTTCCCGCATTTTGACAGCGGCGCAAAGGACGCGGCAAGATTCTTCTTCGGCAATCCCGAAACGGAGATATACATAAGCGAGGGAAGCATAAATCTGTCTCAGTTCCTCAATGTAGATACCTTTGTCAAAATGGAAAGCAAGATATATCAGGGTAGGCGCAATGACCAACTGTTCGCATCTACGCTTGCCTCAATGACACGTTACGGTGTTGGTGAAGAAGCAAAGGACTGGTTTACGCTGCAGGCGAACAGATGTGAGCCACCGCTTGACGACAAGGAGCTTCGATTGATATGGCGTCAGTGCAAAAAGTACTACCTCAAAATATCAAAAAGTCCCAACTATGTAGCACCCGCCGTGTACAACGGCAAAATAGACCCGATATGGTCTGAACCGATACCGTTTAGCGCTTCATTGAAGGAGCTTTTCCCCGTCGACGCATTACCCGCACCGATAGCGGATTATGTTCGAGCTGTGTCAGAAAGTACGCAGACGCCTGTTGATATGGCGGGCGCACTCTCATTGGCGGTGATCTCAACGTGTATGCAGGGCAAGTTCCTCGTAAGAGGTAAAGCGGATTGGTTCGAGCCTGTCAACACTTATGTGCTTGCAATCGCACCGCCGTCGGAAAGAAAATCAGCCGTTCAGAAGCTCATGCTCAGACCTATAAACGAGTATGAGACCGATTACAACAGAGAGAACGCAGGCCGTGTTGAAACGAGCAGAATGCAAAAGCGCATTCTTGAACGGAGACAGAAAGCAATCGAGGATCAGATGGCAAAGGGTAAGGCTACGCAGGAGGAGTTTGACAAGATCGTAGACGAGGTCACACAGTTCGAGGAAGTAACGCCTATGCATATCTACGTTGATGACATCACGACCGAGAAGCTCGTATCCGTCCTTTCTGCCAATAAAGGCAGAGCCGCAATAATCTCAACCGAGGGCGGCATATTCGACACGCTTGCAGGCATTTATACGAAAAACGTCAACATTGATGTTATGCTCAAGGGCTACTCTGGCGACCCTATTCGTGTCGATCGTATCGGCAGAGACAGCGAGAGCATACTTAATCCTGCACTCACCGTTCTCCTCATGGCGCAGCCGAATGTAGTGTCAGAGGTTTTAAGCAATACTACCTTCCGAGGCAGAGGTCTGACGGCGCGTTTTCTCTACTGTATGCCCGACAGCTATGTCGGTACGAGAAAATTCAACAGTCACCCGATCGATGATGATATAACGCATCGTTACAGCCATCTTGTCAAGGATATGCTCGACGATGAATACACAGGGGAGCCGGAAGTGATAACGCTTTCTCCCAATGCCGACAAGCTCCTTGCAGCGTTTGCGGAGGAGATAGAGCCGAAGCTCGTAAAAGAGTACGCCGAGATTTCTGACTGGGTAGGTAAGCTCGTCGGAAACACACTCCGTATCGCGGGGCTCCTTTGCAGAGCGTCAACAACGAGAGAGCATGATTTCCTTGATGTATCGGAACCGCTTGAGATAAGCGGTGATACTATGGGGAACGCTATCAGACTTGGCAGGTACTTCCTCAACCACGCACAAGCGGCATATTCGGTTCTTCCGGAGGATAGAGCGAACCATGATGCTATGGTCATACTCGATATGATCCGCGAAAGAAAGCTAACGATGTTTGACCGCAGAGAAGCAATGCGCAACTGCCGAAAGTTCAAAACCGTCGCTGTAATTCAGCCGATCCTTGATTTTCTTGAGGATTACGGCTATATCGCACAGATCCCCGATATCAACAAGCCCAAGACCGGCAGACCGCCTTTGCCGAAATACGCCGTAAATCCGTATGTTTATGTTGATTAAGTCCGTTTAGTCATCATTTTGTTTTCGGGTTCTCGGTCAGAGTATTCCGCATGACTAAGCCGTTTTTTGAAATAGTCCTTTTGTCCTAATATATAATAAATAAAAATAAAAATATATATTTATTTATTATTACTATATATAGATGTATGTACATTTATTCTTATAGGGACAAAAGGACTATAGGACAAAATATGAAAAAATGGCTTAAACAGTGAAGTTCAGAGCATAAAGCTTTGTTGACACCGTAGGATACAAAACGACAGAACATCAGAGGAATAAAAGAAATGGAAAAAGATATAGAGAAGAAGTTCATCAAAGCTATAAGGCATGTTGACGGAATAGCATTGAAGCTCGTATCACCAAGCTTCAATGGAATACCAGATAGATTAGTTCTGATGCCTAAAGGGAAAATAGGCTTTGTTGAAATAAAAGACAAGGGCAAGAAGCCGAGAGCATTACAGACATCAAGACATAACATGTTGAGACAACTCGGATTCAAGGTCTTTGTTTTAGACGATGTTGATGATATTGAAAAAATCATAAAAGAGATAGGTGGTGATGACCTGTGAAGTTCGTTCCTCACGAATACCAGAAATACACTGTTGACTACATCGAGAAGAATAAGATCTCTGCGATATTCCTTGATTGTGGACTTGGCAAAACTGTAATAACACTGACGGCTTTGAATGATATGCTGTTTGACTCTTTTGATGTTCACAAGGTTCTTGTTATAGGACCTTTAAGAGTTTGTCGTACAACATGGGGTGATGAAATAGCGAAATGGGATCATCTCAAGCACATAACCTACAAGGTTGCTGTTGGTAATGAGGAAGAGAGGCTCGAAGCCCTGAATGCCAAAGCAGATATCTACATCATCAATCGAGAAAACGTTCAGTGGCTTGTTGATAAGAGTGGCATCAGATTCGATTTCGATATGATCGTCATAGATGAGCTGTCATCGTTCAAGAACCAGAAGTCAAAACGATTCAAATCTTTGTTGAAGGTGAGACCGAAGGTCCAAAGGATAGTTGGGCTGACGGGAACACCGAGCAGCAATGGATTGATGGATCTGTTCGCGGAGTTTAAGGTGCTCGATATGGGTGAACGTCTCGGAAGATTTATCAGCAACTATCGG
>CACZCM010000195.1 GCA_902779615.1 uncultured Ruminococcus sp. | reverse complement strand
TGCTGAACATATTTTCTCCTTCTTTCTTTTGTTGAAATGCTTTCGGCTTTTGTCAGATATGCCCGGGCCGTTTTTCGAGGTCGGCGATCCTATGGCTGGCGGAAGAAAGTTTTTCCTTGATTATCTCTGAGTCACGCTCCAGCTTGTAGGTTCGCTCAATAACGTTGTTGTGAGCCGTGACTTTCTGCTCCAGCTGGTCCAATCTATATGTTATCAGCCGCTGATTTTCTGCGTTTTCCTTGCGTGCCGCAGCTCTTCCCGACAGCGCAAGAATCACCTGACAAACTATCGCACTGCCAGCTGTAATCAGTCCGACAATTACTGCTTCGCTCACATCCCCACCTCCTTTCTCCGCATAATATCGTTTCACGATCGAACAGCATATTTGGATATGTATTCCTAAGTGCGGTCATATATCTATATAACCGCATAACCGCAGAGGAGATGTCTCCGTCCCCTATAGGCGGCGGGTTACATCACACGTTCAGCTGGAAAAAATGCCCTACTAAACGCAAAGGCCTCTTCACTTATACCCCCAAAACCGAGTTTTGTTGCATATAAATATGCAACTTTTTGTAGGAGAAAAATTATTTGTGAGATCGATACACGGATGGACAGCTCCGAAGGTCATTATACAGTTTTGTTCTTTTCACCATAAATGCAGTGTAAATGTCGGCCGATAAACGTAAAATTGTGTTTTATGATTATTGGTCAAAGTGTTGTAAAATGTATCAATTGTTTGTTGAATTTAACGATATACTTTTGGAAAGAAATAGTATATAATATTATAGGCAGAGTATGTGAAGATCACCCCTGCCGTTTTCCGATCAACGGTCTAAAAAAATTGCTGCGGGGTTATCCTTTCGGGTAACCCCGTTCTTAGTTTTTTTGATGTTTAGCATCGCTTTGCAAAAAGAAAACGATGTAGATTTTGTGTTCGCTGATTAGGATAAAGTCAAAATTGTCATTACTCACGATACAGAGGATAACATGGATAACGAGATATATGAAATTAAAGGAATAATTGATAATATAATATATAATAATGATGACAACGGATACACTGTTCTGCAGATCGATGACGGCGATCAGCTGATTTGCGCAGTCGGAACGATGCCGGGTGTCAGCGTGGGCGACAGAATCAGGATAAAAGGTCCTATCAAGGTGCACCCGACATACGGAGAACAGATCGCCGTGAGCGAATTTGAATATGAGCTTCCCGATGATGAGGACGCTATTCTCAAATATCTTTCAAGCCGAACGATCAGAGGGATAGGAGCAAGAATGGCGGTCAGGATCGTCGAGAAATTTGGCGACAAAACGCTCGAGGTCATGGAGAACGAACCCGAGAGGCTGACGGAGATAAAAGGGATCAGCCGAGAAAAAGCGATGGAGATCGGCGAACAGGTCAGGCAGACGTTCGGATTCAGACAGATGAGCATTGAGCTGATGAAGTATGGAGTTCGTCCCGAGGAGTCGGTGAAAATATGGAACAAGCTCGGGCAGCATGCTTTAAAGATCATCGAACAAAATCCGTATGTGCTGTGTGAAGAGGGTATCAGAATGCCGTTTCGGCGTGTTGACGAAATAGCCGAAAAGCTTGACAACAGCGTTGACATCAGGCTGCGGATTCGTGCGTTTGTGGTGTATGTTTTAGAGCATAATTCTCTCAATGGCTACACCTGCGCGCCTCGCCGACGTTTGGTCGATCTTTGTACGGCGAAGACGCCGTATGAAGCTGAAGATATCGACAAGGTGATCGACGAAATGATCGATGACCTATCGCTGATGAGCGAAACACGCTGCCGTGACGAAATGGAGTTTATTTTTCTGCCAAGCTACCACAAGGCGGAAACGTACGCTGCGGCGCGGCTGAAGATGCTATTGAGATTTCCGCCGAACAATATTGATGGTATCGATGAGCGTATTGCAAAAATCGAGAAGGACGAAAACATTCATTATGCCGATCTTCAGAAGGAAGCGATAAAAATGGCGCTGACTCAAGGCACGCTGATACTGACAGGCGGGCCGGGAACGGGAAAAACGACAACGCTTAATGCGATCATCAGAATATTAAATGAAAGCGGAGAAAAGGTGCTGCTTGCAGCGCCGACCGGAAGAGCGGCGAAGAGAATGAGCGAGCTGACAGGCTGCGAGGCGAAGACGATCCATCGGCTGCTTGAGGTGGAGTGGACAGAGGACGAGAGACCGGTGTTTCGTCGAAATGAGCAGAACACACTGTCGTGCGATGCGCTTGTTCTTGATGAGGTATCAATGATTGATTCGCTGCTGCTTGAAAGTGTGATGAGGGCGTTTCCGCTGGGGTGCCGTTTGATACTTGTTGGCGACAGCGACCAGCTGCCGAGCGTTGGAGCCGGAAACGTTCTGGAGGATCTGATCTCGTCGGGGGTTATCCCGAAGGTGACGCTGAACGAGGTGTTCAGGCAGTCGATGCAGAGTCTGATAATTGCGAACGCACACAAGATCAACAAGGGTGAGCTGCCCGAGATAAACCGCAAGGACGGCGACTTTTTCTTCATTACGTCATATGACGAGGAGGCGGCGCTCACAACGATAGTTGACTTGTGCAGAAAACGGCTGCCTAAGGCATACGGATATTCAATAATGGAGGATATACAGGTGCTCTCGCCCTCCAAGATCACGGGGCTGGGGTCGGCGGCGCTGAATCAGGCGCTGCAGGAGGCGGTAAATCCGCCCTCGCCCGAGAAGGGGGAGCTGCACGTTAATTCTCAGACGCTAAGAGTCGGGGACAAGGTCATGCAGACAAAGAACAACTATAATATCCCATGGGACAAAGCAGATGGGAGTATGGGCGAGGGAATATTTAACGGCGACATTGGCGTATTGACCGAGGTCGACCCGAGGAATCGGGAGGTAGTCGTTGAATTTGATGATAAAACAGCTAAATACACAGCAGAGGACGTGATCCAGCTTGATCTTGCGTACTGCACGACGATACACAAGAGTCAGGGTAGCGAGTTCAATGCGGTAGTGATCCCGATGCTCAACATACCGAAGAAGCTGTCGTACAGGAACTTGATATACACGGGAGTGACGAGGGCGAAGAAGCTGCTGATCCTTGTGGGCAGTCCAAGCGAGCTTGCAAATATGGTCAGGAGCAGTGAAAGAACGCTGCGTTATACGATGCTTGATGAATTCTTGAAGACAGATACGGAGAACAGTGCGGGCTGACCAAGAAATAGATTGTTGCTCCGGTCACCCGCATGCAATGTTATTGACTTAAGGTTGGATAGGGCACAGCATAAAGTTTTCGCGCAAGCCTTTTTCAAAAGGCCTGCGGTTTCCAAAGGCAGAGGTCTCCGCTGCCGCGGCGGTCGGTGCTTCTGCTTCGCAGCAATGTCATTAGCTTAAGATTTTAGCGTCGCCTTGTGGCGGCGAGGGAAACTTGACTCAAACCGCAGCTTAGGGGCATTTTCTGCCAAAATGCCCCTCTTTCTAAAACAGTCCACCGGACTGTTTTAGAAATTCACCCCGAAAAGGGGCGCGGGTCTCCGGGGGAGACCTCTGCGAAGCAGAAGCGCCGACCGAGCCGGCAGGCGAGACATGGAGTATGTCTCCGACGGGCAAGGGCGCTGCCCTTGCAACCTGCCAAAATAAAAAAAAAAGCG
>CACZCM010000194.1 GCA_902779615.1 uncultured Ruminococcus sp. | reverse complement strand
ATACGGCAAAAGAGCTTCTCCCTCGTACCAAGAAATATTGTCTGATTTTGCGGTAACGTTGTCTCCCTCCGTTGCTGACAGGGGAATAGTTCTTATATTTTCAAGCTTAAGCTCTTTACTTAATTCTTCGATTTCTTTTTCGATCTCGTTAAAGCGACCCTCGCTGTACTGTACGAGATCCATTTTATTTACAGCGAACACAAAGTGGCGTATCCCCATAAGCTTACAGATACGAGCGTGACGCTTTGTCTGAATAAGCACGCCCTGAGACGCGTCCGCAAGTATAAGCTCCCGCCTCTCCCTGATATATCCTTGCCATAAAAATACCTCCTGTATTATTCGATAATACTATTACTCCGGCAATTAAACAATCTCAAATAGAGTGTTTATTTTTTATCAAAGGTATTACGCGGGGGCTTTCCGATCGGTCTCGGCTGCCGCCTCGGTCGGTGCTTTTGCCTGCGGTTGGGAACCGTCCCCGACGGCAACGTCTGCCACAGGCAAACCGCACCCCCGCACCCCTTCGGCAACAAAAGTAAAAATATAGATTTGGCATTATTTAGTTGCCTCATTAATAATATACGATGAAATCAGCTTGCTGTAAACGGGAATAAATTTTATATTTTTTCTGATATTATTTGCTTACTTTTTCAGTCTTTTGTCAAGCTTCAGCGTAAGCCTTGTGCCGACAGTCTGGAACACCTGGACGAGTGCGACGAGAAGAATAACCGCGATCAGCATGACAAGGTATTTATAGCGATAGTAACCATAGTTGATCGCAATTTTTCCCAAACCGCCGCCTCCGATGATCCCACTCATCGCCGTGTAGCCGAGTACGGTCGTGACTGCTATCGTGAAATTCGATATAAGTGAAGGCACGCTTTCGGGTATCATCACCTTTGTGATTATTTCGAGCACGCTTGCGCCCATGCTCTGCGCCGCCTCCAAAATATTCGGATCGACCTCTCTCAGACTGCTTTCCACGAGCCTTGCAACGAACGGGAACGCCGCGATAACGAGCGGCACGATAGACGCTACTGTTCCTACCGTTGTGCCGACGATAAGCCTCGTCAGCGGAAATACGAGTATCATAAGTATCAGAAACGGAACGGAGCGTAAAATATTGATAAGAATATTCAAAAAACTCATTAATGCCTTCGGCAGCGGTCTTATGCTGTCCTTTTCGCCAATTACGAGCAGCACGCCGAGCGGCAGCCCAATTATTACCGCAAAAAGCGTTGAAAGCAGCGTTACATAAAATGTTTCCCAAAATGCAAGCGGGATCTCACGCTGAACGATTTTCAGCGTTTCTTCTATTACTTCCGGTGAAAAAAGCTTGTCAAACATTTTTTAACACCTCACAAACTATCTTGTCAATACTTCCGAAATATTCCCTTGCACCGATAAGGTCAGAGTCATTTCTAAAGCTCAGCAGCATACTTCCGACCGCATTGCCGTTTATCGTTTTCGTTGACGCCATGATGATATTCGCAGCAATGCCCTTTTCCATAGCAAGTCTCGCGATCAGCGGTATGTCCGCCGAATACTCACCGCCGAATACAAGACGAAGCATCCTGTTATTATCAGTGTTTTCAATATAGCTGTTTTCCTCCGGATAAACGAGATTTCGCGCAGCCCTCGATTCAGGCGAAGAGAATATATCGGAGACAGCGCCTATCTCGGCTATCTTTCCCCCGTCAATGATCGCGACTCTGTCGCAGATCTCCTCTATAACGCTCATCGCGTGGGTGATTATTACAACGGTAATGCCGAGCTTTTTGTTTATATCTTTGATGAGCGCAAGGATAGACCGAGTAGTTTTCGGGTCGAGCGCGGAGGTAGCTTCGTCGCATAAAAGCACCTTGGGATCGGTCGCAAGTGCCCGTGCTATGGCCACTCTTTGCTGCTGACCGCCCGAAAGCTGGGCGGGATAGGCGCTTGCTTTTTCCGTCAGACCGACAGTTTCAAGAAGCTCAAGCGCACGTTTCTCGGCTTCATTCCTCGGAACACCCGCAAGCTCCAAAGGAAAACAAACATTTTTCAGCACATTTCGCTGCATAAGCAAATTAAAGCCTTGAAATATCATCGTCACATTACGGCGGGTTTGCCGAAGCTCCTTTGATGACAGTGAACCGACATCAATGCCATCGATAATCACGCTTCCGTTTGTCGGGCGTTCAAGCATATTGATGCACCTGACAAGAGTACTTTTCCCCGCGCCGCTCATACCGATAATGCCGAATATCTCGCCGTCTTTTATCGTGATATTTATATTTTTCAGCGCCTCAAAATCGCCGTTTTGCGATTTGAAGCTTTTGGAAAGATCTTTTATCTCGATCATACTTTTTCACCCGTAGAATAAGTGTACATCGGCACAATTCTCATGCCGATGTACATAGATTTAGGAGTATGCCAAATGGCTGTTATGGCTTTTTATTATTTGAGCGCGTCGGTCGTGCTCTGCTTGCCGCCGTAAAGTCCGAGCGGCTCAACGTGAATAGTTGATACGGAAACGAGCTTTGTGCCGTTCTCCGCGTTAAAGTCGTCAAGATACGGAATGTGCTGGAAGTAGTTCGCGTCGATCTCGCCGCTGTCTACAACATTGTTTGGCTGAACATAATCTGTATATTCCTTGATATCAACCGTGATATCCTTTTCCTTAAGAATATCGGCGACAACTGCAAGGATCTCTGCGTGAGGCGTGGGAGAAGCCGCAACGGTGATCGTCTCACCCTTGAGCTTGCCGTAATCAATATCTGCGGAATAACCGTCAGTCGGGTTTTCCACTACGCTTACAACGGCACCGTCATATTTCTCATTGATAAAATCCACGACCTGCTGACTTTCGAGAGCAGCCTTCAGAGCAAGTATCTTCGGCTCGTTCTCGCTGCCTTCTTTTACAACGAGGACGTTTCCGTAAGCGGAAGCGGAGCCTTCGATTCCGAGCGAATCCTTTACGGGATTGATGCCCGCTTCGATAGCGTAATTCGAGTTGATGATTGCGTAATCAACGTCCTGCAAAACGTTCGGCACCTGAGCCGCCTCGACCTCCTTGAACGAGATGTTCTTGGGATTATCGGTGATGTCTGCCGGGGTGGCGGCAATGCCTGCGTTCGGGTCGAGCTTTATGTAACCGAGGTCATCGAGCAGAAGAAGCGCTCTTGCCTCATTCGTAGTGTCGTTGGGAATAGCTATCTCTATACTCTTGGAGCTTGACGAGCAGCCTGTGAACAGTGCTGCAGACGTAATAATAATTGCGGACGCTAAAACAGCGGAAATAAGTTTTTTCATGATCTTTTCTCTCCTTTGGATAATTCGTGTTGAAGTCAAAATGTTCTGTCAAAATGAGCCTTTACATTCGCCCGAAACGAAAATTACTTCTCAGAAGAGACTCGAAGATCTTTTGCATATCTTTCTCTCCGATCTTTTTATACTAATCCTATCTGTTTAATAGGTTTTATGCTATTATAATACACATTATGACCGAAAATGTCAATAGCCAAACTTAAAATCTGCTCTTTGTTTAATACTACCGATTTACAATGAAATATTTTGTGTAATATTTCTTTAAGTTTCTGACACATACTAACAATAAGCAAAAAGAAAATCACCGTTTCAACAATGTGAAAACAGCGATTCCCTGTAGCATTCAAG
>CACZCM010000193.1 GCA_902779615.1 uncultured Ruminococcus sp. | reverse complement strand
TATGCCCAAACAATGTTAGTAGGTGCATATACAACAACATTCAGCTTGTTAGCAAGATTCTGAGCAAATCCCTGGGTGCTTGTACCTGTGTTACATGATAAAAGGCGAATAGGTTGCTTGCGCTCGTACTTACTATCCGTCTTGAGAAGATGAGCAAGCGTTCGAGAATCAATGTACATA
This sequence comes from uncultured Ruminococcus sp., assembly GCA_902779615.1. GTDB lineage: Bacteria > Bacillota > Clostridia > Oscillospirales > Acutalibacteraceae > RUG592. Next base: position 3,486 of record CACZCM010000193.1, on the reverse strand, counting down.
TTGATGCCGTTATGTTCAATCTGCATTCTATTAGTTGCCCCGTGTGCTACTACATCATAAATACCGTTTGTATCAACATCAGCTCGTCGAGCTATATTTTGGAAATATGTATAATCCTTAGCACCTTGAGTTGTAAGAACGTAACTCTCAAAAACTGCTTCACCTGGTACTGCAAGCATAGCACCTTTTGTTTCGCTGAACAGACCGCTGTAACCCTTACTCATCTCTTCGCCCTCCCTGCATAAGCTTTGCTTGTCTTGCCGGGATAGGCAATGATGGTGATACCCTGCTGTTCAAGTTCTCTAAAGCATTCGTAATTGGCAGAACCGTATACAATAATTGTATGTGGGTGCAGTCTTTTCACCATTTCGACAAGACCATCTTCAAACCGTTTACGGTCGATGTGCTTACGAGGGCTTCCTCCGACAGTACCTATAGCAAGAATGCTGTTCTTCGGTATACTGTCAAAGCAGTACCAGAATGTTTCGGATGTACCCCAACGAACGTTGTTGATAACTTCCTTTCCACAAATTGTGCCGTACCAATAGCCAAAGGCTCGCATACGATACACATTCCACAGCTTCAAAGGCAGAGGAAAATCCTGATATAACGAGAAGTCCGGTGTAATGATTCCGGCAAAATGGCGAAGAATCTTATATGCCTGTTTGCTTCTGAACCAAATGCCGAAAATCGAATCAAACTCATGATCGTCCTCGTAGAAGCAAACAAAAGCGTCGATCGTGAATTCCTTGTTGCCTTTACGAAGCTGTCTGCGATACTCCTCTTTGGCTTCTTTATAAGTGATGATCCTCTTAGGAAGCGCAGTTGCCGTTGTTGGGCAGAATGGAATGTCGTTAGGCGAGTACTTCGCACCGGATACCATGTATGGTCTCCACCAAACGTCTTTGATACCCTTGCGGACATTAATATTAAATTGTCTCAAATTGTTATTAATCTCCTTTCGTCGATTGTCAAAATTAAAAAGATGTCTACAAAACTTTGTGTAGAATGACGGTTGACAAAGACGAAAGAGTTAACGTATAATTTACTTGCTACAGTTATATATACGTATAACTCTTTGAACACATCGAATTATTGTTACCAGCAATTTTTCGATGTGTTTTTCTTTGTCATTTTAAATAGTGCATAGGAATTCACCTTCCCTTTGAATCAATACCAGCTGTTACGTCGATTTTGCATTTCATCTTCATAATCGAAATCGTAATAACTGTGTTTAGGCTTGATACTATCAATAAAAGCTGCGTATTTTAGCAAAATCAGGTCATCATATTCACGTTCAGACCGTGAGTGCCATTCCGCTTGATTGCGTGCCAATGTATCCAAGCGTTTATTGGCGGCTTCGTAAGATACACCAAATCTTTGATGTAAAAATCCATTTGTAATTGTAACGCCTCGTCTCTGCAGTTCGCGCAAAATCTGTTCAGGCATAAGCAGTTGAGCTGCAAAAAAGTTGGCTTCAATCTCATACTTCCTATATGCCTCGGGGCGTTTATCTGTAAAATCGTGGTTTAGTTGGTCGTGCCCAAATTCATGCAATAATGAGTATCGAGCATGAGTTCGAGGTTTTGTTTCATCATAAAAGATAATGGCTTTTGAATGAAATACGATTATGATAGCAGATTCAGATCCAAAAGCAGTAATATCTAAGCCGTATTCCACAGCTTTTTTATATGATCTGCATTTGATATCCGTTTTTTCAGATATTAGTTTTCTTGGTGCAAACGGAAACGTATCTATAATCCTTGAAGAAACCAAAATACTATTAGCTGTTGAATATGCCTTTTTAAATTCAAGAACATGGTGGTCGTCAGGCATTAATCATCCTCCTCATCGTCATCGAAAATATCATCAAATACTGCTTTGAGGATGTTTTCCGCTTTTTTAAGTTGTGCAGCGTCTAACTTTCCTAAATTTCTTTGAAGATACATCAATCCGTCTGAATTAGCTTCATTTGGTTCGGATTCTACACCAAGTAGAAAATCAGTTGTAGTTCCGAGAGCCTTAGCAATTCTGCTCAGAACATCACTTCGAGGTGTCCGTTCACCTTTTACATAATAGCTCATTGCTGATTCAGTTACGCCGGCGATACCGGCTAATTGCTTCTGTGTGATTTGCTTTTTTTTCATCAAGTAAGTGATACGATCACTAAAAATACTCATAGTTGAACACTCCTTCTATAAATTATTATACGACATAGTTGCAAGTTTGTCAAGTGGAAATTTTAATTATGTTAATCGAAAATAATAATTATTATAAATACAGAGCCGTCGGTAACCCCGGCGGCTTGTTCATTAGGTCGAATGTGATAAATATGTTTGAAAAAGCTTGAAATCGTCCGAAAATCGAGCAATATATGTACTTGAAAACGGATCGGGTAAAACTGATCCGAGAGAAAGGAGCAAAAATATGGTTATCACATTTGACCTGCGGGACATTGGCAGAAAGCAGCTTGTCAAGGCAATTGCCGAGATCACGGGAGCGAGACCCGTCTACAAGTTCATGCCGACTTGCTCTTATGAGATCGATTTCTTCACGGTGACCAAAGAGGGAACGCTCGAATTTCCCGACCGCAGCGATACCGAAATCGTGGAGCAGGTGCTTGACGGACTTGCTGAGGGTGGTTTTGAGATCGTGAGCAGCGTTTACGAAAACGGCGAATCGGGATCGACCGATGAATGCCAAGAAACGCCGACAGCGCCCGACACAGCCGAGGAAAGCGATACCGAGGAAGTATCCGAAGAAACCGAAACAGCGGCAGACACGGCGACACAGCCCGACACAGCGCCAACAACGGAAAGCGGCAGTACGGACCGCTTCAGCATTTCAATGAGCCGAGAGTTCTTTGACGCGGATACGCTTCAAAAGCTCGACCGCACTATCAACAGCAAGGGCGAGCTTTTCAAAATGGCTTTCAAGACCGACGACCTTTCATATTCGGTAACGGAGGACAGGGTTATATTCGATTGGTTTCCGCTGACAGGCGAATGCGGCGAGGGGCTTGCGTACAGCAACTTCATCGACCTTTTAACGAAAAGCCTGAAGGAGAGCAGGCGGGTGAACGCATCGAAAACGCAGACAGAAAATCCTAAATTTGCTATGAGAGTGTTCCTCATAAGGATAGGCATGGTCGGAGCGGAATTCAAGAAAACGCGCCGCATACTTCTCCGCTTTTTGGAGGGGTCATCTGCATTCAGGAAGGGAGCGCCGCACAATGAAGATACCGAGTAAAAAAGAGCTTGAAAGGATACGCAGGGAGTATCCTGTTGGGACGATCATAGAGCTTATCGAAAAGCGTGACAAATTTGCGCCGCCTGTTGGAACGCTCGGAGAGGTTGTAGGCTGCGACGACGCAGGTGATTTGCTCCTGCGCTGGGCAACGGGCAGCCGCCTCAAAATCATTCTCTCGGAAGATCGTTTTCGCAAGGTCGACGGTGTTATAACCGTTTGCTACGGCAAGCGTGAATA
>CACZCM010000192.1 GCA_902779615.1 uncultured Ruminococcus sp. | reverse complement strand
AGATTATTATGGATTTCAAGTCCTATATCTCCGCCGACAGGTATACTCATAAGCGTAACTTGAAGATGATCTCCTGTCCATAATGCCGTTCGGTAAAAATGGTTTGTTTTTGTTAAACAATCAATATTTACAATGAAAGGATCATTGCCGTAATCTTTTATGTCCTGTGACTGATCATGTCGATTATTGAAGTTCAATTTATCACCACCCATTATAAAATATGAATTATTCTAATTTGTGGTGAATAAAGCAGTCCATTTAAGCACAAAAATTGTCTACTATGGATATAAGCCTGCTATTTATAATATTTCAGAAAAGTGCAATTCAAAACATTGATCATGGGTATGCTATCCGTATGAGAGGTTTGGAGAGTTATTCAAAGTAAAATATAATACTGAATATAAAACATTACACCGCCCCTTAAACGAATATAAGTGACGGTGTGTTTATTATGCGTTATTGTTTTCTCAATTCTCCCTCAGCCTATCCACCACGCTCTCTTTGCATATCGTACGATACGCAACAGCGGGTATCACAGCTGACAGCAAAAGCAGTATCGGAACGCAAACGGCTATGGGCGCAAGCGTGAAGCGGTAAGTGTAGAAAAACAGCTCCTTGGCTATACCAAACGCAAAAGCAACACTTAATAATGTGCCGCCCGCCGCGGAGCAGACCGCCGTCAGCGCGGCGTAATGCACCCCCTCCCACATCAGCATTGATCTGAGCTGCCTGCCCGTCATTCCAACGGCGTTCATCATCGCAAGCTCCCTTTTGCGAGATATGATGCCCGTCACGACCGCGTTTACAAAGTTGAGTATACCGATAAGCGCGAGTATTGCCGTCAGCGTGCCGCCGAGCAGCTTTAACATTTTCAGAAGGTCGCCGAATTCATCGAGATACGTCTGCTTGTCGCTGTACACGAGCGGCGAGCCGTCACGATTGCAGTACGCCCTGCACACAGACTTTACATTTTCGTCGTCCGTGTTTATCATTACACAAGCGGCTCCGGGCGCGGCGGTCAGCTTCATATATTCATCTGCCGAAATCACTAACTGCGTGCCGAGCGTGCTGTAGACCTTTGTTGACAGAGGATACGGGACCTCGCATACCGCCATGACCTCGTATTCACGCGCAGTATCGCCGCATTCAACGCTTATTTTATCTCCGACATGATAAATTTCCGCGTCGCTGTCGCCGTCGCCGTCCGCCTGAATCAGATATGTGTGAACAATTGCGTACTTTCCCGACATCAGCTTATCTTTGTCTATACTGCCCTCGATCGGCTCAAAATACGAAGCAGTCACAGCGTCGATGCCGTAAATATCGGCGCTGTATCCACTATCCAAAGCCGCTTCAAGCGAGGCTGCCGCCACTTCGTCACTGCCGTATTTTTCATTCAATAGATTGAGCTTATCAAGCTGCTTGCCCGACGGAACGATCGTGCCCGAGTCGAAGTAAACGGGGTGAATGTCCACGCCGTCTATCTGCCCGATATCGGAGATCATTTCCGGCGTTACGCCCTTCGTGCGGTCGTCTCGGAGATCGGTCTTGTCGGTGTGCCGGATAATAACGTCGCCGACGATGGTATTCGCGATATATTTGTCCTCGTCGATGCCGCCGAGAATAGTAAACAGCGTATTCACAAGCACAAGGCTCAGTGTGAGCGACAGCACAACGATTACCGTCTTTTTGCGGCTGCGAAGCATGTTGGCGTGGGCTATGGAAAGCAACGTGACCCTGCCCGTTTTCTTGTTTTGCTTTGATGTGATGCTCGTTTCGTTGTACCGCAGAGCCTCGATAGGGGAGATGTTCCCTGCGGCTTTGCACGGCTGAAAGCTGCTTATCATTACCGTTATGAAGGTAAACGCCGCCGAGATCAGACAAATTATCATGAGCAGCTTCGCGCTTATCGTATAGCTTTCGGCGGAGTATATATTCAAAAGTTTTATGACGGATTTAAGCATTACTTTGCTTATAAAAATTCCGGCGAGAAGCCCGCACGGAATACCTATCGCACAGTAGACCGCCGCCTGTGTTCTCACCATTCGACGAATCTGCCTTGACGTGGTTCCGATCGTTTTCAGCAGCCCGTAGCTGCGTATATTTGCGGTGATGTTAATATGGAAGATGTTGTAAATGATGAGGTACCCCGCCGCGAAAATGACGAGTATCATTATGATTCCGAGCGCAAGCGTGCCGCCGTCAACGGAGCTTGTTGTGTATGCCCAGTTCACGCCAAAATCGGGGATAATTTCGGAATCCGCGTAAAGCCTTTCAAGCAGAGCTTCCGTCTTGCCCTCTATGTCAAAGCTGTTAGGGAAGTTGAAATCGACCTGCCAGTAGCCCGCGTACTTTGAATGCTCCTGCGTATAAAAGCTTTCCGTTGGTGTGGGGGCGTACTTGTCGGCAAATGCTCTCGACACCCAGCATATCTGCGCCATCGAGACCGTATCACCCTGCCAATATCCGCAGAGCGTGAATTCATGCTCCTCGGCGGCTCCGTCGATATCGACCGTCAAAGGAACATTCACGCCCAATTTGTGCGGTATTTCAAGCTCATCGAGCACGACCGTGCTGACGGCTATCTCGTCAGCTTTTTCGGGAAGTTTTCCCGTTGTAGGTGAGCAGAATACCGCTTTTGCGGCGTTCTCGTCGCCTGCGCAGTCTACCTCCGCGGAGACATTTTTGAGCTTGTCGTTCTTCGCCCAGCCTACGACGATACGATAAACGACGTCACGAACGACGCCGTCCTCTCTCACCTTTTCGTAGTCCTCGGGCAGCACGCATTTAAGCCCTGCCATTCTGTCGCCGCCTACCTGCCGCATCGTCTCCTGCTGCATGCCGTTTATCAGGCTGCCGCCGATAGACGTTAGCGCCGTGAACAGTATGCAGGTGAGCATTATCGAGACTATCACCACAATGTTCATTTTGCGGTTTGACTTCATTTCACGAAACGCAAGGCGGCGAATGACCGAGCGATTTTTCACCTTAATCATTGCCGTCACCGCCTTTGATAATGCGCCCATCTTCTATTCTTACAATTCTGTCTGCCATCTGCGCGATAGCCTCGTTGTGTGTTATCATCACAATAGTCTGACTGAACTTCTGCCCTGTTACCTTGAGCAGGCTGAGAACGTCCTGCGAGGTTTTGCTGTCGAGATTGCCCGTAGGCTCGTCCGCAAGGATAATAGCGGGCTTTGAAGCAAGAGCACGGGCGATGGCGACTCTCTGCTGCTGACCGCCGGAAAGCTGATTCGGCAGACGATCTCGCATATTATCAAGCCCGAGAGAAGATATAACCTCGTGTACGAAATCCTCATCGACCGAATTGCCGTCAAGCTGTATCGGCAGCACGATATTCTCGTAAACATTCAGCGTCGGAACAAGGTTGAACGACTGGAACACAAAGCCAATCTTGCGCCTGCGGAAGATCGTTAGAGCTTCGTCTTTAAGCGAAAAGATGTCCTTATTCTCGACAAAGACTTTTCCCGACGTCGGTCTGTCCAAGCCGCCGAGCAGATGAAGCAGCGTAGATTTACCGCTTCCCGACGTGCCGACGATAGCGACAAATTCCCCCTGCTTAACGCTCATCTGATGTAGGACGGATTTTGCGGACATTCAAAATAAAAAAGAATGTGGAGGTAACAGACAATGGCAAAATCATTATTTGAGGAACTGGGCGGCAAATA
>CACZCM010000191.1 GCA_902779615.1 uncultured Ruminococcus sp. | reverse complement strand
CAACATTACCTTTCTTATTTGAGAACAGCTTTGCGTATTTCTTCTCAATTTCTATCCACGGAATCGTCTGTGCACGCTTCACCCAGCGGTTACTATTTTCAGATTCATGCCAACCGGCTGCCCGAAATCCTCTAAACTTATCTGTCCGTTGTCGAATTTATACATCCCATTCATCTCCAAATGCAAGCTCTTTGCGGCTTTCCGCTCTTTTCCTTGCATTTATTATACCACATTTTCGCTGTTTTGTCAGTATTTATCGGAGGTTTTGGGTTATTCAGTTTACATTATATTATACTGTCAAAACCGCATAACCATGCTAAAAATCGGGGTTTCACCGAAGGGATGCGACACTCATTGGCTGTTTTTACGAGATGAATCACTATAAGAAATACATTTAAATGGCTCTGCGCCATGGGCTTTTTGAGATTCCATGTTATTTTGCTTAATTTCCGTCTCTTTTCAGGCTGATGCTCTGTATCAATATTCCGCCGATTATCAATACAAGAGCAAGCACCGCGTTTATAGTGATTTGCTCCTTTAATACCAGCCATGAAATGATTATCGAGATAAACGGCACAAGATAAGCGAGGTTTGCAATTTTTGCCGAATCACTTGCACCCTTCAGCGCAATCGCCCACAGCAGATATGCCACTGCGTTAACGACAATTCCGAGCCACGCTATACCGAGCCACTGTACCCCGGCAACCGGCTGCCAATTTTCAAAAATCAGGCTGAGTACAAGCGAGCATACCGCAGTCGTAAACCAGATCCACATCATCGTGACGTTCTGATTAAGGCTGTGCTTTTTGTTGAGCACGGAGAAAAGTCCGTAGCAGACAGCCGCTGTGACACACGCGATGATCCCGAATAACCTGTTGCCGGAGGAAGCTCCTCCGCTGCCGAGTGTGAGCACGACGATCCCCGCAAACGACATCAGCATAGCGATGATCTTTTTAACAGTAATTCTTTCTTTCAGTATAATACAGGCGAATATCACTATCATCATCGGCCACAGATAGTTGAGGATACAAGCCTCCTGCGAGCCGAGCTCGGCAATTCCGTAATAATAAAGCGCCGAGTACATGAACAGCCCGAGAAATCCCAAGCCCGCCATTGTCAAGCAGTCTTTGATTCTGTAGTGCTTCATCTCTTTAATCGAGCCGTTGATGATATTCAGAATCAGCAGGAACACAAACGCGAACGCGCTGCTGATCGCAAGAGCCTGAAAATTCGGAATATCCTTCAGCACGAGCTTTACGACCGTCGCCAAGGTTGACCAGATCAGCACCGTTAATCCCGCGTATATATAACTCTTTTTCATATGCTGCTTCATGTTTTAGCTTAGCCGCCGAAGCCGTAGGTGACGATATCGTCCCATGCTTCTTCGTCAATTTCTTCATCTTTGAACAGCTTTTTTCTGTCGGCTTCCGTTATTGTTCTGATAACTCTGCAAGGGTTACCTGCGGCGATACTCCACGGCGGTACATCACGGGTCACCACACTGCCTGCTCCTATAACTGAATTTGAACCGATCGTAACTCCGGGCAGAACTACTGCGTTGCCGCCTATCCAGACATTATCCCCTATCGTAACGGGTTTGCCGTACTCGTAATAAGAACGGCGGGTATCGGGATGAATCGGATGTCCCGCTGTATAAATCGCTACATTCGGAGCAATCATACAATTATCGCCGATCGTTACCTTTGCAACGTCAATTATCGTACAGTTGTAATTTGCAAAAAACTCCTTGCCCACTTCAATATTAAAGCCGTAATCGCAGTAAAACGGCGGATTCACAAATGGCTCGTCCGATTTGCCGAACAGCTTTTTGACAACTTCCTTTATTCCGTCAAAATCGGAACGGTCCATAAAATTGAGCTTCTGCAAAATTCTTCGGCACTCAACCTGCTGAGCAAAAGCCTCGTCGTCGCATACATACGCCAAGCCCTTATCTCTGCGTTCAATCTGATTCATAATGTCCTCCTTAAATTATACCACACTATACAGCTGCACCTTATACCTTCGCATCTGTTTCTTTCGTACAAAAAAACGCCCAAAGAAATTACATATAGATTATACATTATTTCTGTTTGTTCTGCAACGAGAAATTAATCAACCGTCTTATTTCGTTTAAGGCTGTGTATGTCCGTGTATGCGGCTTTTCAAGTACATTCACCTGAAAAAACTCATAGGCAAGCCGTTTTTGGGTATGGTGCATCGGGAACAAAGCACAATAAATCTTTTACAAAATTTCATTCTGATTCAAGGGCATTTGAGGAAGTATTTTATAAAATAATCATGCAGCAGCAAATACATAGTATCTCTCAGATCTGATGGCATGGAATACCGCGATCGATTATCAGCTCGACGCTGAGGTTGCCAAAATGAAGGGCAACGAAGATGAAGCGAAAATCTATGAAGACAAAATGCACTATTTCATGCAGCAGAACAGCAGTCAGATCCTGAGTGATGCTATGAATCAGATGGACGATTCAATGTCATCTCCCTTTGAGGTAGAGGGAATGACCGATAAATACTTTGAGGAATCAAATAATCTTATCGCTCAGTCTCAGGAGCTTCTCGAGGAAGGCAAGCGCGACAACAGAAACGGCGACGCCTACAACCTTGTCAACGTTATCTATTCCGTTGTACTCTTCCTGTTAGGTATCGTCGGCGTGTTCAAGAACCTGCCGAACCGCGTTGTAGTACTTTTTATCGCGATCGCAGGCGTTGTGCTCGCTACTATCTATATGTTCACGATACCGCTGCCCACAGGGTTTAATATCCTCAGCTTCTTCGGAATGGCTTAATCATAATATAACACCCTGTGCCCAGTTTTTTTCGGAACGCAGGGTGATTTTTTACGTTTTTGCCCGTGACATATTGATATTGAATTTTCAGCCCGTTTGTGTTATGATTTAACCACACAGTAATACGTTATATATAATGAAAGGTGTTATGGATATGAAAATGATACAGAGCTTCTCCGTAGACCATACAGCCATTGTCCCGGGCATATTTCTCAGCCGTGAGGACATTGTCGGCGACGGTATGGTCACAACATATGATATAAGACTCAAAAGACCGAACAGAGAACCCGTTATCGATGTGGCGGCTATGCATTCGCTCGAGCACATCATCGCGACCTTTCTCAGAAATGACCCCGACTGGAAGGACGAGGTTATCTACTGGGGTCCCATGGGGTGTCTGACAGGCTTTTACCTCATTCTCAAGGGCAGCCGCTCTCCCCGTGAGATTTATGAATTGTTGCTGAGAGCCTTCAGATCGGTCAACGACGCTCAGGAGGTTCCCGGCGCCGCTCCAGTAAACTGCGGTCATTACCTCATGCACAACCTCGGAATGGCAAAATGGTACGCGGCGGAATTCGCTGACTACCTCGAAGCAAACCGGGATAATTCCAAAATCTTTGAGTACCCGAAGGCTGAACGGCTTGTAACTGACGACGGACAGCATTTCTACGACTCGTAATAACAAATATCAAGCGCTTGCCTGAGTGGCAGGCGCTTTTTTCATCGTTTTAAAAAATATTATTTCATTTAAGGATTATTTAATAATTTCTCCGCTATACTCATGCTGTAAGGTTCACAAGAGCGATTTTTGTGATACAATATACTCAGTAAGGAGAATGCGTATGTTTTTTGACATTTTGAAACGCGACTTGAAACGCAAAAAGACAATGAA
>CACZCM010000190.1 GCA_902779615.1 uncultured Ruminococcus sp. | reverse complement strand
TTGCCGTCCTTCCACATAATATTTCTGCGCTCGTCCTTATGGAGCACACAATCCATAACATCGGCTACAACTGCGCTCGCGGTCGGAAGCTTTCCTGCACCCCTGCCGTAGAAGCCGATCGTACCCGATGAATCGCCGCGAACAAGCAGTTCGTTATAAACGCCGTCAACATTTGAAAGCTGGCAGTCGAACGACACGAACATCGGAGCCGTCATAATCTCGATCTTGTCACCATTCTTTCTTGCGGACGCAATAAGTTTAACTGCGCCGCCCCATGCTTTTGCATATTCAACATCCTTCAGAGTCACCTTAGTGATACCCTCGGTGTGAACGCTCTCGGGATAGATATGAGTACCGTAAACGAGCGACGCGAGGATACATATCTTGCGGCAGGCGTCGTGACCTTCGATATCTGCTGCGGGATTTCTCTCGGCGTAGCCCTTTTCCTGCGCCAGAGCGAGTGCGTCCTCAAAGGTCATATTGTCATTAATCATTTTATTCAGAATGAAGTTGGTGGTTCCGTTAAGAATACCGTTTATCTTCTCGATATTATTAGCCGCAAGGCACTGATGAAGCGGGCGAATGATCGGGATCGCGCCGCCGACGCTTGCCTCAAAAAGGAAATTTACATTATTGCGCTCTGCTATCTCCAGAAGCTCTGCACCCTTAGCCGCAACAAGCTCTTTGTTCGAGGTAACAACGCTCTTGCCCTTTTCAAGACTCTGCTTAACAAAATCATAAGCCGGGTTCAGTCCGCCCATTACCTCAACGACAATGCTTATCTCGTCATCGCTGATAATATCGCCGAAATCCTTCGTGAATCTGTCGGCGATCGGACTGTCGGGAAACTCCCGAAGGTCGAGGACTTTTTTTATGTTTATTTCCTCGCCGATCTTTTTTGCGATATCATCGGTGTGTTTAAGCAAAATCTCGGTAACGCCGCCGCCGACAACGCCGTGACCCAACACTGCTGCTTGTATCATAATTTCATGCCCCTTAATCTTAACATCTGCAATTATTAGCGCCCGACGAACGCCCGGCTGCATTCCTAAAGCGCGACCAAAAAGACCGATGCAGGTTCATTTTGAAATACCGATCGCTCTTTATGTGATCCGCCTTAAAAACTAATCGTTTATATTCTATCACAAAATGCGTAAAAATACAAATAAATCTTACAAAATAATCGTAAGATACTGCATTTTTGATAATTATTTTGCATATTTGATTAAGCTAAGTGAATTTTTTGTATTATTTAACCACTGCATACAACTCAATAGTATTTCATAGCCTCGAAGCTGCAAGGCAGCTTTTCAAAGCGCCGCATTTAACAAGCAGATGAAATCCAACGGCTTGCGTTATGTTAAGCGGGATATCGTGCTCTCCACTAAACAAAATATGGAGACCGCTGCATTTTGAAAAAGGCTTGGCGAAACCTTTATGCTGTGTTTTCCAAAATTGATCTCCGTACCGCCGACCGCTCACGCATTCCTCACTGTCACTCCGGCAAGCAGAAGCTCTTCGACATAGCGGCGCTCGGCTTCACCGAAAATCTCCCCCGCCGCGGCTATCGGTATTCCAGGAGGATAAGCGTAAATGCTGCGCTGCTGGCCGACCTCGCCGTCTTTGCGGTTCGCTTTCTTAGGATGCGGCAGCGGTGGAAACGGCGGCTTTTCTTCATATCGAAGTCCCTTGTCGATCCTGAAGAGCGCATCTGAAAGCCGCAAAAAGCCGTCTTCACTGTCGCAAACACCGGTCATTGCAATAGCATAAGTCGGATAAGCCATTTCAAGCTCCAGCTGATACTCTTCTCTAAGCCGTCTCATTATCTCAGTGCCGTTTATATTTGCCCGGTTAGTTAATATCACTATTTTTGACTTATCATATGAGTAGCATGAATTGTGATGACACAACAGCCTCAGATGTTGGAGCTGCCGCATTTTTTCGGAAAATTCGTTAAGTCTGCGTTCGTACTCGGCAAACTCATTATCCATCGTTCCTACTGAATCCACACATATTTCGACTGACGCCATCAGCGGATACGACGGACTGCTTGTCTGATAAACTTCAAGATATTTTCTGAATTCATCACAGCTTACCAGCTTACTGTTCAGAAACGCCGCTGCGGTCTGAGTAAGAGCAGGCAGCGTTTTGTGAAGGCTCGATATTACGATATCTGCGCCGCTTCGTATCGGCTCGCCTTTTACTCCGAAGCTGCAAAACGGCAGATGTGCGCCGTGCGCGCCATCAACGATAAGAGGAATATTCTTGATGTGACAGATTTTTGAAATAGAAGCAATGTCGCTCACAACGCCTTCATATGTCGGCGAGGTAAGAACTACCGCTTTTGCAGTCGGGTTTTCGTTGATGGCATCAACCACGCTTTCAGGGTCAATGCTGCCGCAGATACCGTTTTCGTCTGTTGGCGGATAAACATACTCCGCATTGAGGCTGCGTATCATAACTGCATTGTATACTGATTTGTGGCAGTTTCTGGCAACTATTATCGTATCTCCGATTTCGGTAACGGCAGAAATCGCCGCCAGCAGTCCGCCCGTGCTGCCATTTATCAACATAAAGGCGTGTTCACTGTGGAAAACTTCGGCGATCTTCTGTTCAATGCGTTTTATGATCCCGGTAGGGTCATGCAGATCGTCAAAACCGGCTATCTCGGTTATGTCGATCCTATACGGCAGAGAATCATCTCCGAATAAACGCTTATGCCCCGGCATATGAAATGGATACGCCGGGGTGTCTGAATATTTTTTTAGTTTTTCAAGCAGTGTGTCATGTGAGTTATTCATCTTAATAATTAAAAACATCTCCAAGTTTATCGATCAGGATATCCGCAGCATTAGTCAACGCGTCCTTTACAACGGGATTTGTTGACAGTTCCAGCCCGTCATCAAGAACGCTGACATCAAGTATATCAACAGCAGCCAGCTCCTGCCCTTCTCCCATATTTACGCCGAAATGAGATGGTACTTTAACGGCTAGATCGGAAACCGAAATATATTCGGCGGCTGCGCCCAGATCAGCATTTGACAATATCGTTTTTACGGCAAGCTTGTGTATCGGGAGCTTGCCGACGGTAAAATTCGCCAGTTCAGCACTGATATGGTTATCATTGACAGAAATGCTGCAGTCTGCGGCAACAACATAATCTCGGCTGCCGCATTTTACCTTTGCGTACATATGTGAGGGTACAGTTTCATTGAAATCAAAACATATTTTTGTTACACTTATATCCTCGTCGTGAGATTGATTTGATGTGTTAAGTACGAAGGCGGCATAGGAATTTAGTCTTTCCTCGGTCAGAAAATAATAGTTATCGGAAATGACCGCTCCCGCAAACTCTGCGGGCAGTCCGTCTTCCGCCGCAGCAGTAAACATATCACCATGGACATCTGCCGCTGCAAGACCGAACAGGATAAGACCGAAAAGTACAAAAACAGCAATAATTATACATAACATAAGAAAAAATCGTTTTATCTTAATACCACTGCACTCCTCTTGGTTATTGTGAAATGTCATCAACTTAAGAATACGAAAGTTTTTTTCGCAGGTTTTTTCAAAAAAAAGTTGCCGAGGGTGTGGGGCGAGCCAATGTCATTAACTTAAGGTACGATAGAGCTTAGACTGAAGTTTTTGCCCCGCTTTTTTCAAAAAGCGGGCAGGGTGCAGGGGTGCGGGTCTCCGGGGGAGACCTCTGCGAAGCAGAAGCACCGACCGAACCGGCAGGTGAGACCGGA
>CACZCM010000189.1 GCA_902779615.1 uncultured Ruminococcus sp. | reverse complement strand
TGTTTTTAATTCTTTGTTCTTTTCCCTCGTTTTGACCATTCGGGCGTTACGTGTTCCATAATTAATGTTATCGCTCCGTGATAGCCATTCGAGATTTATTAAATTGTTATCCTTTTTATCTTCGTTTTTGTGGTTGACTTCCGTTTTATTGTCGGGGTCATCGTTTGGGATAAATGCTATTGCAACCGCCCTGTTGGTTCTTATGTTTCTTGTTTTCCCGTTTTCGGAAATTTTAAAGGTTAGATAGCCAAATCCATTGTCAAATTGTTTTAGTATTTTTTCTGATATTTGACCGTTTTTTAATAGCCGTCTGCTTTTAACTCTGCCTTTATTGCTCACGTACTCAAACTTCCCACACCAGTACTCAAACTTCCCACACCAAAACCTCCTCTAAGACCTTATTATACCTTTGAAAATGTCATCTAAACAAGCTCAATATACCGAAATAGTCAAAGAATTGCGCAGATAAACCGGCAGATGTGAAAGAAAATGCTGTGCCAAAGCTTCAAGCTGTTCTTTTGTTAAATTCAACATTTCAGTAACAGTGTCAAAAAGCGCCTGTGTAATGATCGTCATGGAGTGATTAAAAGTAATATCCTGCATTTCATCATATATTAAAAACATCAATTCACCAATCGTGCGATCGTCTTCATCGTTTCTCTTTTCAAAAGACAGGAACATATACCTCACGAAAACGATAGACACATAAGCCGTCAGAGCATCGTAAGAGAGCTTTCTGCACCGCTCAAGCTTCAGCATAGATTTGCAGCTTTTGAAGAATACCTCTATATCCCAGCGCTTGCCGTAAATGCGAATGATCTCCGTTTCGGACAACTCGGTCTTCGTACAGATGATCGCAAGCCAATCTTTTTTCTTATTCCGGTTTCTGACACAAACGATCTTAGCGGGAATGGTGATTTTATCCCCGTTTTCATTGATTGAAACTACATCAACTATCACTGACAAAAGATACTTCGACCGCCCCGGACGCTTTTTACAGCGGCTATATATCTGCTTGATATCCAGCATTTCACCTCTGTATTGGTACCGGATCTTTGAGCTTTTCTTGACCATGGCGATGGTGTCGAGGTCACATTCTTTCTTTAGATCAGCGACAATGCACGGACATGAGAACCAACTGTCAAACAGAATATATTTCGCATAATGACCGCATTTCTGAGCCTGCTTCACCATGTCGATCATTACATCGGTAGCTTTCCGGCGTGCCTGATAACGGCGTTTGTATGAGAGAGAACGTTTGTCGTACTCTTCAACAACGCCGATAACATTCTTGTCGTTTCCCGATGACATAAGACGATGGCTGATCGGAACAAAAGAATTCCCGTCAGACCAGCCAAGTGTCAGCATACGAAAGCCCTTGATATACTTCATAGACACATGATCGAAAACGGTTGCGACAAGCTCGGTTTTCTTGTACCCGGTCTTTTTGTATGCGCTGTCGTCAACAATGAAAACGTCTTCACGTTCATCACTTGTAAGTGGTCTGATAAAGCTGTTTATAATACGCTCAGACAGCAAATTCGTGAATCTTTCCCAGTTGATTTTTCCGTTGTTGAGGAAACGGTGAACCGTATTCTTTGAAAAATCTTCCGTGTAGCGATTCGTTCTCATCTGCATGTACATCGAGCGATCCGAAAACATCAGACAAAGCAGGTATCTGAATATCTCTATGACTGCATAGCCCTTCTGCTTAGCTCCATTACAGCACCGCAGAAGTTTCTCGATTTCAAAAGTCTTGAAAAATGCATAGATTCTGTCTGAGCACTCTTGATTATACTCGCATTTTTGTGATATAATAGCCATGGCATAGTCCTCCTGTGGTTATTGTGTTGATTCATTACAATTATACCACTTTTGGAGCGGCTGTGCCTTTTTTATTTCTGTTTTTTTGATTTTATCGGTGTTTATAGATGATTACGGTGTGGGAAGTATGAGATAATTATTATTCTGGTCATCCTTAATAACGGTACCTTGACTTAACTCAACAACGTTTCCATTAACAACACCGTACTGCGGTGTTGTATTACCCGTTGTAGCTAAATAGCGATCTCCGTCATAAGCAACTCTTGTGCCGGTTCGCTGAACCGCAACCATCTGAGTTCCGTTACTCTTATAAACAGTACCGGAATAGTGGGCAACCTCTGCGGGTGTCAACCGAATATAATCAACAGTAGTACCGTTTGCACCCGATACTCTAGAAAAGCCCATATCGAAGCGCAGCGTGTATTCGTTTCTGTCGTAATACACGTTAACGATAGTGGAGTTATTTCCCTTGATCTTCTGCTGCTGAATACCGGATTGGACATCTTCTTTAGTCTTATCCTGATCGTCACTGAGATGGGCATATCTGAGCTTATTGTTTATGTATACAGTTGAATTCTCAGCAAGCGCCTCCGCAGCTGTATCCTGCCCTGCAATACCCGTCATTATATCATAATGAATAAGCGAGTAATCATCGTCATCCGCATTCTGAAGCCAGTAAGCAATGGTATAATTAGCCGTTTCAGGCTGCCAGTTGGCGGAAAGGGTAAGGTCTTGCATCGTTACGTAGAAGTACAGCTTGTTGTTCTCAATACCAAACAGATTCAACGGCTGGTCGTTACCAATCTGAAGCTGGAACATATAATTGCCGGGATTGGTAGTAGAATCAACAAATAACTTGTACGTCTTGCCGCCCACTGTTTCCTGTGCTATAACGCCATTGCTCGGAAGACCATCCAACGAAGTATTCAGAGTGTATCTGTTCGTTTCTTCGCCTTTGATCAGCTTTATAGCTTTAACATTGCTGAACTGAACAGTTTCAACTAAGTTTGTTTGTGAGTTATAATAACTGAATTTATAAGGCTCAGGATTAGTGCGGTTAGTAATGCAGTCGTTCGCTTCATCATAATTCGCGAAAGCATACCAGCCTTCCATGTCATAGCCTTGTCTTGTGGGAGCACAGGATTGTGCAAAGAAGCTGTTCTCGTACGATGTTCCCTGATTTGAATCGTTTGTCAACCTATATGTTGACCCTACGTACGATGAACCGTTGCCTGATGTACCTGTGTTGAAGCTCAGCCAACGAGCCTGAAGGAATACAGGATAAAGATCGTGAACAAGCGTATCAGGATCAAAATCGTTGCGTTTATGGACTTTGATATAGTAACCTACAGGAATTTGGGTCAGATCAGTATTAGGATCAGTGTATATTGAAGATCGGTTGTCAATCTCTGCCCCCTCTGCATCAACCGTGCCATCCCATTGATTATTCCGTCCCTGAGTATCTGTCTGCCAACCGACAAATACAAGATGCTGCGGATCGGAGCTGGGGCTTACAATGTCGCCGATCCTGACAACTGTTTCATCGGAGCTGCCGAAAACGACGAGCCTACGAGTCATAAGGCTGTCCTGAAGTGTTTGCGGACCGTCCCTCGGGCCCTTACGGAAGTTTACAAAGTAGTAGTCCATATAGATCGGAGCAAGGTAAACATGGACTACGCCCTCTTTGTCAATCACTCCCGTGTCCGATACACCGTTGATACTCCATTGAACAGTTTCGTTTTGCCCAACTTCAAGACCGGTTGTCGGGGTTATTTTAATGGGCTGCTCAAAGCTGATCTTTTCGGGTTCAAGTGTAGCGGAATTGAAATGCGTCCACTGATAAGGGATCGTACCTTCCCATAGGGAACGACCAGCGTTGTATGATGTCGTATCTGTATTGTTGTTAGCGGTATACAGATCTACGATATACCAGCCGTAGAAGTACTGATCTTTATTCGTCGTCGGATCCGTCCTGTTCGGAGGATTGGCAATCATTTCAAGAGTCTCTCCATCTGTCAGTATCTGACTGCACTGTTTCTCGAGAGGATGAGCCTTATTGTAGAAATTAAAGGGTTCTGCCGTGTAGTAATCCTGGTGTGTGTTGCTATCGGTGTACTTTGTGAAATTCTCTGCGATAAAGTGGAACTGTACACGAGGTGTTACGATTTCCTTGCTTCCTTCGTGCCTGATGACAACGAAAACTGAGAAACCGTCTGTTTCAACGGTCAATTCACCGTTATCGTTATCGGCAGATTTCTCGACAAGCTCCTCCTCCCCGTTATCCTTAACATGGATAACCGAA
>CACZCM010000188.1 GCA_902779615.1 uncultured Ruminococcus sp. | reverse complement strand
TGAAAGCCGGCGCCGGCACTGAACAAGAAGATCGGGAGCAGGTGCTCTCGGCATTTATGAGCTACTTTTACTGTAAAGCCAAAGAACAGTTATTCAAAGAATACGAAGATGATGAGGAATCAGAATGGTAGAATGATGCGAAACCTTAATCTCTCAATGCTTTGATATTGCATTTCACGATCTGTTGTGGTATGATGAAGTTGCTACATAATTTCACTTGAATATCTTTCTTGATTGCGTATAGGCAGGTCAACCTGTCTATGCTTATTCGTGTTATTTTTTGGTGCATGAGTGATAAACTGTGCAAAAACACAGGCTCAACTCATGCGCTAAGAGTAATCAAGGCAAGTGAAATTGTGTAGCAACAAGGAGCTATGTGTTTTTCGGCGTAGCTCACATTTATGTGTTGCTGCGCTTTTTTATTTTTCCGATATTATGACAGATAAAAATAAAACCGCTCTTTTCATCGGCAATCGTGATTGTTACCAAGTAAAAGAAGCAGATATCGAAAGAGCAATCATTGAAGTGATAGAAAGCGGAATCGAGATATTTCTGAACGGCGGGCAGGGCTACTTTGATAAAACTTGCGCCGCAATCGTTCACCGTCTAAAGAAAGCTTATCCCTATATCAAAAGCATTCTTGTCATACCGTATCGCGATTTTAAGGTGTTCAATGACAGCTTATTTGACGAGATTATTTATCCCTTTGAAGCTCACCGCTTTTCTTACTACACCTATAAAAGCGGGATTCCGAAACGAAACCGCTGGTTGGTGGATCACGCAGGTTTCGCTATCAGTTATGTATATCGTTCCGGTGGAGCAATGAAAACACTGGAATACGCTAACAGAAGCGGATTAAAAATCATCAATTTGGTATGAAGTCATACGCTAAACCACTTATCATTCAATCGAGTGTAAGACTTACAATATAAAATAATATCAAATACAAAGAAAGGAATGGAAATCATGAAAAACACACAAAAAATGACCATCAAGACCGCAGTTGCTATGACCGTAGCAGCTTTTATTATTTCTACTTCTATGCTCCTTACTGGTTGCTCAGAAACACCTAACGCTACTCCCGATCAGGCACAGGCAACCACGGCAACGATCGCTAAAGGCGACACTACATCTACTCAGTTAAGCACCGACGCAAGCGGCAAGGTAATCGACCCTACTACGGCTAAGGCTGACGGTGATACTTCTGTGAAGGCTACAGAAGCCAAAGCCTCTGACACCTCAAGCAAGTCCGACAGCACAAGCAGTAAGTCCGATAGCTCTTCCGCTTCTTCTAAGTCAAGCGACAGCTCTGGTGGCTCTTCCGGTAACGCTTCTACTTCCGGTGGTTCCACTTCCGGCGGTGGTTCCGGTTCTGGTAAAACTTACTACGAAGCCGTATACAAGACCGTTCACCACGATGCGGAGTATGAGGAAGTATATGTTGTAGATCAAGAAGCGTACTCTTATGAAGAGCCTGTCTATGAGAAGAGAGTATATACCGTGTGCCATGTTTGCGGCGCAGAGTTTGATACTTCGTATGATACAAGTGCGTTTTTTGCTCACGACAAAGCACATATGCTTGCTGGTGAAGGCAGCGGCTATCATAACGATATCCGCAAGGTACAGGTAGGTACCAACACTGTCAATGTTCCCGAAGAGGGTCACTACGAGAAAAAGCTCGTAAAAGCCGCTTGGGACGAAAAGGTTCTCGTCAAAGAGGCCGGTTGGTATTGATCGTATAATCAGATAACTCCATTTTCATGTTAATCCTATCATAAGTCAGGGGCAGGAACCGTAAAGGCTCTTGCCCTTTTCTTATGAAAGAAAACACGGCAAGCTGAAGCTCGCCGCGTTGATATGGAAAGTTGAAATAGTATAATTTATTTGGGACTACAAGGTAGTTAAGGCGGTTAGCCACATCCGAACGCAAACCCGATGACAGCATTGGCTGAATCTGTTTGTATAGGAAGTGGTACATATGGGCATGACCGAAGCTATAGCGCTGGTACTTGTACTGGTTGCTTTAGTTGAAGCCATCAAAGCCATAAAAAAATAACCGCCCCGACGACCAAATCAGGCGGCTATTTTTAGCAAAACAGTTTGGTTAACCGCTATAACGGTTCCCTGTAGTTTCATTATAGATGATTAATTTCAGAAAGTCAATACAATTCAGAAAGAAAGCAGATAGTCAATCGACTGTCTGCTTTTTTGCGTATAAGGATGATTATCCCACAGATCTAAGTTATTTAGTATGAGCGACTCATAAGTTGGTTAGTGTAAGTATAGAATCAAATCAAGTTGAAGATAACGTTATTTTTGTATCAAAACTAACCTTAACAATATTTGTATCAAAACTATTGCTATTCTGCTCAAAACATCGTATAATATATAGTATGAAATCTAACGTTCGTTAAATTCAATACAAAGGAAGGCAACTGAATATGATTTACGGCTATTGCAGAATATCCACAGCAAAACAAAATATCGAAAGACAGATACGGAATATCCTTTCCCTCTTCCCTACTGCTGAGATCTATCAGGAGGCGTATACAGGCACAAAGCTCTACGAACGCAAAGAGTTTGACAAACTGCTCAAACGTGTCAAATCCGGTGATACAATCGTATTTGACAGCGTCAGCCGAATGAGCCGCAGCGCCGACGACGGTATTGCGTTGTATCTTGAGCTATTTGACAAAGGGATCAACCTTGTGTTTCTGAAAGAGCATCACATCGATACCGATACTTACAAGAGCGCTTTGTCAAATACGATTTCGATGACAGGCGATGATGTTGACGATATCCTGATGGGGATTAACAGCTATCTGAAAAAGCTGGCTACCAAACAGATCCGTCTTGCATTCGAGCAATCTCAAAAAGAAGTGGACGATCTCCACAAGAGAACCTCGGAGGGCATTGAAACCGCACGGCGAAGCGGCAAACAGATCGGACAAAAGAGCGGCGTCACCCTTCACATAAAAAAGAAAGCGCCGGCAAAGGCGCTGATCGAGAAGCACAGTAGGGATTTCAGAGGAACATTGACTGACGGTGAAGTAATGAAGCTGACCGGACTGAGCCGTAATACATATTACAAGTATAAAAAAGAATTGGTGGCTGGGATCTATCCCAAAATCTGTGTAAACACTAAATCGTGATGTAAAACAGAGCAAAAAATATTATTCGAGGCGAAAGCCCCATGTCAACATTATAAACAGGAAAAGGATTGTATGTCAAGGGCGGCGGCTTTTGCCGCCGTTCATTTTACCCTTTACATGCGAGCCTTTTTCTGTTATTCGGCGATCCGGTCTCCGAAGAAAATAGTCATCTGGGCATAGATCACGCTCCAGTCCTGACGCCGACCGGTCCACTTTTTTGTAATGTCTATCATAGCCAGATAGAGCATTTTAAGCAAGCTGTCATCCGTAGGGAAAACAGACTTGGATTTTGTCACCTTTCGAAGCTGACGGTTAAAGCCCTCTATAGTATTGGTGGTGTAAATCAGTCGTCTTACCTCCTGAGGAAACTTAAAGTAGGTGCTCAAATTAGGCCAATTATCCCGCCAAGACTGTGAGATTTTAGGGTATTTCTTGTCCCAACGTTCCGAAAAGGTATCCAGGGCATCCAATGCGGCAGCTTCATCTACAGCGGCGTATACTGCCTTTAAATCAGCCATAAGCGCCTTTATGTCCTTGTAAGACACATACTTGCTCGAGTTACGAAGCTGATGAATGATACAGTTCTGAATCTCAGTTTTTGGGAATACAGCCTCAATGGCTGAGGAAA
>CACZCM010000187.1 GCA_902779615.1 uncultured Ruminococcus sp. | reverse complement strand
AGAGTGGATTGAAATGCCGAGTACAAGAAAACGCTTAGCCTTGCGCAAGGTCTCTCCCCCGCACGGTGAGAGTGGATTGAAATCTCTTTGAGCTGACGCACGGAAACTGCCTGCAGATGTCTCTCCCCGCACGGGGAGAGTGGATTGAAACGGACTGAGTCCCCATCTTGTTTGCGCCCTAAAGGCGCCTGCAGCGCATAAATCGTTTTTTACCCAAAGACTTGCCCTCTTGGTGTGCTATAATTGCCGGAGCAATAAAACGGAGGTATCATAATGAGTATAATGAACATACACGGCTACAAAGGAGCACCGCATAATGCGGCATATTCTGCACTGTGCGGCTTGGAGAAAAATATTATCTCGCCCGAGATAGATTACGACAGCGAAAACCCCGAGGTCATACTGAACAGGCTGCTCGATATCTGTGCAGCGGAAAAAATCGATATGATAGTCGGAACAAGTCTCGGCGGATTTTTTGCGTCGGTTATTGCTGCCGGGCTGCATAAGCCCTTGCTGCTTGTCAATCCGTGCCTACAGCCGCAGAATGTCATTCCTGCGCTCGGGTATGATGGCGATGCAGGTTGGTTTGCGAAGACGTCGGCGGCTTTTGATGAGCTTGATACGGAGCGTGTCCGCTGTATAATCGGCGGCAAGGACGAGGTCATCGGCGATCATGCGTACACAAAAGAGCTTCTGGGCATAGAGCGAATTATCGTGATACCCGACGGAATGCATTCGGGGTCAACGCTTGATTTGGAGAAGCATTTTCCGGAGATGATGAGAGAAATCTTCTGAGAGCCTGCGCAGTATCCTTCCGCATACATCGTTCCGGTAGATCTTTACAATGTATCGACGGAATAACTTGAAATACGACAGGTAGTCCGGCTTGACGGTTCGGTCGGCGCTTCTGCTTTGCAATGGTCTGACCGGCAGCAGTGTCATTAACTTATTGCTTTGCGGTACAGATCTGTACCGCAAACGAATTAATAAGAGCTTTCTCTGAAAACAGTGCAATGCCAAATTAAAAGCTCTGCTTTCAACAAGCAGAAACAAAGCCGAAGGCTTTGTGCGTTCAGTAGGGGATTTTACCCCTACTGAACATGAGATGGAACCCGCCGCCTATAGAGGGTGCGGGTCTCCTGTGGAGACCTCTGCGCAGCAGAAGCACCGACCGAGCCGGTAGGCGAGACCCGGGGGACATCTTCTCTGCGGTTATATTTACGAATTTACAAATTGTTCACAATTACCTATTGACAATATTCGACGAATGGTATAGAATATGTATCAATAAATCACTCCGACAGATGATGTCGGGAAAACAGAATAGCTTTTAATGGTGGGGACAGTCAAATTGACAGTCCCCTTTTGTGTTGAGATGGAGAAGCTGCAGAAATGAATATTTATTAATGGTGGGGGCTGTCAAATTGACGGTCGTATTTTGTACCTTTCGCAATACAACTTGTACATATATTTTCGACAATCTCTCGATAAACTATCGAGTAAGATATAAATTTATTTAATCACTTGCTGATATTGTTATCAGCAAGCAACAGGAGGTATTATTATGTTGACATCATTACTGCCTATCATCATTCCCATCGTTATCGTCGTTATATTGATAGTGATCTTCCTTTGTATGATATATCGCGTTGCCGATATCGACAAGGCTCTCATTATCACCGGCGGTAAAGAGCCGATAATCAAGGTGTCGGGCGGTTCCTTCGTTATCCCGATCTTCCGCAAGGCGCAGTACTTCGATCTCTGCATGCTGACAGTTACTGCCGACAAGGACGAGGTAAAAACAAAGACCTCCGTTCCTATTGTGATCGACTGGACTGCACAGATCAGACCGGACACTGAAAATATCAACAACCTCAAGAAGGCGATCATCTCCTTTAAGGAGCGTGGTCAGGAGGGCATCAAGAACGACGTTCGCCTGACGCTGACCGGCGCGGTTCGTGATATCGTTGCCGCAATGACTCCCGAAGAAGTCCTTCGAGATAAGGTGATATTCGCCGAGAACGTCAAGAAGATCGTCGCAGACGAAATGGTAAACATGGGTATGGAGCTTGTTTCGCTCAATATCCAGGACATTACCGACAAGAATTCTTACTATGACAACATCGCAGCGCTCGACATGGAGGACAAACGCCGCGAAGCCGAAAATAAGCGTTCCATCGTTGACGAAGCTGTACGCACACAGAAGGCAGAATCCGAAAGGATAGCATCGCAGAATGAGCTTACATCGCAGCTCGCAGTTGCCGAGAAGCAGAGGGATAACAACCTAAAGATCGCCGGCTTTAAGGCTGAGACCGATAAGGCCGACGCAGACGCAGCTATCGCAGGAGAACTTCAGCACACGATCAGACAGCAGGAGGTCGCAGAGCAGCAAGGCCGCATTAAGGTTGTACAGCAGGAGCAGGCTAACCTCGCCGCTATCAAGGAGAAGGAAGTTATCAAAACTCGGGCAGAAGCCGAGAAGCAAAAGAATCAGATAGAAGCCGAAGCGCAGGCTAACGTGCGTATGATAAGCGCAGATGCGTCCGTAAGGGTAGCCGAAAAGGAAGCAAACGCTATCAAGATCACCGCCGAAGCAACCGCTGATAAGACTCGCAAAGAGGGTACGGCAGTTGCCGATGTTACAAAGCAAAAGGGTATCGCCGACGCAGAGGTAATACGTCAGAGAGGTCTTGCGGAAGCCGAGGTCGAAAAGCAAAAGCTCATGGCTAAGGCCGAGGGTGAAAGAGCTCTCGCAGAAGCCCGCGCATCTAACGAGAAGGTAAACTTTGAGATCGAGAAGATCAGGATAGAAACCGAAGCAAAGATCACCATCGCCACAAAGACGGCGGAGATCATGGCAAATATCGGAAAGAACGCAGAGTTTGTCAACATTGGCGGCAGCGGACCTAATTCCGGCAGCACGGGAAATGTGCTCATCGACACGCTGTCAAGCGTACCGGAGCTTATGAAGAAGCTCGACGTTGAGAATCAGGCGCTGAACGGCAGATCATACAACGACGAGCTGAGGAACCTGGTTGCAAGCATCGCAGAGCCTGCAAAGGGCTTGCTCTCGAACACGACCAACACAACCATCAGCCAATGTGAACATTCAGACAGCGCGCCGTCGCTGCCCGACAAGAAATGAACTGCCCGGTGAAGAAGGTATAGCGCAGTCAAGACTGCAAACTAAAAATATGCATTTAGAAAAGGAGTTACATTTATGATCTGGATCGTATTACTTATCGTCATGCTGCTTATCGGCGGCTTGGGCGCATACTTCAAAAACGGTGAGTCCTACTCGGCAGGACGAGGCTTGTACAAGGGCAGCGAATTTGACCTTGATGATGGACAAAAGGATTTTTCCGACTACGAGCCGTGGGAGCACCGCGACATGAGGGATTGACCCAACAAATTACCCGCACGCACATGAAGAGATTCGTGCAGCGTGCGGATCTTTTTCCTTCGATTCAAAACTCTGTTTTTAACAAGCCGATGCAAGCCTTCGGCTGCATTCCGTTATTTTGATCGCAGACGAGGGATTTCGTTTATCGAAAATGATAGCATATCGGCGCTGTGACTTTCGAGGTATACCGCGCCTCGCTTCATACCTATTGACATAACTACCTCACAATTTGTTTATGTATTCACCGATGTCGCCGTCACGACGTGGGTACAAGCGCCAATGAAGGTGACCCACGGAAATCAACTTTCTTTTAAAGAAATATTATTGAACCTTTTTTCTTACATTTTACTTGCATTTAAAGCAACCTGCGGGGGCTTTCCGGACATTTTACTTGCATTTAAAGCAACCTGCGGGGGCTTTCCGGTCGCCCCCGCGCCCCTTCGGTATCAAAAAAATAAAATTGTATGACAAGATTTTAAAATTGATTTCCGTGCGTTCCCACAACCGAGCGTAAAGGCTCTCTTTCTGCGAGATTTGCCCTCTGCGGCGGTTTATCCTTTCAGACTTAAATCTACCCTCTGAATAATAAAAACGCTCAGAAAGGCGCACAGGCGACCGTAGGAAGTGCCCTTGTGGTACATTAACAGGCACGTATGCCAATTACAGACAATTAAATATTTCCACGCGCGGCAGACGATACAAGATTATTTGTCGCAGACTACAACAAGATCAAAGAGGATATCAATTGAGTGAGCATTTGCAAAGTGCGCAAGAAAGCCCTGCATAAAACTACAATTTTGTAAATTTATTTTTTCAAAATAGTTGCGTATTAATATGCAACTAAAGCCCGATTTGGGGGGATAAGTGAAGGGGGTGTATTTTTGAACGAAAATTTATTGAAAGGCTACACACAAGTGAGTAATAACGTTCTTCACACACTTATGACTTCGAATCTCAGCGGCGCGGAAATGCGGGTGATGCTGACCGTTCTGCGCTACACGGCGGGCTTTTGCAGAGAAAGGCACAAGCTATCGGCGGGATTTATCAGCAAAGCCACGGGGCTGAATGAACGCACCGTTAGGCGAATGATAAAGCGTCTGAAAGAGCGTGGGCTTGTAACGATCATCGGAAACGGCAATGATATTAACGTCATCGGTACGGGCGAAATGACCCTGTCCGAAGTTTTGGACTCAGGGTCAAATGACCCTAAGACTACGGGTGAAATGACCCTAACAAGTACGGGTGAAATGACCCTACAAGAAAGATATAGAGAAAGATATAAAGAGAGAGAGGGAACGCCCACGCTCGATGATGTTATTTCGTATTGTCAGCAGATGTCGCTCACTATCGACCCGGAGAGATTCTTCAATTACTACGAGGCTACAGGCTGGCAGAAGAACGGACAGGCGATAACAAACTGGAAAGCTGTCGCTAGGAATTGGCAAGCGAGAGAGCGGACACAGCCCGTTCAAGAGGAAATCAAAAAAGACGATTGGGGCAGACCTATAACGCCGAAATATGTTTAATTATTTAGAGAGAGCACCCGAAGGGGTTTAAGGGGGCGACCGGCACGGAAATCAATTTTTAAAATCTTGTCATACAATTTTATTTTTTTGATACCGAAGGGGCGCGGGGGCGACCGGAAAGCCCCCGCAGGTTGCTTTAA
>CACZCM010000186.1 GCA_902779615.1 uncultured Ruminococcus sp. | reverse complement strand
CTTTGAATTCTTTGCGTAATGGATTCCCGAATTATCAAGCAGACCGAGGACAAATCCCGTGTTGTAACCGATGATAACGGCGGCTCTTTGAATGATCTTGACAATGTTTTCGGCTTC
The DNA here is from genome assembly GCA_902779615.1 of uncultured Ruminococcus sp. Lineage (GTDB taxonomy): Bacteria > Bacillota > Clostridia > Oscillospirales > Acutalibacteraceae > RUG592. Next base: position 3,793 of record CACZCM010000186.1, on the reverse strand, counting down.
GAGATACATCGGCGGACAATTAGCGACCTTATCGGGAGTGATCGTGCTGCTCGTCTGTGCCGTATCCCACTTGCTGTGCTTTGTAGGGCGGAATGTATGGTCGTAGAGCTTTTCGCCCTCATCATTGATGATAGACAGGCGGAGTATCTCGTCGTCGTTGAGATCGCTGCCCGTAGCTTCAGCGGCAACGATGATCGTTCCCTTGAGCATATCGGGGTGGTCGGAAAGAAGATCGTCAAAAAATCTCTTGTATGCGAGATTGACGAGTGTGAGAGCTTTCAGCTCGTTTTCCTGATCCTTGACGGCAGTAATCGTGTTCTCCAATTCCTTGACCGCCGATTTCTTGCTTGTGTAATCGCTCATTTCAAACATCTCCAATTCAAAATATAGTGTTACGCTGCTATTTTGGCTTCCTGCGGAAGAAAGCTCAAAATGTGCGTGATAACATCTATCGTCCAACCGTTGCCGATACACTTGTATCGTTGACTATCGCTGATACCCTTGGTGTAATTGTCGGGGAGCGTCTGCAAACGCTCTGCTTCGATGGGTGTCAGCTTGCGGATAATGTAATCGCCGTCCGGCAAGTCGATCTTATAAAGCCCTGTTTTTGCTCCTTGACCGCCGCCGTTTGCGGACAGAGTGACAGACTTTCCTCTGACGGAGTAAATTCGCTGCCCTTGACCGCCAATACCGTACTGCCCGATACGGATAGGCTGTGCGATCATTGTTTCGCCGTAACCGTCTGTTCGTGCAGCGTTGCATATTCCGGCTCGTCCATAGCTTGCCTTGATCGTGCGGGTTTTTCCGTGACAGGGATTGATGATAATAGGCTCGGCAACAAGAGTGTTTCGGTGCTTTGCAAACGAATCATAGACCGTTGGACGGTATGTGCTTGTCACGCAATAGCTCTTATCCTGATACGCCAATCCGCTTTCGAGAATGTCCTGTACGACCCAGCCCTTATCCTCGGGCTGGGTAATGTTAGGGATATTCGTCCAATAACAGCGGCGGCGGTGCTGTGCAGACACAAGGGCGGAGTTTATCATTATCGGCTCGACTTCAAGCTGTTCGCTGATAAAGCTCTTGATACTCTTGTGAATGCTGTAATTGTTTTCGTACAGAAACCACCGACAGCCCGACTCTTTCAAGGCTCGGACGTACTCCATAAAGAGCTTGCCGCCCATACCGTCCGGGGATGTTTCCCTGTTCGGACGGGCAATGCTCCAATATGTACACGGCGAGCCGCCGATAAGCAGATCAAAGCCCTTGTGTTTGGTAAAATCGGCAGTTGTAACATCGCCGTACTGCTTGATCTGCGGATAATTCCGCTCACTAACCTGCTTTGCGTACTTGTCGATCTCGTAGGCGGCATACTCCTCAATGGGTATGCCTGCCCGTTCAAGAGCGACCATACCGCAGGAAATTCCGTCAAATAGGCTTAAAACTTTCAATTATCAAATCCTCCTTTTTTAGCCGACAGTTTCTCTGACAAACTGCTCCGCATCACTTTCAAGATCGGCTTTTGCGGTAAAAAGACACGATTTGAGGAATGCGAAACGGTAACCGATAGGCTTGTCATAGTTGTTGACCTTGTAGATCAAGTGTTCAATATCCTCATAACGCAGCTCAAACATTCTTTCTTTGACAGAATCGGAATCGTAGTTCACGCCGTTCTTGCTAAGTCCGGCATTCTCCGATAACAGCGTTTGCGTTATTACCTCCACGATCTCGTTGATAAGCGCCGTGTCATTCGGATTGTTGCACTTTAATGTGTCGGCTTCTATTAACTGCATAACATCTTCACGGACTGCCCTGTATTTCAGTCTGTCTGTCACATTTCTTGAAGGCTTCGAGTTTTCAACATCGCGCGTGTCTTTTTTTAAGAATGATTGACAGAGATAAACAAAGAATTGTTTTATTTTGTTTGGTATTCTATGTGTGTCATTATCCAATGTTGGATTTCCGCACATAGGTGAAACATCGGAAATATCGGTCATCAAGGAATCAAGGAACTTCTCCACATACTTTTCCACAATCGGCTCAATAACGGCTGTGCCGATCTTTTCAAATGTGGAAACTTTCGGGCTTTCAACAATCGTTTCGGTTGGCTTGCGTTTGATTTCGGGCGTAGTCGTAACAGGCTTCTTCGTCTTTTTCTTCTTGCTTTGCTTTTGCTTGCGTTTTTCCGCTTTCTTTGCGATCCTGCTCTTTTTATTGTTCTTGACAGGCTTCTGCTCGGTCGTGTTATCCACAACAAGAACAGGCTCGGAGTATTCGGGAGCAGACTGCTTGGCAGCAACAGCGGTATTAACCGTAACGATTTCTGCCTCGTCCTCAATTTCGGGGAACGGAGTGGAGCGAATCTCCTCGATCTCTTCCTCCGAGAGCATACTAAGAGCGGCCCTGCCTGCCTTGACAAGCGGATTATCCTCGTTGCATTCGTAAACATCATAGTCAGATCCGGCGAACGTTCCGTCGGGCAAGCGCTTTCTGTCTTTGCGAACAAGGTGTCCCGATTTCATAAGCTCATTGAACGCTGATCGGATACTGGTCAGACTGTTTGAGCATTGTGTTGAAACAAAAGATATTGTTATCTGGAATTTGTCGGAATAGGTGAGCAGAATAAACAGCAAGCCTTTTGCCGCCAATGACCTGTTGGGATCACGAACGACCTTATTGCTGACCATTACGAAGTTTCCGTCTTTCGGTGTTCTGTAGATTGCCATTTATTTCACGCCCTTTCCGATAAGTCTGTTCAAGAGGGAATAGTTCACAATGAAATACTCGTCATCGTTCACAAAAGCTCGAAGAACAAGCCTTGCTCTGCAAAGCTCCATCAGAGCTTCGTAAACATATTCTTGAATATCAATATGACGGTGTTTTTCGGAATCTTGCTCCTTATCCTTGCAAAGATCGGATAGACGATAGACCTCGATTGTACCTGTGTCTGTCATTTTTTCAAATATAAGCAAAGCTGTAGATGACAGCTTATTGTAGCCTTCAAAATTATCAATTGATGACCTTTTTCCAAAAAATCTGTTATTGTATTTCATTTTGACATTAGCCCCCTCATATCTTGCTTGTTCGATTTCTTTCGACGAATGGTGATAATAACCAATAAAAAGCAAAAAAAGACGCTCCTTTTCGCTAATAAGCTAAGGAAGCGTCTTTGAAAAGACTATATTTAATTGTAAATCAAATCATCAATTTTCCCCACTGTTATGCGGTTTTTTGATATGTTCTCTAAAAAAATGCGCGGTGCTGCGCCTTTATCTGGTGTATATTCGATGAATGTGGTGCTTCGGATCTCTTTTATGACGGAAAAAGAACGGCATATTGCCCCACTGTTCATCAATGGGGAAAGGAAAAGGGGCTTATAGTTCCGACAAGCGAAGGTCAGTATGGCGACATTGTTTTATTTGACTGGAACGGTGACGGAGTAGCCGACCACATTGGTTTAATCATCAGCAGAAACGGAAATGGAACATACGACACGGTTGAGGGCAACACATCAACATATAATTACACAAACGGTGGTTATGTTCTCAAAATGACGAGATACTACAGCAGCATAATTGCCATTATCAGACCGCAGTATGACAGCGGTGAAACGAAAGGAAACGCGAAAAATATGCTTGACAAGAAGTTCGTGATAGATGTTTCTCAGCATCAGGGTACCATCAATTGGGATAAGGTAAAGGATAAGATCGCAGGTGCAATTATTCGCTGTGGTTATGGCGACGATCTTCCGGCACAGGACGACACGCAGTTTGCTCGTAACCTTTCGGAGTGT
>CACZCM010000185.1 GCA_902779615.1 uncultured Ruminococcus sp. | reverse complement strand
CGACAACTACAATGATTTCGCAGCTTTGACAGCGATTCAGCTTAATGATACACACCCCGTGATCTCGGTTCCCGAGCTTATCAGACTGCTCATGAATGACGGCCTTACGTTTGAAGAGGCATTCGTTATAGCTCAGAAGACGTTCTCCTATACGAACCACACCGTAATGGCAGAGGCGCTTGAGAAGTGGAACGTTGATCTCATGAGATCGGTCATCCCGGAGGTTTATGCTATTGTGGAGAAGATCGCCGCAAGACTCGAAAGAGATCTTGGTCCAAAATGCGATATTTCCAAAATGAGGATCATTGCAGACGGCGTTGTTCATATGGCAAGAATGGCGGTTTATGCATCAAGCTATACTAACGGTGTTGCAGAGATCCACACAGAGATCCTCAAGGCCGATACACTCAAGGATTGGTACAAGATGTACCCCGAACGTTTCCAGAATAAGACTAACGGTATTACACAGCGCCGCTGGCTCGGTCTTTGTAACCCCGAGCTTTGTGATCTGCTTACAGACGCTATCGGTAATGAGGCATACCTCAGAAACCTTGACGAGCTTAAGAAGCTGGAAGGCAAGATCAATTCCGATACGATCGCGCGCTTTAACAAGATCAAGTTCGAGAAGAAGCGTCAGCTTGCCGATTATATCAGCAAGCATGAGGGCGTTGACCTCGACCCGAATGCGATCTTCGATATTCAGGTTAAGCGTCTGCACGAGTATAAAAGACAGCTTCTGAATGCGTTCTCCATCATGGATATCTACTTCAAGCTGAAGAACGGCGAGCTTCCGAACTGGCATCCGACTGCATTTATCTTCGGCGCAAAGGCTGCACCGGGTTATGCAAGAGCTAAGGCTATCATCAAGTACATCAACGAGATCGCTAAGCTTGTTAACAATGATCCTGACGTAAACGGCAAGATCAAGGTCGTTTTCGTTCAGAACTACAATGTTTCTTACGCAGAGAAGATCGTTACCGCTGCTGATTTCTCCGAGCAGATCTCCACAGCAGGCACCGAGGCTTCGGGTACATCGAACATGAAGTTTATGCTCAACGGCGCAGTTACCCTCGGCACGCTTGACGGAGCAAACGTCGAGATCGCGCAGGAAGCAGGCGATGAGAACGAGTATATCTTCGGCGCAAAGGTAGAAGAGATCGAGAAGCTCAAGGCTGACGGTACATACAATTCGAAGAAGATCTATGAGTCCAACCCGGAGATCAAGAAGGTCATCGATACACTTATCGACGGAACTTTCTCCGATGGCGGCAAGCATGGTGAAGGCAGCTTTGCGGAGCTTCATAATTCACTCATCAACGGCGCTTCATGGCACGCTCCCGACCATTACTTCATTCTTCTGGATCTGCCTGCATATGTTGATACAAAGATCAAGGCAAATGCAGATTACGAGAACCGTGAGGAATGGGGCAGAAAGTGCCTGATGAATGTTGCAAACGCCGGCAAGTTCAGCTCCGACAGAACGATCCTCCAGTATGCCGATGAGCTTTGGAAGGTCAACGAGGTAAAGTAATCTATACTTTGCATCGATACAGTTGATAATACTCCCCTGTCCCAATTTTTGGGATGGGGGAGTTTTTGATGATACTTTATCACTGTCCACAGCAAAAGGAATAAATGTCGATTGCGGGTATATCTTTCGGTTAGAATAAACTCAAGCGAACACCAATTACAAATTAAGAGTTGCGAATTGCAAAAATGGATTTATAATGCAGTTTCCTGCTTGATGATAGTGGACTATTTATGGATAAACGACATTAAATGTGTAAATTATACAAAATAAAACGTATATCTGCCTTACATTTTTAATTCATGCTTTACTTTTGCTTTAGTTTGTGATAAAATAAAGTGATTCTATATTACTCCGACAGGATCGGTCGTGAGTAACACTATAGTTAAACACTTTGATAGACAGCAAAGGAGAACAAATTAGTATGAATGCAAAGTTAGACGAGGAAAACCTGAATTATTTGTTCAAAGCGATCACCACGATCGAAACTGTGGAGGAATGCCGACGTTTTTTTGAGGATCTGTGTACCGTACCCGAGCTTAACGCAATGTCGCGCAGGCTGATGGTGGCTAAGCTTCTCAGTGAGAATACCGTGTACAGCGAAATAGTTGGCAGAACAGGTGCGTCAACTGCAACTATCAGCAGAGTGAACCGCTCTTTGAATTATACGGGCTGCGATGGATATTCTCTGGTGTTTGACCGCATGAATTCCGACGAAGGGAACGGCGAAAAGGGGGAGCAATAATGGCATACGGCGTTTTTGCCGACTATTACGATTCTCTGACGGAAAACGTCAACTATACCCGAAAAGCGGATTACATCTGTGAGATCTTTAAAAAACTCTCTCATACCCCGGTATCGGCGCTTGATCTCGCCTGCGGGACCGGCTCGCTGACGCTTGAGCTTTACAAAAAGGGTATCGATATTTTCGGTATTGACGCTTCTTCCGAAATGCTGACGCAGGCGCAAAGCAAGGCTCTTGAATCGGGTGCGGAGATAATGTTCGTTCGTCAGCGAATGCAGCAGCTGGAGCTTTGGGGAGAGATCGATACCTGTGTGTGTACGCTTGATTCTCTCAGTCATCTTCAAGGCGCCGGGGAGCTTGAGAAAGCTATTGAGCGTGTTTCATATTATATGGAAAGCGGCGGCGTGTTTGTGTTTGATGTGAATACACCATACAAGCATAAAAATATTCTTGGCAGCAATACATTTGTGTATGATACCGATGATGTATATTTGGTTTGGCAGAATACGTATCGCGAGCGTGACTGTTCGGTGAAGATCGAGCTTGACTTTTTCGTGCCGAATGGCGGAGTCTACAGCCGTGAGAGAGAAAGCTTTCGTGAATTTGCGTATCCGACAGAAACGATCCGCGAGATTCTTACAAAGCATTACTTTAAGGTCGAGGCGATGTATGACGACTTTTCATTTGATCCTCCGAACGAAGTATCGCAGAGGATAACATTTGCCGCAAGGAAGATCTGATATTCCGAAAAAAACGAAGGGACAAAAATTTTATGGAAAACAATAAAGATAGCATTAACGAAATTTATGCGCCCGAGGGGACAGCGCAAAAGCCCGACAAGCTGATTCGCTGCATAACCTCCGACGGAGCAGTGATGGCGATCGCAGCAGATACGACAGGGATCGTTCACATGGGAAAAAAGCTTCACCACACCTCAAACGCAGCGACAGCAGCGCTTGGACGGCTTCTGACGGCAGCCTCAATAATGGGCGTAACGCTGAAGCAGCGCTCGGCTGCGCTCACTCTCAGGGTGAAGGGCGACGGTCCGCTTGGCGCAGTGGTTGCCGTGTCCGACAGCATGGGCAATTGCCGCGGTTATGTTGAAAATCCCGGCGTTGAAACGGAGTATCACGCAAACGGTAAGATCAATGTCGGAAAAGCAGTGGGAAAGGACGGCGTGATAAATGTTCTGCGTGATTATGGCACGGGTGAGCCGTATATTGGCGTGTGTCCGCTGGTGTCGGGCGAGATCGCCGAGGACATCACAAGCTATTACGCAGTATCGGAGCAGATACCGACCGTGTGCGCGCTTGGCGTTCTTGTCAACAAAGACGACGGAGAGGTGATGCTTGCGGGCGGTATGCTTATCCAGCTTCTTCCCGGAGCCACAGACGATACTATTGCGAAGATCGAAGAAAACCTCAAAACTCTGGAGCCTGTTACGACTATGCTTGCAAAGGGCATGAGCCTGATGGATATGGTTCGGACTGCGCTTGCGGGCTTTAATGTGGAGCTGCTTGACGAGCAGGAGATAGCTTATGTATGCAAATGCAGCAGGGAACGAGTTATCAACGCATTCATCAAGCTGTCGGATGATGATATTCGTTCGCTAGCGGACGAAAAGGGATACGCAAGAGCGAATTGTCATTTCTGCAACAAAAACTATCGCTTCACAAAA
>CACZCM010000184.1 GCA_902779615.1 uncultured Ruminococcus sp. | reverse complement strand
CGTCTCCATCATCCCCCAACCCCCTTCTTCCTCAAGGAAGAAGGGGGCTATAGGTGGCGGGCTGCGCCCGCCGCCCCTCGGGGAGCTGCGCTCCCCGAAGCCCTTGCGTGCTCTACCGAACCTTAAGTTGATGACGATTTTTCATAAGTGTGCGCAAGTGACACAAAGTGTCTGAGTTCACAATTTTTTTACTCATTCAAAAGCCATGATAAATCTCTGTATCTTTATTGCGGAATATGTATGTTTATGGTATAATAAAACATACGCAAGATACATTATCAATTCTTATTGATAATGCATTAACAATAAAACTTTCGTAACTGAAAAGTAAGGTTTATTAACAGAGTCGTAATCGCTGCATTGATCGCTTTTGCAGCGGCTATTGATGCGCTGTCGGTATCGAGCGTGATACAGTTTAATTATCCGGCACATAAAAGGTGTCCGGTAAGGGGCGTTGACGTTTCAATTTATCAGGGCAGCATTGACCCGACATTTCGGCAGTATCCGAATAGAATTGTGCTTGACGGATACAGCGGAGAAGAATAATTCATCGATGAAAATTTATATATGTATACTTCGGAGGAGTTTGAGAATTATGGAAAACAACACGAGAACAGAGCTTAAACATTTTGACGGGAAATGCGTAAGAATAATTGATTCTTTTGGGGAAGTGCTTGAGGGGTTCTGTTGTTACAATAACGAAGAATACAACGAGCATGAATACGGTTGGTACGAAGACGGAGTGAAGATCGTATATTTTCTCTTTTACCGCAGCGAAATCAAGGAGATATTTCAGATCGATCCGGAAAGCAGCAATTTGGCGGCATGGGGCAGGCTGGAGGAGCTAGCTGCCGAAGACGGCCTTGACGGAATAGAAGAGATGTTGTTTTCGGAAGAACCCTTCCATGTTCGCCGAATGATAAGATATCTGAACTCGATTTTTGACTCAACAGGCAAATGCACCGACAATGATAAAAAGCTTGTAAAAATGCTTGAGGATCTTACTGCGAGTGATATTGATGATGACATCAAACGGGAGGCGGCAAAGCTTGCTTCACATATTGAAAAAATTTGATCAGGTGACTATCATAAACTCAAAAACCCCCGATATGCGCAAGCCTGCGTATATCGGGGATTAATTATTACCAATCAATCTTCGTTCTTAGCGTTAATGGAGTTTTCGGTCAGCGTACTGAAATCGAACTCCAGTTTCTCGCCGCAGTTCGGACAATCCACGCCGCCGTCAAGCAGCACATCTTCGGACACACAAATATCATCGCCGCACTTTGGGCATTTAACTTCATAATATTCGGCGTCTTCATCGAACTCGTCAAGCTCGATATCATCGTCCTCATCATAAAGATCGTCTTCAACAATAGACAGATCCTGATCGATCTCGTCAACCTGATCGGCAAGATCGTCATAAAGCTCCGACAGCTCGTCAATGTCGTCGGCAAAATCGCCAAGCACATCGATTATCGCTCTGAGCACCTTTGCGGTGTCGTTGTCGTCGCCAAGCTTTAGTCCGTCCATCAAGCCTTTAAGATAAGCTACCTTTTCGTTTGCGTCCATAGTACGTTCCGCCTTTCTGTGTGACTGTGTAATGATACGCCTGTCAATTACGCTCTGCCGAGGTACTCGCCTGTTCTGGTATCGATCTGGATAGTTTCGCCCTCGTTGATGAACAGCGGAACTCTGACCTCTGCGCCCGTTTCTACTGTTGCGGGCTTTGTAGCGTTAGTTGCGGTGTCGCCCTTAACTCCCGGCTCGGTCGCTGTTACGGTCAGCTCTACGAAGTTCGGCGGCTCAACGCCGAAAACGTTGCCCTTGTAGGAGAGGATCTTACAAACCATGTTCTCCTTAACGAATTTGAAGCTGTCGCCGAGCTTATCTTTGCCGACGGGAAGCTGCTCCCATGTTTCTGTATCCATGAAGTAATAGAGATCGCCGTCAGCGTAGCTGTACTCCATATCTCTTCTCTCGATATATGCTGTGGGATACTTATCGTTCGGGTTGAACGTTTTTTCCACAACAGCGCCCGTAATAACGTTTCTGATCTTTGTGCGCACGAATGCAGCGCCCTTGCCGGGCTTTACATGCTGGAATTCGATAATGGAAACGACCTGACCGTCCATCTCGAAGGTAACGCCGTTTCTGAAATCACCTGCTGAAATCATTTATAAATCCTCCTGCGTATTATTTGTGGGCATTTCAAGGGACGCTTGTCCCCGACACCTAACGGGCAGCTGTTGAAATAGCTGTACAAACAGTACAAAATAATGCCGCTGCCGACGGGTCCCACTGCACAAAAGCCGAGGGATTGCCCAATATCACTCCAATTATACTATACACTGAGAAAAAATGCAAGATTTTTCCGCAATTTTATTTTAACTGAATTTTATGAGATCGGTTTTCCCGCCGAAGAATTCCGATTATTTCTTCTCGGAATGATTTAGTGTCAGAGGCTAACAAAACCAAAAACGAAGAGTGCCAAACGATTTGATTTTTTGTGAAAAGCCCGACGCATCGCGGTTTATTGCGTTGCTGACGGTTTTGTTTTTGTCGGAAACACCGCAGCCTCAAGCTTTCGCATAGGCATACTACGCTGAGTAGATCGCCCGCCGTTTTAACAGCTTTGCCTATACTTTTGATTTAATTGCGCATTGCGGATTTTGCGCTATGCAAGGCGTTCCGGCATGTGAAGGCCGAGGGCGAAAATTACATCTTACATAAACTATGAGCGCGTACTGCCTGCGGCCGAAAAAATTGCACATGGAAATCAGACGGCGGTTTGAGAAAGTTGGCGGAAATGATATTTTTTTGTAACTTTTCAAACGCATATTGACAATTAGCGATTTTTGTATTATTATTGGTTAAGTAAGATAATATGGTAAGTGTGGAGAAGTCTGCACTTACCCGATTTTTCTATTGCAGTCATCGGACGGGATAAGTCCTTTGACCAAGACGATCGGCGCTGATTTGATTAATTAATATGCCGATCAAAAGGGAATCATATATATGCAGCTTTTGAACGGGCGGCGAGATATGGCTGCCTGCTAATCCGTAATAAATCAGCTTGTCCGTGAAGCATGGCGCTTTGGCGGAGTGCACCGATAGCCGTGAGCGTTCACGGATTTCTGAATGGAGTGTACCGTATTTTGGATAAATTTGTAATAAACGGCGGCCACAGGCTTTATGGCACGGTCAATATAAGCGGCGCAAAAAATGCCGCAGTGGCGATCATTCCTGCCGTTGTATTGTGCGATGAACCGTGCGTTGTGGAAAATCTTCCCAAGATAAGAGATGTCAGCGTAATACTTGAGATCCTGAAGACTATGGGGGCAAAGGTCACAAGAGTAAAGGGCGACAGCTCCCGTGTAAAAATCGATCCCCGAGGAATAAAAAGCTGCCGGGTCACCTGCGAAAGACTCGTTGGCGATATGAGAGCCTCATACTATCTTTTGGGCGCTCTCCTCGGAAAATTCGGCAGCGCTGTTGTTCCCGCTTCGGGCGGATGCAGCTTCTGCGACAGACCGATCGACCTTCACATCAAAGCCTTTCGATCGCTCGGAGCAACTTGCAGGCTTCTGCCCGACAGAGTGGAGCTTTCAAGCGAAAAGCTTATGGGTCACAATATAGATTTTGACGTCGTGTCGGTAGGCGCGACGATGAACGCCATGCTCGCGGCTGTAAGAGTGCCCGGCAGAACGGTCATCGCAAGAGCCGCCAAAGAGCCGCACATCGTTGACCTTGCGAATTTCCTCAATTCAATGGGCGCGAACGTAAAGGGCGCGGGCACGGACGTTATAAAGATAAAGGGCGTTGAAAAGCTTCACGGCTGCACATATTCCATTATCCCCGACCAGATCGAAGCCGGCACTTATATGGCGGCTGTCGCTGCGGCAGGCGGTGACGTTACGATCACCGGCGTTATCCCCGAGCACCTTGAGTC
>CACZCM010000183.1 GCA_902779615.1 uncultured Ruminococcus sp. | reverse complement strand
CTCTGAAACGATTTGCTCGAAAAAGTGACACCTTGAAACGATTTGCTCAGAAAAGTGACACTCTGAAACGATTACCGAAAAAAAGTGACACCTTGAAACGATTACAAAATCAGAGGGTAACGCTGAAACGATTACACCGAGAAAAAGTGACACCAATAAACGATTAGAATTTTGGAGAATTTCTCGTAAACGATAAGAAAGCCCCGGTATTTGCGCCGCCTATAGAGTTCCAATCTTAAAAAAATGGCATGAACAAGGGCTTTTTCGCCATTATTAAGAAGTGTGCATTTCTATCCATTGCGTAAATGATTTCCAAATCTTCTTTATACTATGGATATAATCTGACACCCTTGAAACGATTTGCCGAAAAAAGTGACACCAACGATGAAACGATTTGCTCGGAAAAGTGACACCCTGAAACGATTTGCTCGAAAAAGTGACACCTTGAAACGATTTACTTGGAAAAGTGACACTCTGAAACGATTACCCAAAAAAGTGACACCTGACTTGTATAGTATTATTAAAATCATGATATGACTCGCAGGAGGTATGGATAATCTTGTCGGTGGGATTTTTGTATGTACAGACCGTCGAAATACCGTTAATAACTTGTTGAAGTAAAATATGGAAGATAAATGATCGGAGCACATATAGTTTCAAATTGATGTTGCTTACGGTGGTGTGATTATGGTACAATGATATAAAATAACCCAAGAAAAACTCAAATTGGAGGAATAGAAATGCCGTTGTTGAGCATTGCGCGTTTTATCACATTTTTTTCGCTGTTTATTCAGCTTTTCGGGTTGACCTGCGCCGTTGTGATAGATTCATATACGAGCAAAAAAACGAGAAAAGTAATGACTTTGATAACCATATTGCTGTACTGTATTATATTACAAAACATTGCGGAATACTATCTATCTAATTATAACGCAGATCTGCAACCGGCACTCATAAAGCTGAGAATATTTACATCTGTTTTGGGGTATTCCATACGCCCGATGGTGATTCTCTTGTTTTGCTGCATTGTCAGTCCCGAGCGCAGGCATCGTTTTGGGTGGATACTGATCGGTGTAAATATCGCGGTTAATTCAACGGCATTTTTCTCGCGGATCTGTTTTACGATAGACGAAAACAATCACTTTCAAGGCGGATCGCTTAGCAATTCATGCTATTATGTCAGCTTGTATCTGCTGGTTTACCTGTTCTATTTAGCGGTGGTAGAATTTGGTGCAAAACACATCAGCAGCATTTGGATACCCTCTTTGAGTGAGGCGTTTATTGTTATCTCGGTTTATCTCGACTCCGTCTGGGATTCTTCCGAGTCGATATTTACATTTTTGACCGTTGCTATGGTCGGATCAAGCCTTTTGTATTATATCTGGCTTCATTTGCAGTTTGTCAGAGAGCATGAGAACGATATGAAAGCGCAGCAGCGCATACAGATAATGATGTCGCAGATACAGCCTCATTTTATGTATAATACGCTTGCTACCATTCAGGCACTTTGTCTTACCGATCCTCAAAAAGCCTTTGACATCACAGCTCAGTTCAGTGCATATCTTCGTGACAATATCGAATCATTGGACAAGCCCGATCTGATTCCCGTTCATAAGGAACTGCAGCACACAAAAATATACACCGATATCGAAATGACGCGATTCCCGAATTTGAAGGTGGAGTATGCGGCAGAAGACAGCAGCTTCTTTCTTCCTGCGCTTACTATACAGCCCCTCGTGGAAAATGCGATACGTCATGGCGCTCTTCAGCGTGAAGAAGCACTCGTCAAGGTCGCGATATCAGATGTCAAGGGATATCACAAAATAGAGATCACCGACAACGGCGTCGGCTTTGACACCGAAAAATTGAATCTTACATACGGCGACCATATAGGTATCAGAAATGTCAGAGAGAGGATAGAGAAAATGTGCGGAGGCTCTCTTGATATCAAAAGTGTTATCGGAGAAGGTACGACCGTTACTCTGAGTATCCCTTTTGTGGACGACACTGATATGGCAGAAAAATTACAACATTGAAATATAATTTTGGAAATATAGCGAGACTAATAAACAGCTCTCACGGCAAATATAGATTAGTCGTGGGAGTTTTCTGTCTTTAATAGTGAGTCCAACAATAATTTAATAATTAGTCGATATTTATTTACAAATTGTTAAAATATAGACGCGCTTTTCGGGGGTTAGTTGTTGGACAGCATATGATATAATGTCGATTAACAAAAGAGGATCTTTAGATCAAAAATGGTAATGATATTGTAATGATATTTACATAAAAGAAATATGAAATCCGAATTGAAAGAGGTGCAATATGAAGATAGTATGTGTTGACGATGAGCCGCTACTTTTGGATACAGTTGTCGCTTTGTGTAAAAAGCTGCCGCAGAAAAACGAGGTAATAACCTTCACAAGGGCTCGCAAGGCTCTGGAATGGTTTGAAAAAAATAAAGCCGATTTAGCGCTGCTTGACATAGAGATCCCGGATCTTGACGGCTTGACTCTTGCGGCGGGGATAAAAGTCAAGTCCCCGAATACCGCAATCATATTTCTGACGGGTTATTCGCAGTATGCGGTCGACGCATTTAAGGTACGTGCAAGCGGCTATATATTAAAGCCGATAAAATATGACAGACTTGCCGAGGAGATCGAATATGCGCTTAAAAATACGCCGCACATCCATACGGAAAAAAGAGTAGTGATAAAGACCTTCTGTCAATTTGAGGTCTTTATTGACGGCAGGATAGTGACCTTTAGACGTGAAAAATCGAAGGAAATGCTTGCGTATCTTGTAGACAGACAGGGCTACGGCATAAAACGACAGCAGCTTGCAGGCATTCTGTTTGAAGATGTTCCATACGACAGGAATATTCAAAAACAGCTTGACGTTATTATGCGAAGTATGAGAGATACTCTTAAAACGCATGACGCACTTGATATTGTCGAAGTGAACAGGGGTTATATAAGGATCGCTCCCGAAAAGGTGGACTGCGATCTCTACCGTTTCTTTGAGGGGGACACAAATACTATCAACAGCTACCGGGGCGAATACATGAGCGAATATTCGTGGGCGTCGCTTACGGAAGCATACCTGTACAGGAAGAAAATGGATATAGGCAGCGCAAACTAAAAGAGGGAGGAGATGAATATTTTACAATGAAAATAACAAAAATGTCCGAAGGCGATAAGCTCACCATCGACATAGAGGGCAGGCTGGATTCCAACACAGCACCTCTGTTGGCTAAGGAGCTTGAAACATCGCTCGACGGAGTACATGATCTTACAGTTGATCTCTCAACACTTATCTACATTTCATCAATGGGTTTGCGGGTGCTTCTGTCAGCGCAAAGGAAACTGAGGGCTAACGACGGAACAATGGTCGTTAAAAACCCTACTGAACTGGTGTCAGAGATACTCGATCTGACACGTTTTAACGAGATACTCAACATCGAATAACAGCTGTACGAATGATTAGTGAAAGCAGGTTTACATTAATGAAAAAACCAAATGAAAGCGTTGTGTTCAAGAGTGTTTCGGGAATTGTCGTTCTGCTTGTGGTGTTCTCCGCTATCGTGAGCGTTATCGGCTACAAGGGCTTTACGGACGCTTTGCTTGAGCAGTACAGCGACGGAGCGCTGCTCATCGCCGATTGCCGCGCTGTCAATAAACGCCGATGAAATGGACAGCTACAAAAACAGCGGTGGCACGACGGAGGAATATAAAGAGGTGTGGGAAAGCCTTGACAGCCTGTGCAACTCGTCCGGCTCGACATTTATTTATGGGCACCTCTAAAAACCTTCTGCCGCCCATCTGCACCGCATCTTCATCCGCCATATTGCCCAAAATTTCTTGACATATGTCAGTACGCCTGCGAAATTTATGTGCAATCTGTCGAATAAATCTACGGCACTTCTGGACGACATTAGGTTTTTAGAGCTGCCCT
>CACZCM010000182.1 GCA_902779615.1 uncultured Ruminococcus sp. | reverse complement strand
AAAAAAGCAGTGCAGGGTAAAACGACAACAGAAACACATGGATTAAAGTTCATCTGTAAAAGCGGAATGCTGTTTATAGAACTTCCGAGCGGTCGCCGTTTATCCTATGTCAAACCTATGATCGGAGAAAATCAATTCGGCGGTCAGTCGATTACATACATGGGACAAGGGATCGCGAAGAAGTGGGAACGCATAGAGACTTTCAGCGGAAAAATTACTGAGAACATTATTCAAGCTGTGGCGAGAGACATTCTGTGCTTTGCAATGAACACGCTCCGAAACTACCGTATAGTAGCTCATATTCATGACGAATTAATAATCGAATGCCCACAAGACACATCACTCGAATTTATCTGCAAGCAGATGAGCATTACTCCTCCATGGGCGGAGGGCTTGGTGCTTAATGCTGACGGGTACGAGTGTCAATTTTACAAAAAAGAATAGGAGGCGAAATCTATGAACGCAATACAGACGGTAACGATCAACAGTACCGACATTGCCGTGAAAGAGTACAACGGCAAGCGTGTTGTGACTTTTAAGGATATTGACGCTTGTCATGAAAGACCGGAAGGAACGGCTCGTAAGAGATTTAACGACAATAAGTATCGTTTTATTGAAGGTGAAGATTATTTCGCTATAAACCAGCCGTCCGAAATTCGGACGCTTGGTATAACACGACCGCAGGGCGGTGTACCGGATAAGGTTACGGTTGTGACGGAGAGCGGATATCTCATGCTCGTAAAGTCATTTACGGATGAGCTTGCATGGCAGATTCAGCGAATGCTTGTGAACACTTACTTCCGTACACGGGCTATTACTCCCGAAGAAGAATTCAACCGTCAGATAAAGCTTGCGGAGATAAATATCAAGACGCTCAGGGCAAAGGCTATGTACATCAATGCCTGCACTCGTCACATGAAGGAGTCTGGCGCAAGGTTTAAGGATACCGGACTCTCTCCTGAATCAATAAAGACAGCGGCGATAAAATCGCTTGAAGAGATAACCAGTGATTCGCTCGGCTCGATTTTGCCGCAGGTCGAAAAGACATACACAGCTACGGAGCTTGGTACAGAGTTTGGCGTCAGTGCCCACAAAATCGGCAAGCTTGCTAACGATAACAGACTCAAAACAGCAGAATATGGAATGCTTGTGATGGACAAGGCTAAGGGTAGTTCAAAGGACGTTCAGACATTCCGATACAACGAAAAAGGCAGGGCGAGACTTGCCGAGCTTCTTGGAGCTGCAATGACAGACTAATAACAATATCCCCGGCTGATTGTATTGGTCGGTCGGGGTAAAAATGGAGGATCATCATGGAAAACAAAAACGGAATCACCTACGAAGAGTGGGAGAAGATTATACAGGATCCCGATTTTCTTTTGAAGCTCGCTTACCGCTGGAAGGAAGATCGTGACGCAAGGACGGAGCTCGAAGCCGAGAACGCCGCACTCAAAAAGGAGAACGCAAAGGTAAAGCGTATCTCCGAAATGATCGAGAAAATAGACGGTGACGAGCTCGTATCGGTAACCGAGATAGCAAGAGAGTACGGCAGACCCGCTACATGGCTTAATGGTATTCTGCATGAGCTTGGCGTTCAGGATACGGACGGTAACAACGGCTGGGTAATCTCTGACGAATACGAGAATTGTGATTATGTCAAATATCTACCGCTGTCTTTCGGCGGCAAGAAAATTCCGAAGTTTACCGTTAAGCATATGTACTGGACGTACAGCGGAAAGTATTTCATTTACAATCTGCTCAAGGTTCACGGCATAGTTCCGCTTGACGAAATGGAGGACAACTAATGTTTAGAGTATTTCAGTATCAAGACTTGGGAGAACTTCGAGTTCACATCTACGAGGACAGCTTTTGGTTCGTAGCCGCCGATCTCGTAAACCTTCTCGGTCATGAGGATACGCAGTTCTTAACTGCCGAATACGTCAGCTTTGCCGACAAAGGCATGACGGCGAAATCCCGTGATGAGTTTATCCTTACCGTCAACGAATGCGGTGCATATAGCCTTATTTGCGGCATTCGCAATTCACGCTCCGGCAAGCTGCTCCACTGGCTCGTAAACGAGGTTATTCCGGAGCTTCGTAAGCCGATAGAGCCGATAGCACCGGCGGTCGATGTGTCTAAGATCACCGCCGCACCGGCGACCGAGAAGAACGATTTCTCACATATCACGAAGGCACTCACGCTCCACTACGGAGAGCCCAAGCCGTACCATTTCAGCAACGAATACAATATGCTCAACAAGCTCGTCCTCGGTATGACGGCAAAGGAGTACCGCAAGGCTCACGATATCAAGTCGAACAAAAGCATCAGACCCTACCTGACGGCTGATGAAATAAAGCGTCTGGAGATGCTTGAAATCGTCGATATGGGACTGATCGCCGCCAATCTCAGCTTTAACGAGCGTAAGGAAAAGCTGACCGTATTTTTGAATAAATATGCGTCCTAAATGAATATACACAATCTAACAGGTGGTTAAGTAAACTACGCCTTGTTAGTCTTAACTACCTGTTAACTTTACCCACATTACAAATTTATTACAAGGAGACGATAACAATGTTTTACATAAAGGACACGCTTTTCGGAGCGATAGAAGTTACAACGCAGATCGGACCCGACAATGTATATTGCAGATGTCCGTATTGCGGCAAAGAAGTTCACGTCAATCTTTCATTGCTTATGTCAGACGGACAGGGCGACCTTCTCAGCCGTTCCGTTGTTTGCGACGACTGTAAGAACCAAGCAAAGGAGGAAAAATCTAATGGCTAATTTATATAACGGGGAACGCTACATCGACCCCACAGCATATCAGGCACTGACGAACATAGAACGCAAGGAGCGTTCAGACCGCCGCAAGGCAAAGCGTAAGGCTAACAGAGAGGCAAAAAAGCTTTTTAAGACAGAACCTATTTACCGACCTGTCGTGTATATCTGTTCACCTTACTCGACCGGCGACATCGAGCAGAACCTTATCAACGCAAGAAAATACAGCCGTTTTGCTGTCGATAAGGGAGCGATCCCGATAGCACCGCACCTGCTCTTTCCACAGTTCATGTCGGAGGAGACCGAACGTGACCTTGCAATGTTCATGAACAAGGTGCTTATCACAAAATGCTCGGAGCTTTGGGTGTTCGGAAACAACTACACTGCCGGAATGAATGCGGAGATTATTTACGCAATCCGCAAGGATAAGCCGATACACTACTTCAACGAGAATATGGAGGAAGCGTGAAAACATGTCAATTAATCTGAATGAGTTCGGAAAGATGAGATATCCTCTCTATAGCGATCCAACAGATCCGAGAGCTGATAAATGGTGTCGACATTGGGAATCACGCCCCGGATTCGATAAACTCGATTCGATGCACATTACGGAAGCTGACGGGAGTCAGCTAATAGAAACTCTTGAGAATATGAAGGTTAACAGCGTTACCTTGATAGAGCAGCCTGCACTTAAGGAGTTGGAACTTGTTGTGCAAGAGTGTTCTAATACAAATGGTAGGACTGTAGTTAGATACAAAAAGACGATACTACCTAAGGAACCGGTCATCATTCCGGGAAAAGATAAGTGGCGTATGGAAGTGACACCTTGCATTGATGCGTTTATGTCTTTTCGTAACACCACAGAGGTTGACTCGGTTATGAGTATTTTCACTTTTCGGGTGATTGATTCGGACGGTAAGGTTTGTAGCAAGGGAACAATGCAAAAAGAAATGTGGCGAAGGTATTATTCACCTCTGAATAATCTTATGGACGATGATCTCGATGAGTTTACGGAAGTACAACGCACCGTAAAACTGCTTTACATCGCCATCCAGAAAGCTATGTATGAGAAGCCGGTCGTTTTTACAGAAACATCGAGGCGTTCAACGATACAGAGCAAGAGATCAACAGGCAAGCATCGCAGCCACAGAAAGGTTAAAATTGTCAACCGCCTGCAGACCGCCAAA
>CACZCM010000181.1 GCA_902779615.1 uncultured Ruminococcus sp. | reverse complement strand
CAACGTCGGACACTCTCTGGGGGATCTGCTGCAACACCGACATCATGGCGTTAAAGAATGCCAAGTTTCGCGTTGCGCTTTTCGGCTCGCTTGACAGAGAAACGCTCCTGAGCGATGTTCCCGAAAGCTTTGTGAAAACATCTCAGCTTATCAATGACAGCGTAAGCTTCGGCGGTCGCAACTATCGCAGTGAAGCGGGTATGTTCACGCTTGACAAGGCGCAGGATCCCTCACAGATGTATTCCAAGGCGCTGGACGAGCTTCGTGAAAAAGATATCGAGGTCGCTTCTACCTACACCATTTTGTCTCTCGAGGACGAGGCGTCTTCTAAGATCGTATCAAAGCTGATCGAACAGTGGAACGAGGTAACGGGCTGCTATTTCAACAAAGAAACACTGAGCCGCAGCGAGCTTTTGGAACGTATCAGCTCCGGTAACTACGAATTTGCCGTTGCTCCGCTGAATACAGCTGTTGATTCTCCGATGGAATTTCTCTCGTCATTTCACAGCGGCTCTGCCAATAATTATATCAATCTCCATTACCCGACATACGATGAATTCATTGACAGCGCGTTAAGATCGACCGATGTTGACAATACGATCGAGTCGCTGAAAAACGCAGAAAGCTACCTGATCGAGTATGGGTACATTTTCCCGCTGTATTATGAGAGCCGTTATTTTGCATACGGAGCAGAGATAAGCGGCGCTGTTTTCGGCGCAAACAGCGAAACGATCGACTTTACGAAGGTTGAAAAGCTTCGTGAGTAACAACAAGGAGTGAGTGAATGAAGATAATTGATATCAGCGCAGACCCGTTTCTAACGCCCAACTACGCCGATGACCCGGAGCCGATCTACAAATGGATACGCACCATCGGGGAAAAATCGGATTACAATCTTTCCGTTATGGGCATGACTCCGCACTCGGGGACTCACATCGACGCTCCTCTCCATTATATAAACGGCAGCGAAGACGCTGCGTCGATTCAGCTTGAACGCTGTTACGGTCCCTGCACGGTCGTGTCGCTGACAGGCGCGCTGACTGGCGAAGACATGGACAAGCTGCTCCCCCACTGCCGAAAACGGCTTCTGATCCACGGCGGCGGAGAAGCGTCGCTGGAACTGAGCGCTGCGAGGGTGCTTGCAGAAAACAAAATGATACTGGTCGGGACAGACTCAATGTCTATATCGTTTGACGATCAGGAAACTCAGGTTCACCGCGAACTCTTGTCAAACGGAATACTCATACTCGAAAACCTCGATCTCGGCAGCGCTCCCGACGGCGATTATATTTTGAGCGCTCTCCCGCTGAAGCTTGGCGGAATGGAAGCCTCCCCGGTACGCGCCGTACTCTTCGCAAAATAACTGCGGTCATGCACTGACGATACTTTGAGAATAGCGGCAGAAATGTTTTGCATTCCAACTTAACCGATTTAATTAAAGTTTTAAAAGTTTTAAAATAGAAAAATAGAAAAGTTTGTAAAGAAAAAGAAAAGAAATCATTCGAAAGGAAGACTCCAACTATGAACAAAAAATATGAGGCTTGTATCTTTGACCTTGACGGAACGCTGGCTGACAGTCTGAACGACCTTGCAGTCAGCTGCGACGAAGCATTGTCACTATTTGAGCTGCCGACACATACAATTGATGAATACAGGTATTTTGTCGGCAATGGTATCCGTAATCTCGTGTGCAGCGCAATGGGTGAAAAATCTGAGGACGATAAGCTCCAGCATTCGGTTTTCAGAACGTTCAACCTGATCTACGCCGAAAGATGTCTGGAGAAAACTCGCCCGTACAGCGGTATAGTTGAAATGCTGAGCGATATGAAAAAAGCAGGAATAAAGGTTGGTGTTCTCTCAAATAAAGCAGACAGCTTTGCCAAAAGGATCGTTGACGCTCTTTTCGACAGCAGTCTGATCGATGTTGTTTACGGTCAGCGCAGCGATTTTCCGAGAAAACCTGCGCCTGAATCGCTGTACGCAATGCTTAGCGAGCTTGGCTGTGACAAAAGCAGCTGCCTTTACATTGGCGACAGCAATGTTGACGTTGCGACCGCAAAAAATGCGGGCGTTGATTTCTGCGGCGTTGAGTGGGGCTTTCGAGGCTATAACGAGCTAAAAAGCAGCGGCGCAGAGATGATAGCAAAAACTCCCGCCGAGATAACAGAGCTGGTTTTAAAGTAAAATGAACAAGATCAATTACCAAAAGGAGCTTGACCGCTTGATCGCCAAGCTCGAAGAAAACAGCGGAGCGCAGCCCAAGACGCTGCTGCTGCACAGCTGCTGTGCGCCATGCAGCAGCTACTGCATAGAATATTTATCGCAGTATTTTAGCATTACTGTATATTATTATAATCCCAACTTATATCCCGATGACGAGTATACTCGCAGAAGCCGGGAGCAGCAGCGTCTTATTTGTGAAATGAAGACGAAGTACCCCGTTGCCTATATCGATGACGGATTTGACAGCAGTGAATTTTATGCGGCGGTGAAGGGACTTGAAAAAGAGCCGGAAGGCGGCGCTCGCTGCAAAAAGTGCTTTGAGCTGCGTCTTGAAAGAACTGCGCAGAAGGCGGCTCGGCTGGATTTTGATTATTTTTCCACAACCCTGACGATAAGCCCCCTGAAGGACGCTCAGCTGCTCAATGAGATCGGAAAAGAACTCTCCGAAAAATACGGTGTGGACTTTTTGCCGTCCGACTTTAAGAAAAAAAACGGCTACAAGCGTTCTGTGGAGCTGTCTAAAGAGTACGGACTTTACAGGCAGGATTACTGCGGCTGTGTATTTTCCCGTCGATAAGCTATAAACGCATAGTTATAAAAAAACTACCCGAAAGCATTTTATCCATAAGCTTTCGGGTAATTCCATATTCATCAGCAATGCCGATAAGATGTATATTAGAGATAGCCCACGATCACCCAGCAAGCCGCCAGTCCGTCGTAGTGCTCGCCCACACAAATCGCAGGCGGATTCGTCGTCATAAGAATATCGTTGTAGATCGAATAATATGTACTTGAAACACCATACTTTTCTATGTCCTTTTTTATGTAGCTGTAGTAGCTTCCACCGTCGCCGCTTTGTCCGTATGCAGTCAGAATATACGGTATCGACACAGGGCGGGTTATTCCGTAATCCTCAAAAACAGTATCATATCGGCGCTGTTTCCCCGTTGAATCGGTATAAACGCGAAGTCCCGAATAGTGGTTCTTATCGGTATTCTCGGGATCAAGCCGCTCCTCAAACCAAGTTTCACACAGCTCCTGTCCCGCAGCAAGAACAGCATCATTCGGCTCATAAGGCTTCAGCCCATACGAAGCTCGGTCTTCATTCAAAGCAGCATAAAAATCAAGCCTATGGTCACGGTTGGGGCAGTAACCTTCATCAAGGAGCTCGGTATCTCCCGTTGCGCAGCGCTGAATGATATATGCGTCCATAACA
The DNA here is from genome assembly GCA_902779615.1 of uncultured Ruminococcus sp. Lineage (GTDB taxonomy): Bacteria > Bacillota > Clostridia > Oscillospirales > Acutalibacteraceae > RUG592. Next base: position 555 of record CACZCM010000181.1, on the reverse strand, counting down.
CTGACCGACCCATCACCGTTCACATCTGATAAGCGAACCTGTTCGGCGGTACCTCCCGACACCTGCACCCGCTGGGCAATTGTGGCATCACGGAGGGTAACATTTCCGTCCTTATTTACATCGCCCTTCAGCAAGTAGTCCGCATACGCCACAGGCGCAGCTGCAGCGGCAGCAACAAAAACAGCCGCCGATAAAAGTACACTGACAAGCTTTTTCATTATAATACCTCCTCACGTCAGCAATATTCCTACGCTATTTTTATTGTACACTTTAACATGGAAAATGTCAATGATTAAATGAGCGCGGAAAACGGCTCCATCATCCCCCAAGCCTCCGGTTAGTTGTGGGAAGAATATATGCCGAATGCAGCGACACCTGGCGTTATCAATAAAGTTCGCCGGAGCTTGCCCGCGGTCGCCTGACCGCCCTCTTCCTCAAGGAAAGAAGGCGGCTATAGGCAGCATGCCGCTTACTCATTGCTGGTTTTACCGTAAAGCTTGACCGCGGGAACCAACTTCAAATACGCAATTGTCCGTCGGAACTTGGGGGCGGCAG
>CACZCM010000180.1 GCA_902779615.1 uncultured Ruminococcus sp. | reverse complement strand
ATTGTCATTGTTCTCCCTCACGCCATCCACGCTATCGAACAAGCCCAGTCCGAGAAGGCGGAGTATTATAATATTATGTTCAATTTTTCGCTTTTGGGGAGGACCGTCTGGCAGAGAAGTATCTGAAACCCTTTTTGACACACGAAAAGAATGTCAATTGTATTGTAATTACATATTATAATGACAATGGGTTTTCTCCAATAATGCTTATAGAAAAAAAGATTCAAAAAACAATCATGATATGAGAAGCAGGCATGGTGTTTGCAAATATTTGGTTTTACTATCAAGAGGCTTTTTGCTGTATCGGTAAGCTCACTTCATTTTCGATTTGGGGGGTATCGGAGCGCATGAGGCGTTTGGTTCGCCACCTGCCGTTCTTCCATCGCAGAAGCATCAATACACCGCGCACACATTCATCCGCAGCGAGAGCGATCCATAAACCGTAGATTCCCATACCGAAGACGACCGCGAATAAATACGAGCCAAGCACGCTGAGAAGCCAGTTGGAGAAGATCGCGCACGCGGTCGGGAAATACACATCTCCCGCTCCCCGCATAGAGGCTATCATAACCAGATTTGTTGTCCTGCCAAGCTCCAAAATACAGTTCATTAAGATAATTTCGCTGCCGATGGAGATAATCTCAGGGTTATCGGTGAACAGTCCGATCAGCGGTTCCCTCAATAATACACCGACACCGCAGACAGCAGCCATGAGCAGTAGAGCTGTACGATGAGACCGATAGCCTTGTCGGCAGGCTTCATCATACCTGCCTGCTCCGACAAGATGTCCGATCATGATCTGAGAAGCCTGTCCGATGGCAAGCGAGCAAAGATAAAACAGCATCGTGATGCTTTGAACATAGGTCTTGGCGATCAGCTCGTTTTCTGTCAGGAAGTTGAGCACAATGGAGGTGATAACCAGCTGAGAAAGATTATAGAGAAAGGTCTCAGCAGCCGACGGGATACCGACCTTCAGCATCGTCCCGAACTGTTTGAGCGGGAACGGAATCAGCATACGAAAGACAGCCGGCTTCTCGATCTTAGTGAACAGGATGATGACCAGGACCACACATCCGATCAATTGGCTGACGCCGGTTGCGATCGCTGCTCCCACAACTCCCGTACGAGGTACCAATATCAGATCCAGCGCCGTATTGAACAGATTCATTCCTGCAGAAACAAACATCGTGATCTTGGTGAGTCCGTGGTTGCGGATAATCACCGATACTGCGGTCATCACCGCTTGCAAAAAGATCGTACCGCCGACGATAGACAGATACTGACCGGCAAAGTCAAGCAGCTGACCTTCCGCGCCGATCAACATCAGCATAGGCTGCCGGAACAACAAAAAGAACACGCTGACAAGAATGCCGAAGATCAATTGCAGTACGATGGACAGCGCTGCCGTCAGTGAAGCGGACTCTCTCTTTTTAGCACCGAGGTACTGAGAGATCATCACGGCGCTTGCGGTAGATATGATGTTGAAGATGATGGTAACGATAGATACAGTCTGATTTGCCGTGCCGACAGCGGAAGCCGCGAGATCATCATAAGAGCTGAGTATCAATACGTCGATCATGCCGAGCAGCATGAACAGCGCTGTTTCGATAAAGATCGGCCACGCCAAGCTGAACAACTTCATTTTTTTCATAACTTTACCTGATTTCTTCCATGATTTCGTTAAACCTACTTGTATTATACGATTATATGATGTATAATTCTTGCATAATATCACGATGATTTTAACACAAAACGATTGTGAGGCGATCAAATGTCAGCTTATCAGGAAACAAAGATCCACGGAACGCCCGGCTTTCCCTATATCGTTTATCCGGGGATCCTGCCTGAGCACATCAACGGGATCCCCCATCACTGGCACGAGGAGATGGAGATCATCTATGTGACCGACGGCATGATCAGCGTATCCGTCGGCAACAACGAATACGCTTTGTCGGTCGGGGATATCATTCTTGTCCACCCTCAGACGATCCATGCGATCCGTCAGCACAATGGGGATTCGGCCATTTACTACAATATTCTGTTTCGGCTTTCGATGTTGGAGAACGCCGCCGACGATACCTGCCGGGAGAAATATCTGGAGCCGATCTACAATCGCAGGCTGTTGATGCCGGAATATCTGACGCCGGAGCATCCTCTGCACAGTCAGATCGAGCCCATCATCCGCAAGCTCACGACAGAACCGCATTATCAACGGTTCCATGAAGAACTGTTGATCAAAGCGAGAACTTTTGAGATGCTGCATAGGATCCTGCCCTTTTGTGAAAAGGCAGACATCGCTTCTGCCAATGAGGATATTGCTTATGAAAAGCTGAAACGGTCGCTGCTCTATCTTGAGGAGCACTACGCCGATAACATCACCGTCGAAGCTATCGCGGCTCAGAGCAATTACTCTGCCAGCCATTTTGCGAAGCTGTTCCGTCAACTGACCGGAGATTCCTTCACGCAATATCTGAAAAACTACCGTTTGGAGATGGCGGCGGTTCGGTTGCGCAACGAAAAAACAAAGATCTCGGAGATCGCTCTGTCATGCGGATTTTCTAATCTGTCTTACTTTTCGCGCGCTTTTTTTGAGAAATTCGGTCTCACTCCGTCCGACTACCGCAAAATCCCTGACCCCGGTACGAAAAGCATTGACAAAGAAGACGCCGTAGTAGGATAGAATTGATTGCATAAACATTGAAGACGAAACAGCTCTTGATAAAGCAGAATCAATTATGGCAAATACCAAAATGGCGCTGCTATACGATAGCGGCTTCTTCGATGTAATACATTATTCAGGAGCGAACGCCTGACAAGACGTTATATGTGTGAAATGAAAATGAGGTTCCTCAAAATGAAAATGGCACCCCTCAAAATGAAAATAGCACCCCTCAAAATGAAAATAGCACCCCTCAAAATGAAAATGAGGGGTGTTTTTGCTGTCGTTCATCGACCGCGACAAAAATTGTATCAAAGGTGGCGTGAAGAGCCATCTTAGGTGAGCAATTTTGATACAATGTATTAAAGTTGCTCACCTTAGTCTTTATGCGGCTTTTTGAGGGTTGGTGCCTCAAATCGCAGTCGAAATAATCGCCAAACAGCCCTGTTTGCAGAGATAGACGGTATCTCGGCAAACGGGGCTGTTACACTTTTTGATATATGCGGTCGGTTTTGAGGAAATAGCGGTCGGATTTTTTCAAATAGCGGTCGTTTTTGAAGGAATAGCGGTCGATATATAAAGAAAACTCTAAATCTGCACAGCATTTTTCAGATTAAATACAGCTATCTTTTCCCCCGGTTTTATACTGTTAATGCTGCCCGAAACACGATACGAGCTTCCGGCTTTCCAATTCAAGCGGGAAATTAATGACCGGCATAAACGAAAACTGTTGATTTCCAAGCTCATACTCCCGGAATAAACTTCATCGGGTACGCTGTGGGATTTAAAATCGCGCTTGGCGTAAGGTATAACCGCAAACCCTTCATAATCTTCATGGATGAGAAAGCTGATGCGTTTCGGAGAACCGATCGCTCGCAGAGTATCCATGTGAACGTGTATTCTGTATTCCTTCAAGTAGAATGATATTTTGACCTCACTCATCTTTTTTGCTCCTTGCTTTATCGCTGAGCTTCCATGATTCAGCTTTGCTGAAATCAAAAAACAGCATTACTTTCGATTCAGCTGTTACGATTCTTCCGATGGTTCTGTAAACATACTCGGGATCAAAATCCCATGTTTTATAAAGCTGAGAGGTAAAACGCTTGCATTCTATTTTTCGGGGAGTCGGTGTTTTTACGCCTTTGACCCAATGAACGTTGTCTTTATCCTTTTTGGTAACCGGAATAAGAAGCATACCTTTTGTATTGGGGTTGATTTCAATCCTTACTCTTTCACAGCCGTTCAGAGCAGACAGAGCGGCTTTGTTGAATGAAATACTGTTATTCCAAAGCGTAGCTCTCGGGTCGGAAAGCGTAAAAGAACCTGTAAACAGTTCTCCGCTGA
>CACZCM010000179.1 GCA_902779615.1 uncultured Ruminococcus sp. | reverse complement strand
GGACACCGACAGCGAAGAGAACACGAAAAAGGACACCGACAGCGAAGAGAACACGAAAAAGGACACCGACAGCGAAGAGAACACGAAAAAGGACACCGACAGCGATAAAGTGAACACACTGAAAGGCGATGCTGACAACGACGGCGAGTTGACTTCCGCAGATGCGCTTATGACGCTGCGCATTTCGGTGGGGCTTAGCGAGCTTGATAAGGTGATCGCCGAGCTGGTTGATATGGACGGTGACGGAGCGATCACGAGCAGTGACGCATTGACCATTCTTCATGTTTCGCTTGGCATTGACCTTGAGAAGGTCAGCGTGCGTGTCAAGGCTGCTCAAGAAGAGCGTGAGCGGAAAAGACTGGAGGAAGAGGAAAAGAAACGTCAGGAAGAAGAGCGCAGACAGCAGGAAGAGGAAGAAAAACGCCGCAGGGAAGAGGAGCTTCGCAATAAGGACTACTCAACCTTCAAGAAAGGCATCGATATTTCACGCTGGAACGGCTGGGTCGATTTTGATGCAGTAAAGGCGCAGGGGATTGACTTTGTTATTATCAGCGCAGGCTACGGCAACAGAAACTATCAGAAGGATCCGAATTTTGACTCGAATTACAACAGGGCAAAAGCAGCAGGACTTGATGTGGGCGTTTATTGGTATTCATATGCGCAGAGTGAATATGACGCAAGATGTGAAGCGTGGGCTTGTCTGAATGCTATTCAAGGAAAGCAGTTTGAATATCCGATATATTTTGATATTGAAGAAAACTGGCAGTTCTGGAGAGGAAAGTCGTTCTGTTCCTCACTTGTTGAGGGCTTCTGTTCAGAGATCAAGGCAGCTGGTTACTTTGCGGGATTCTATGCGTCGGTAGCATACTGCAAGGATGCGATATATCCCGAAACACAGCTGAAATATTGCTACTGGGCGGCAGACTGGACGGGTTCCGTACACTACAGCAATCCATACGGACTGTGGCAGTATCAAGTTGGCTACTTATACGGCTGCCCCGGAACTGTAGATAAAGATTACGCTTATTTCGATTATCCCGAGTACATGAAGGATTATCACTGGAATGGATACTAATATACATAAAAACGGACGTTTGGCAAAAAAGCCTGCGTCCGTTTTTTGAACTCCTGTAAGATTGGTCAAAGCGATGACTATATGTGGGAAACTGTAAAAACATCTATGTGCAAAATCACTAAAAATTTTTATACAGCGCATAAAAAGCAGATATTATTATTGAAATTTATCATATTGTGCATTATCGACAAGATATCGGTCGTTTAGATGAAGACGATTGGGTGAGTTGTGATTTTGAAAATAAAATTAACTATAAAATATAATTCTTGTTGTGAAAATTAGTGAATAGCGATAAAAATATACCGAAAAATCCAATTTGGAAGAATAGTCAATTGAAATCGAAGCTTTGATATGATAAAATATCGAATGTAACAAAAAGTATTGACAATTGGGTATTTGTATCCGTTTGTTGATCGCATGCACTTTGTTAACATGATTTCGTGAACCGAGAGGGGCACGCAATACTGACTAGGAGGAAATGGAAAATGTACACTGTAACTTCTAACAAGCGCCTTGCAAGCCTTGTACTTGCAATTCTTATGGTTGCTTCCCTTCTTTCTGTTTCTGCAGCAGCAAATACTCAGATCTTCATTGACGGAGAGCTCGCAGTAAGCGGCACTGAGTACGATAAGGCTGTTACCGTAACGGTTGAGGGCGATGATGTAAACGCTGTAACTGTAAATGATGTTAAGGTGGAGTTTGGCGACGACGGCTCGTTTGAGCTTACTCCCGTTGAGGCGCTTACTCCCGCAGAGCCTGTTGAAACAGCAGAGGAGCCGGAAAACACAGCGGACCAGCCTAAGGCTTCCGCAGACGAGGCCGCAACAAGCGACAGCGCAAATGCTCCGATCGAGTCGGGTGCGGCGCTCAATACAGTTGAAGCGCTCTACGGCGATGTTGTTATCGCAGTTTACAACAGCACAAATGAGCTCACATCTTCTGTTGCGGTTAAGTTCGTTGAGAAGAAGAGCGTTCCTGAGGATACGACTGATCCCACAGATCCTGTTGATCCGACTGACCCGACTGATCCTGTTGATCCGACTGACCCGACTGATGTAACAACGTCCGATGATGCAACATCCGACATTGGGACTCCCGAAGTTGCAACAATAGACGTTGCAACACACGATAATGCAACAACAGACGTTGCAACACGCGATAATGCAACACCTGATGATGCAACTCCCGATGATCCGGGCAAAACAGATCCCGAGCCGCCGGCTCCGGTTGTATATGCGCCGGGCGATATGGACAACGACGGAGTTATCACCTCCGGAGACGCACTTATGGTGCTCAGAGCGTCCGTAGGACTTGTAAAGCTCAGCGCTCCGCAGGAAGCAGCTGCAGATGTTGTAAAGGACGGCACGATCAATTCAAGCGATGCTCTGAAGATCCTTAGAGTTTCGGTAGATCTTGACTCTTTTAACAAGTAATTGAAATAATTGTTAAGTAATATTTTGCATGCAATAGCTTAACGCCGAAAGCGGACTCTCGTCTTGGGAGTCCGCTTTTGTTTTGCTTAAAGCTCTGCTTTCTACGAGCATAGACAGCTGTAGGGTCTGCTGCTATATTTCTGTCAGAGAAGAATACATATAAGTCCGTTGCAGCCGTCGTTGATTATACGCTCGATCGTTTCGTTAAGCTTCATTCGAGCGTCCTGCGGCATACGGCTCAGTTTGTTCTGAAGCCCCTCGCTGACAAGCTCATTGAGCGATTTTCCAAATATATTTGACTGCCATATCTTTACAGGGTCATCTTCAAATTCCGACAGCAGATAGCTGACAAGCTCCTGCGACTGCTCCTGCGAGCCTACGATAGGCGTGACCTCGGTGAAGATATTTGTTTTTAGCATATGGATCGAAGGAGCGCTCGCTCTAAGCTTGATCCCGTATCGAGTTCCCTGCTTGATGATCTGAGGCTCTTCAAATGTCAGATCCTCCATTGTCGGCATGACGATGCCGTAGCCCGAGTCGAGCGCGTCGCTGTATGCTGCTTTGATCTTGTCGTATTCGGTCTTTACCTCGCTAAGTTCTCTTACGAGATTAAGAATATCGGATTCGTCGCTGATGTCAAGTCCCGATTTTTCGCTGACTACATCGCAGAAAAGCCCTCTGCAAAGCGTAAGCGCAATTGCAGCATGACCTGTTCCGGGGTCAATATCGGTCAGTTCGGCTCGGCTAACGTATTCGCAGCCCGAGATCCCTCCGCACACCTCTCGAAGCTGCTTTAGCTTCAATGCGCTGCCCGCAGCGCTGCGCACCGCTGTTAAGATTCCGCTTTTGATCGCGTGATCCTTTTCGAGAGACGAAATCCACCTTGGCATATCAATGGCTATCTCTCGAACGGGAAATTCCATCAACACCTCGGACAAGATCTCCTTGATCTCGTCTTCGTCAAGCTCCAGACAGTTGACAGGGATAACCGTTACGTCATATTTATCAGACAAATATGATGCGAGAGCGCGCGCCGACGGCGAATTCGGAGCAGAACAGTTTAACAGAACAACAAACGGCTTGTTGAGCTGCTTTAGTTCCTCGATGACCCGTCTCTCGGATTCTTCGTATTCCTCTCGGGGAATATCTGTAACCGACCCGTCGGTCGTAACGACAATACCGATAGACGAGTGGTCGGTGATCACCTTTTGAGTGCCGATCTCGGCGGCGGTGTCGAATGGGATCTCTTCTTCAAACCATGGCGTCTTTACCATTCTTGGGCGGTCTTCCTCGCTGTAGCCCAGCGCTCCCGGGACGATATAGCCAACACTGTCTATCATTCTGATGCTCACGCTGACGTTGTCGTCAAGAGTGATCTCAGCGGCGCTTTCGGGGATAAACTTAGGCTCGGTAGTCATGATAGTTTTCCCCGATGCCGACTGAGGAAGTTCGTCGATCACCCCGCCAACAACGCCGAGATATATTTTTCCGCCGGTGCGGGCAGCAATGTCAGTATAGATCCTTGAGTTTTCCATATTAGCAGCCTCCGAGTTTTTTAGCGATCCAAGACAAAAGCGAAATGACGAATCAATGCAGCAGAGAATACTCATGCGTATACGATCGTTTTGGAGCGCTATTGTTATGGTTAAATATGCGCTGAGAGGATCACCCGATCAGCGTCTCCGTAAAACATATGTGAAGCGCAGGATAAATATTCCGTAAAGTTTTGAACGCTTGGCGCATATTATTTATGACAAAACCGAGCTTCGCAAGATTTGGAGCTTAGGCAATAAATATTTCGGAGGCGTATATATAATGAAATGCGAAGAGCAGACAAAAAAGCCCGATCCCGCCAATGAACAAAAGAACGGTTGCCGCCGCATTATACCGATTTTGAGAACGGCGATATGTCTTTTGGCTGCGGTGGCTCTCATTTTGATAAAGCAGCTTGGCGGAGAATTGTATGATTCTGTCAGAGAATATATCGACGGGCTGAAGGATAACTCGGCAGTGGTAAATATTGAAACCGACAATGAGGAACTGATCGGTGCGGCGGCTGATGATTATAAGGATAGGTAAAGTAAAGGTAAAATTTGATTACATTTCGATAGCGTTTTTGGCATTGTGCTCAATAGTGTTCTCGGAAAGGTTCACGGCTTGCGTGCTATGCGCAGCGATACATGAGGCGGGTCATGCTGTGACGCTGCTGCACTTCGGGTGCGATTCGCTTGAGCTGCGGCTGCGGCTATTGTGCGTCGATATGATGGACAACGGAAGAACAAAGCGCAGTCCCGCCGAACACGCATTGTGTATCCTGGCGGGACCGCTGATGAATTTTTTGTGTATTCCGCTGTTTTGGCTGCTTTTTGACCGCTTTGACAAGGCGATCTTCATGCAGTGTGCTCAGTCAAGCGCAGCGCTTGGTATATTTAATATGCTGCCGTTTGTGTCGACCGACGGCGGGGAGCTTCTTGAGATGCTGTTGATGAAGCTGATGCCGCCGCAGAGAGCGCAGCGAATAGTCGAGATCATAACGGCAGCGGTGATAGCAGCGGCAGCGGCTGCAGTTGCTATCACCATGCTGAATCGTATATCCCTTGGCTTATGAATGAGTTTGGAGTGTTGAAAGTGGAATACTGTTTTTTACCGCTCTAAGCTCTAAGCTCTAAGCCGCTTCACTTAACATCCGATTTGGCGTCAAGTGTTTTCCAACAAAATAACTCGATGCCCCACTCTAAAATCTGAACTATTATTCAATAGGATTTTATCAATGACGTTTTCTTTAATAATAAGTTTTCGTCAAGTTTACTTCAAAATGTTTGAAGGCGGCACGCTGCCATGCCTTAAAATGCTTACTGTAAAATACTATCGGGAGGAAAAGTCAGGAAAATCAAAGTGATTGCTTATATGATCTTTGAGTTATTGCTGAAAACTGTTCCTCTGATACCGTCAAGAGTAACAACAGTGCCGCTTTTCAGGATCGAGGTGGCATTTTTTGCGCCGACAAGAACGGGCTTATCGAGGGCAAGGCACACTATCGCAGCGTGGCTGTTTACGCCCTCCTCTTCGGCAATAACGCCCTTCGCAGTACGAATGATTCTGTGGAGATTATTGGTTGTTTTCGGGATAACAAGAATGTCGCCATCGGTGTAGTTTTTCAGCGCATCTTCTTCGTTTTTGCATACGCAGAGCCTGCCGCAGACGGTCTGATCGGTGATCGGTTCGCCCGTAACAAGGATATTGCCGACAAGATGTACTTTAAGCAGATTTGTCGTACCCGATACGCCCAGCGGTACGCCTGCGGTTATAACAGTAAGGTCGCCGTTTTTTACCAGTCCCTGCTCAAGCGCAACCGAAACAACGTGCTCGAAAAGCTCATCGGTGTTGTCTTTTTCTTCGACTACGATCGGCTTTACTCCCCATGACAAATTCATTTGGCGGCGAACCTTCGGCTCGGTAGTTCCGCAGATTATCGGACACTCGGGGCGGTACTTTGAGATCATTCTCGCCGTTGTACCCGTTTTTGAAACGGTCAGTATAGCAACTGCGCCGAGATCGTGCGCCGTTGTGCAGGTTGCGTGTGAGATAGCTGATGTAACGTCGGTTCTCTCCACAATATCGCGCTTGCGGAATTTCTCGATGTAGTTGATGTCATGCTCCGTGGTGTAGGCGATCTTTGCCATTGTCTTCACGGATTCGACGGGGTATTTTCCGGCTGCTGTTTCGCCCGAGAGCATGATCGCGCTCGTGCCGTCGTAGATTGCGTTCGCAACGTCGGTTGATTCGGCTCTGGTGGGGCGGGGATTCTTTATCATCGAATCAAGCATCTGAGTAGCGGTGATCGCCTGCTTTCCTGCCTCGTAGACCTTCTGAATGATCTGCTTCTGAAGTATCGGGATCTCTTCGAGCGGGATCTCAACTCCGAGATCCCCCCTCGCTACCATGATGCTGTCAGACACTCTGATGATCTCATCTATGTTTTCGATGCCTTCGTGGTTTTCGATCTTTGCGCAGATACGAATGTCGTTGCTGCCAAGCTTCTTCAGCTCTTTCCTCAGAAGCATGATGTCGTTTGCCGAGCGAGTAAATGACGCTGCGATAAAGTCGATGTCCTGCTCAACTCCGAATGCAATGTCGTTTTTGTCAGCTTCCGACAAGAACGGGAGCGAAAGCTTTACGTTCGGGATATTGATGCCTTTGTGTGACGAAACGCTGCCGCCGTTGACTACCTTGCACACAACGTCCGTATCGGTGCAGCGGAGAACGTGAAGTTCGATCAAGCCGTCATCTATAAGAACCTTATCGCCGGTTTTCAGCTCCTGCGGAAGCGCCTTGAAGGTCACGGAGCAAGCGCTGCTGTCGCCGTCGATATCTTTTGAGGTCAGCGTGAATTCCTGCCCCTCGTTCAGCGTTACCGGTCCCTGTGAAAAATTCCCCGTGCGAATTTCCGGCCCTTTTGTATCGAGCAGGACAGCAACGGGAAGATCAAGCTCCTCGCGCAGCTTTTTTACAGCGTCGATGCGGGCTTTTGCCTCGGCGTGTGTTCCGTGGCTCATGTTGACTCTTGCAACGTCCATTCCGTTGAGCAGAAGCTTGCGCAGAATCTGCTCATCGTCTGTTGCAGGGCCAAGAGTACATATGATCTTGGTTTTTCTCATAAATATCACCTCATGATTAGTTGGATACCAAATTTCCTGTAAAAAACTATTATACATTAATTTTACAATAACACGAGGGATA